>CALUJE010000004.1 GCA_944320885.1 uncultured Phocaeicola sp.
AGGGCTATCAATGCCACTACAAATGAAATCAATCCTTGGTTAATGGATTGCTGACCCAGCGAAGGACCTACGATGTCTTCCTGTACGATACGTGCAGGAGCCGGCATCTTACCAGAGTTCAATACGTTTGCTAAGTCTTTGGTATCTTCCAATGAGAACTTACCGGTAATCTGTGATGAACCGCCGGTGATTTCGTTCTGAACGTTAGGTGCACTGTATACATATCCGTCCAATACGATGGCAATGGCACGGCCGATATTCTGTTTGGTAAGTTGAGCCCAGCGGCGAGCACCGTCACTGTTCATTTCCATGTGTACGCATGGATTACCAAACTGGTCATATCCGTCTTTTGCGTCAGTAACAACATCACCTTCCAATGGAGCGCGTCCGTTGCGTTCTGTTACGCGGATAGCATATAATTCAAAGGTTGAAGTCTTGGTATCAACAGCTTTTACACCCCACATGAGGCGTGCTTCTCTAGGAAGGCTGTTTCTAACTTCCGGCATAGCCAGCACCTTATTGATTTCGGCAGTATCGCTTGACAGTGCATAGGCTACTACGCCGCCGCCAACCTGATTAACCTGCATCAGAGAGAGCAACGGATGTTGTTTCTTGATTTCCTCATTGCTTTGTGTGCTTTCAGCTTTTGCCTGATTGCCTTTGAGGGCATTGCTCAAGCTGTCTGCGATGTTAGTATCATCAGCTTTTTCGCTTTCTTCAGCCTTTACTTCGGTTGCGGTAGAATCACTAACTGCAGTAGTGGAAAGTATTGCAGCAGCTTTGCTGTCAGCTTCTACCAGATAAGGAGCAAATTCTTTTGCGTCGAATGTTTCCCAGAACTCAAGGTTAGCAGAACCTTGGAGAAGTTTTCTTACACGCTCAGGTTCTTTGATACCCGGAAGTTCTACCATGATTCGTCCCATGCTTCCTTCCAGTTTCTGGATGTTAGGTTGAACCACACCGAAGCGGTCAATACGTGTACGGAGAACCTTGTATGAGTTTTCTACAGCAGAAAGAACCTCTTCACGCAATACTTTTTCAACTTCTGCGTCAGTGCTTTGTGCTGTTACCTTATCTTTTAACTGTTGTGTAGCGAATATTTCGGCCAGTTTCTTGCCCGGAGCCAGTTTGTGATATTCTTCAACGAACAGAGTGATGAAGTCACTTTGGCTGCTGATTTGAGCTTTGGCTGCATTGTCTACAGCTTTGTTGAAAGCCTCGTCTACCTTATGGTCTGCAAGTGTTTTTACTACATCGGGTACAGATACTTCAAGAATTACGTTCATACCACCCTTCAGGTCCAGACCCAGACCTATTTCCATCTCGCGACATTGTTTAAGCGTGTAGTTCCACAAGTAAACTCGCTCATTCTGCATTGAGTCGAGGAAATGTGTTTCACCTTTAGGATCTTCTGCTGCCAACTTCATGTAGTGGCGTGTAACAAAAGAGAATGAGAGGTAAAAAACACAAACAAGTGTAAGCAGTACCGCAAAAACTTTAACAAATCCTTTGTTTTGCATGTTACTTAAATTATTTATTTTTATTTACTTTATTAATATACGTTCACTACAAGGCTGCAAATATAGCTTTTTTTTCAAATTAAGGTAGAAAAAAAGAGCAATTATTTGATTCGTAGGGGATATTTAAGGGAAAAGTTTATTTTTTTGTAACGTAACACCATATGGGGTAATGGTCCGAATTCTTCAGGCTGTTGTCTACGGTGCATTGATAAGTTTTGAAGTTGGGGCTTACAAGAATATTGTCAATACGGAAGTAAAATCCGTTCTTGTGATAGGATATGCCGGGTCCTCGTCCGGACTCGGTAAAAGCATCGGTCAGATTCTCTGAGATGATACGATGAGTGTATGATATGGGTGAAGTGTTGAAGTCGCCGCAGACAATAAAGCTTTTACCCTCCTGCTGCCTGATAATCTGTGCGATGGAGTCGGCCTGTTGGGCACGGATGGGGATTGCTTCCGAGAGCTTTTTCAGGAGTGTGCGCATGCTGGCTTTCACATTGCTGGCTTCGGGTGATTTGATCATCCGTACATATTTTTCGCGGTCGTCAATTGTCAGCTTGTTCGATTCCAGATGATTGTTTATCAGCAATATCGTATCGTTTTCTATCTTAATCTGATAGAGAATGCTTCCGTTAAACTCGCTTGTATACTTGACCGGATTGGCAGACAGTATGGGGAAACGTGAGTAACATGCTATCTGGCCACCGTTCTTTCCTGCTTTCTGATGATTCTTGTATGTATATTCCGACAATGCCCGGTCTATGTCAGACTGTTTCAGACGTCCTCCTGCCGAATATTCCTGCATGCAGATGATGTCGGCATTGCTCTCTTTCAGATACTTGAGAATCATGTTGGGATTATCGGGAGTGTCGGGATGATCGGCTTCGAATCCCATGACATTGTATGACAATATTTTGATACTGCCTTCGGGAGCCTCTTCGCGGAAGAAGTTCAGAGGGCAGAACGTATATATGGTCGACAGGCAACACACCATGCCCAGTACAGATGCCAGGGCATATTTGTAATAGACTACCAGCCAGAACAGCAGAAAGAGGACGGTGAGTATGAGAAATATGGGAAAAGCCAGTCCGCTACATGCCAGTACCGGATGTCTGACGGGGTCGAGATAAGGGCTATAGGCGCAAAACAGCATACCCATTACTATCAGTATGTTCAATCCCAACAATAGCCAACCGAGTAAGCGTCCTATATATTTCATCGTTCTGTCATTTAAGTTGTATCTTTATTTCTTGCTGGCATCGAAGAGACTTTTTTTCTCTTCGGAAGTAAGACTTTCATATCCGGATTTTTTCAGCTTTTCCAGAATACGGTCTATTTCTGCTTCCCTGTCGCGTTTGCGCGCGTTGTAGTCGTAATCTGCAGCCCGTCCGCCGTAATGTACTTTCATCTTTGGCTTTTGGGGGCGTTTTGAGCGGCTGAACCATCCTTCGATAGTATCTATTGTCTTGTTTATCCACCAGGTAGGGTCACTCCCGTGCTGGAATGAGCGGGCAAACCAGAATCCGGCGATAGCTCCACCCAGATGAGCAATGTGACCTCCGGCATTGCTTGAAGTGATGAACAGAAGGTCGGTTACTATCAGTATAAGGGTGAGGTATTTAAGGCGTACCGCACCGAAGAGAAGCAGATTTACGCGGTAGTCGGGTTCACGCACGGCTGTGGCTACAGCAATGGCAAGTACCGATGCCGATGCTCCGAGCATGTACGAATGTCCGATGTAAGGCGCGAAAAACGGGAAAATATTGTATGCCAGAATATACAAAGCTCCTCCGCACAATCCTCCCAGAAAATACAGCCCCCGGAAATGCTTGGCCGAGAAAAGGTATAGAAAAAGTTGGCCGAACCAATAGAGCCACAGCATGTTGAACAGGATGTGGAACACATCGGCGTGCATGAACATGTAGGTGACCAGTGACCATGGCTGAATGAGCAGCCGCC
The DNA here is from genome assembly GCA_944320885.1 of uncultured Phocaeicola sp. GTDB lineage: Bacteria > Bacteroidota > Bacteroidia > Bacteroidales > Bacteroidaceae > Phocaeicola_A. The sequence continues at coordinate 3,480 of CALUJE010000004.1, forward strand.
GGAGTGATGCCGGACATTCAAACCATTGCAGCAACCAAAGAGAAAAAGGGCGGTTGAACAAGGTAAATCCGATATTCACTACGGACGTCAGGATAAAGATACCTACATTGATATATATGAAGCGGAGCGAGATGTTACCCCGTTCGTAATTGTTCTTTAAATCAGTAATAATACTCATTTCTATTCTTTTTACGCCAGTATTTAATTAAGAGGAATCCGAACAGCATGCCGCCGAGGTGAGCAAAATGTGCCACGTTGTCGTGTCCCTGGAATCCCAGCAGAAGTTCTATGAGGATATATATGATTACAAAGTATTTGGCTTTGATTGGAAACGGGAACGGGAAGACAAACATTCCCTGGTTGGGAAACAGCATACCGAATGCCAGCAGGATTCCGTATACGGCACCCGAAGCACCAACCGTATTCATCAGATTCAGATATTCGCTCATGGGAATGATGGCACTGCCTATATCCACTCTTTCGTATGCAGCCAGAACCGATTCGAACTCAATGTATTGCACCAGTTCCTGAACAAGTCCGGCTCCTATGCCACATACCATATAATATATGAGGAAGCGTTTGGGACCGAATACTCTTTCAAGAGTCATTCCGAACATCCAGAGGGCAAACATGTTGAAAAACAAATGGGCGAAACCACCGTGCATGAACATGTAGGTGACAAACTGATATATCTTGAAATCGGATGCCATGAAGAAATGCAAACCGAGCATATGGTTCAGGTCAATGCCATATTTCCCGGCAACAATGGAAGCTAAAAAAAACAATACATTAATGATTAGTAAGTTTTTGGTTATAGGCGGCATTTGATTCATACTCTTTTGAAATATTTATGTTTTGAAAGTCAATAATAGATGCAAAAGTAATAAATTATTCCGTTTTGTTGCACGAAACGCCCTTATCTTAGTTTTTTTTGCATATCTCGAACGATTTTTGCGAATATTATTTGTTTCTAATTATCTAACCTTTATCTTTGTAAAGCGATTGATAATCACAAATATTACTAATCATTTTTTATAAAGGTATTTATTATGAATAAGTCAGATCTTATTAATGCAATGGCAGAGAAATCGGGATTGAGCAAAGCCGATTCTAAAAAAGCATTGGATGCTTTCGTTGCAGCTATATCGGAAGTGCTCAAAGAAGGCGATAAGGTTGCCCTGGTTGGTTTTGGTACATTCTCTGTTGCTGAGCGTGGAGAGAGAACTGGAGTTAATCCTGCAACTAAACAGACTATTACAATTCCGGCTAAGAAAGTTGTGAAATTCAAAGCTGGTAGTGAGTTGGAAAATACTGTTCAGTAAAGAATAAATTCATGATGTTATGATAAGGCACGGGTATCTGTTTGGGAAATCCGTGCCTGATTTATTTCTTCTGAACCGATAAAAAGGAGTATCTTTACACGAGATTTTAAATAAGTATGTTTGTTTAATTATAATAATCAATACGTATGAAATTCTTTATTGACACTGCAAATCTGGACCAGATTCGCGAAGCTAATGCACTGGGTGTGCTTGATGGCGTTACTACAAACCCTTCACTCATGGCGAAGGAAGGTATCAAGGGAACTGAAAACCAACGTCAGCATTACATTGACATTTGCAACATTGTAGACGGTGATGTAAGTGCCGAAGTTATTGCTACCGATTATGAAGGTATGATTAAGGAAGGTGAAGAACTGGCTGCCCTTAATCCGCACATTGTGGTAAAGGTTCCTTGTACTGCCGACGGTATCAAGGCTATTAAATATTTCACTTCAAAAGGTATCCGTACCAACTGTACGCTGGTATTCTCTGCCGGACAAGCTTTATTGGCTGCCAAAGCCGGAGCAACTTATGTTTCTCCGTTTGTCGGACGTCTTGACGATATCTGCAGCAATGGTGTGGATTTGATTGCACAAATCGTAGTCATCTACCGTAACTACGGATTCAAGACTCAGGTTCTGGCTGCATCTATCCGTCACACACAGCACATCATTCAGTGTGCCGAAGTAGGAGCAGATGTAGTAACTTGTCCGCTTTCTGCTATCAAAGGTCTTCTGAAACACCCGTTGACCGATAACGGACTGGCTACTTTCCTTGCAGACTATAAGAGAGTAAACGGATAACGTTTAGTCCTGAAATGCTATAAAGGCCGGGTTCATCTTTTTCGTAGAGGTGAGCCCGGCCTGTTTCATTTTGCTTTTATCGGTAAGAATATCGGGTTATTGGAGTTTGAATATAATGGGTATTACATACTCCATTTTGGTGATTACTCCGTTTTTCTGGCCCGGAATCCATTTGGGCATGTTTGTCAAAACGCGGATGGCCTCCTGATCGCATGAGTAAGAAACGGATTGAAGGACGCGGACATTCGATATTGTTCCGTCCGTGTTTACGGTAAAGATACATAAAACACGGCCTTGTTCTCCGTAATTTTGTGCCCATTCGGGGTAGCGCAGGTTATTGCATATATATCTGAGCAAAGCCTGTTCGCCTCCGGTGAACATGGGTGCCTTGATGTCGGCAGTATCATTCTTGGCAATGAACACTCCTTTTTCGATGCGGATGGAATCTTTCACTTCTTGTTCTTGTGCCATGCACGCACCGCCCAACAGCAGGCAGATGCATAGCAAACTGATTTTTCTCATGGTGTTGTTGGTTTTAATAATTAATACTCTTCTTTCCAATATATTCAGGCTTGCTGGAGTTTGCTCCAGACAAACGTTTATTCAATTGCCGATATAGCTTTAATGATATGTTTATTCTTTTTCGGGCACGTAGGATGCATCCATCAGCGGAAGAACCATTGCCGGGTTCTGGAGGAACTGTTTCCCGGTTATCTCTTCTTTTTCTACCATTTCGACCAGCTTGGGGAATTCCTTGAAATAGAATTTCATGACAGTCTTCATGCCCGGAGTGATTCCGCTTGCGTCGAGCCAATAGGCTTTGGCTATTTCATCTCCTTTCTTGAGATAATAATACCGCCAGGTATAATTAACCACGGTTATGCTCGGAGTCATTGTGTGGTCTGTGGTGGGCATCGCATATCCGTTGACGTTCTTTCCTTCGTAGATCAGCCGTAAGAATACCGGTCTCTTATAGGGCTTGGGGTTTTTGTTAAACAGATTGGGCAATTTTTTCTGGGCCTTTACCGATTCGAAGATCACGGGCAAGGAGTCGTTGAGGGTTGAGGTGAAGACCACTCTTTTCACTTCCTCGGAGGTGTAGGTGCGGGCTTCGCCCTTGTAGGTATCGCTTATTTTCATTTCGTATACCTGTGGAATCATGTAGTTTGTGAAACGGGTTGTGCTGTAACCGGTAATGACCGTACCATCGGCCAGTGTGCAGGTTACCTTGTAGTCGTCAGGATTGTCGTCTGCGGTCATCGGCAGTGCCATGACTAGCAGCGAAAGAATGAAGAGTAGTTTTTTCATGGTGTTTTTATTTTTACGGTTATTTATGATGAGTTTGTTAAACACTGCATGATTTCAGGCTTTTCTGTACAGGCAGATACGTCTGCATCCGGAAAAGTACTGCTCTTTTTCGCTCCTGTTCCTCTTTCGGCTTCAATCTGATGCCGGTAACGAATGGAAGTAAACCGTTTGGAACCCGGTTTGTAAAATGAAGGAGGCTTCGGTTTCAAAGCTATTGAAAATTATCGGAATATCCAAGCAGAAAGGGATAAAATAAAGGCAGAAAACGAGAAGGTGGAACTTGACGTTTTCTGCCACTTGAAATTTGTATGGCGGTTATTCCTTATTCACGACTTTTCCTCTGACAATCAGGGTGTCGATGTGTTTCAACGCGTTGAGCGACTGCAAGGGGTTTGCGTCGAGCACAAGCAGGTCGGCTTCGGCTCCTTCGGTCACGCAGCCCAGTCGGCCCTGCATGTCGAGTATTTCGGCACCGCCCACTGTGGCAGCTCTCAGCACTTCGGGAATGCTGATTCCGCATTTGTCGTGCAATGCTTCCATTTCTTCGAGCACCGCGCAGCGGAAACCCTCCTCGCCTTTGGCGGGAGGAAGCATATAGTCTGTCCCCACGAGGAATTTCACTCCGGTGGCATGGGCCAGTTTCATGATGTCGACGGCAAATTCCATGTCGTTATAAAGGCTGATGACGATTGTAGGGTCGAGCACCACGTTGTTTTTCTTCATGGCTTGGCATACCTTGTTGATGTATTCTTTCATGTCGGGAGTCAGTTCCTTTACCGACTGGAAGTCGTCGCCAAGCATGTAGGCATGCGACATGACTTCCACTCCCGAGTTGGCCACGTCAATGGCTTTTGCGCCGTTGTATTGTGAAGAGTGCGCCCATGCTTTCATGCCGTGTTTCTTCATAATGGGAATCATTCTTGCCAGTTCCTCGGGTGTATAGTTTACATATATCTTGAATCCCATGCATCCGGTTTCTTTGGCTTCGAGCACAGCTTTCTCTATGGCAGTGTCGGTAGAGTCTTTCACACTGAACATCCGGCTCCACGGGGCCCAATCCTTATGTTCGCTTCCCTTGAAGTCGGCCGGATTGATATAATATTCGCCGGTGGCCCAGAATGAACAGTAATAGATTCTTGGGCCGTCCATTATTCCGTCTTTTACCCAGTCGAGGTAATTATGTATGTTCTTCACGTTTCCTCCCATGTCACGTACGGTAGTAACACCCTCTTTGAGGTATATTTTGCTCATGTATTCGGCCGAGGCAGAGTCCGGTGCAAAACTTCCCCAGTGCATGTGTGAGTCGATGAGTCCGGGCATGACAAACTTTCCCGTTGCATCGGTCTGACCCTTCTTGAGTTTCTTTTTGGCATTTTCTATCTTGACTATTTTGCCGTTTTCAACGTGAATGGTCTTGCCGGGTATTACCTTTCCGTTTTCGGTATCCACGATGTTGCAGTTGTAAAGCACCAGTTTGTTTTCGGCATAAAGAAAGGCTACAGCCATTACCGATAAGAGGAGCGATAACGTTATTCTTTTCATACAAGCGGTTGTTAGTCCCACCCGTTGGCGGAATGGGAAGGTTAAAAGATTAATGATTAAAAAGTTGCGGTGCGGCAAGACCGGTGTCAGATGGGAAGTCTGTTCTGTTTGATTGGCATCTGTCGATGCAGCACTGCCCGTTCGCAATATTCGCAATATTTCCTGACATCTGCAAACAAAAGGGCGTGAAATCAATAAGTAGGGTATAAATATTCATTTAGAGATGCTTTCTTTACACCTCTGACTTCAGTTGCTGAAATTTATTAGAGTTTCTCCATTTTCATCCAGAACTGTCCAATTGCCATCTTTCATTACATCAAAGCAGTGATGTGGTTTGCCTGTTATTAATTTGATATAGTCATCGTCATAACTATAATCGTACGCGTCGTATTCACAAGGAATGATTTCTGATAATTTTTTGTCGATAAATCCCCATTTCCCGTTACTTTTGACGGGAATTAAAGGAATGGTATCAGAATACAGGTAATCAATAAATGTATATTTCGCGGGAAGCTGTTCATATTTATTGTAACCAGTTCTCACCATTAATCCTTTGGTATTTATCAAAGTGTGTTGGCTGTAGTTAGGACAGTTAGGACGGGGGCATATTAATTCAATTTCGATAGCTTCTTTTATGTTGTGATAATTTAGTATGTTTCTCGGTCCTACCCAATTTGCCGGTCCTTCAAGGAACGGAGTTATTTGCTTATTGTCAATGTTTATGCAGAAGTATTTCTCACGGTCAAGCACAATGGCAATTCCTTGTTGAATCAAGTCTATTTTATCATAAATGCATGGGATTATGATGTTGCTGTGATTATCGCAGTATCCGTATTTCGTACCTTCTGTATTCATGATTTTATAAAAGTAGTCTGTATTGGGATACTTGTTTGGAAAACAGTTCATAACCTTATAAAAGCGCAGCTTGCTGTGCAGAAACCTGTTCTTTAATATTTCATTGACTTCATTGTAGATTTTATTGTTTCTTATTATCTCTAAGTAATCTTGATATTTTATATTAGGGTTTGATATTTCGCTTTTATTCAAATTGTGCGAGAAATTCATTTGTTCTTGTTCTGTATCGTGTTTGTTCAAGAGGTATTCCAGGTATGTTTCTTCATCGGAGAAACCTGATTCTATCATGTCGTCTTCGAAACTCATAATTGTTTGATGGTATTTAAATTGTTGGTTTTCTCTTGTTTTTCAGATTCAATACTTGATGTTGCAAAAATACGCAAATTCCACAATTGCATGGTAGCTGGGCAAATATTTATTCCGAAAACTTTGATGTTTACTTGAGGAGAAACATGGTGCACTGCTTATGCTTCATTGTTCAGCAAGAATGGTAGATAATATTTACATCCGTTCGCCCTTAATCCGGCGTTTGCTGAGCCTTGACTCCCAGCGTGCTGAGCCTTCGCTGCCAGCGCGTTGGCGACCAAGCCCCAGCATGCTGGCAACCAAGGGAGAATAAACGGCGTCTTGACCTGTTGTTGCAAATGTTTAAAACTTCCGTTTTATCTTTCCTTTTGCAATATTATTCAGGTGTTATTTCTTATTTTATACAAAGATTGCCTGTCAATTTGCTATTTGAAATATTTTGCATACCTTTATCGGCAGAACTAAATCCCGATTACTGCTTATGAAAAATTTTTTACTTATGGCCGGTGTTACACTGGCGCTTGCCGCATGTAGCGGACAAAAAGGACAAGACGCCGCAGGCGAGAATCCTTTTCTGAGCGAATACAACACTCCGTTTGGAGTGCCGCCGTTCGACCAAATCAAGCCCGAACATTACAAACCTGCTTTGCTCCAGGGTATGGAAGAGCAGAAAAAGGAAATCGAGGCTATCGTGAACCAGCGTTCCATGCCCGATTTCGAGAATACCATCGCGGCGCTCGACCGCAGTGGAGCTTTGCTCAACAAGGTGGCTTATGTGTTTTATGCCCAAAGTGCTGCCTGTGCCGATGATGAAATCCAGGCATTGAGCACCGAGATTGCTCCCCTCATGGCACAGCACAGTGACGATATTAACCTCAATCCGCGTTTGTTTGAACGTGTGAAGCAAGTATATGAGCGCAAGGCCGATTTCAATCTCAATCACGAGCAGGAGCGTCTTCTCGAAAAGACCTACCGTGACTTTGTGCGCGGAGGTGCCAACCTCGACAGCACCAAGCAGGCACGTCTGCGTCAGCTCAACGGCGAGATTTCGGTACTGGAACAGACTTTCTCACAAAACATGCTGAAAGAGACCAATGACTTCAAGCTTGTCATTGACAAGAAGGAAGATTTGGCCGGACTGCCGCAAGCACTTGTCGACAACGCCGCAGCTACCGCCAAGGCACAGGGCATGGAAGGCAAATGGGTGTTCACCCTGCACAATCCCAGCGTGATGCCGTTCCTGCAATATGCCGATAACCGCGACCTGCGCGAGAAGATTTTCAAGGGATATACCAATCGCGGAAACAACAACAACGATGCCGACAACAAACAGGTGGTGCGCTCACTCATGCAGAAACGCCTCGAAAAGGCACAGCTCATGGGATACAAGGATTATGCGGCGTATGTGCTTGAAGACCGCATGGCCAAGAACTCGGAAAATGTATACGGTCTGCTCGATGCCGTATGGACTCCTGCGCTGGACAAGGCTAAGGAAGAACTGAACGACATCCGTGCCGAGATAAAGAAAGAAAGAAAAAACTTTGAGCCCGAAGCGTGGGACTGGTCTTACTATTTCGAAAAAGCCAAGAAAGCCAAGTTCAACTTTGACGAAAACCAGCTCCGTCCATACCTCCCGCTCGATCAGGTGCGCGAAGGTGTGTTCTACGTGGCTAACAAGCTTTACGGCATCACTTTCACCCAGTTGAAGGATATTCCTCTGCCGCATCCCGATGCCATGGCATTCGAGTGCAAGGACAAGGACGGCTCACACCTGGGCGTGCTCTATATGGACTTCTTCCCCCGTGCAAGCAAGGGTGGAGGTGCATGGTGCACCACTTACCGTGACCAGGGTTATGACGAGGAAGGAAAGAAAATCACTCCGGTGGTTTCCATCGTGTGCAATTTCACTCCGGCTGCCGACGGACAACCCGCCCTGCTCAGTGCCGATGAGGCTACTACACTCTTCCACGAGTTCGGACATGCCCTGCAGGCACTCTTCCAGGATGTACACTACCGTGGTACAGCTTCCGTTCCCCGTGACTTCGTGGAGCTTCCTTCACAAATCAACGAGCACTGGGCATTCGAACCTGAAGTGCTGAAAGTATATGCCAAGCATTACAAGACCGGTGAAGTGATTCCGGCCGAACTGATAGACAAGCTCGACAAGAGCGGAAAATACGGACAGGGATTTGCTTCGGTAGAGCGGGTAGCTGCATCGTATGTAGATATGGGAGCACACGTGCTTACTGCTGTTCCCGATGACCTTGACGTGATAAAATTCGAATCAGACCTGTTGAACAAACGTGGCCTTATCAAGCAGATACATCCCCGTTATCACATCACTTACTTTGCTCATACCATGGGTGGCGGATATACTGCCGGATACTATGGCTATATGTGGGCCGAAGTGCTCGATGCCGATGCTTATCAGGCATTCAAGGAAAGCGGTGACATCTTCAATCAGGAACTGGCCGGCAAGTTCCGTCAGTACATCCTTACTCCGGGTGGAATAGACGATGCCATGGACATGTACAAGAACTTCCGCGGCAAAGAACCCGCTACTGATGCTCTTCTGCACAACAGAGGACTGAAATAGTCTGACCGTTCCGGAGAAATCCGGAATAAATCATAGTCCGCTCTGCGGAATCAGGGAGTTGAAGGCCGACAGCCGTAGCCTGTAAGACAGGCTTCGTTTATGCAGACTGTCGGGCCTTTGACTCCTTTTTATTTCCTCCTGCATGCTCCTTCTATCTGTTTCTGCATATGTTTTTGTTTGCAATTCAGCCTTATAACCCTGCTGATTATTCATGACTTTCAGTTTTTATGTGTACCTTTGCAGCAGTTTACAATGAATAATCAGAAATCAATACGTTATATGAATATTGAGAATAAAATGACAGCAGCGGTTGTTAAGGCCATCAAGGAGCTTTACGGACAAGACGTGACTCCGGCGCAGGTACAGCTGCAAAAGACCAAAAAGGAGTTTGAAGGACACCTTACGCTGGTGGTATTCCCCTTCCTGAAAATATCACGCAAATCGCCCGAACAGACCGGACAGGAGATTGGCGAGTATCTGAAACAGAACGAACCGGCAGTAGCTGCGTTTAATGTGATAAAGGGATTCCTGAACCTCACCATCGCATCGGCATGCTGGATTGAACTTCTTGACGACATCCATGCCGACGAAAACTACGGACTGGTAAAGGCCGACGAGAACTCTCCGCTGGTGATGATTGAGTATTCTTCACCCAATACCAACAAGCCCCTTCACCTGGGACACGTGCGCAACAATCTGTTGGGTAACGCGCTCGCAAACATCATTGCCGCCAATGGCAACAAGGTGGTGAAGACCAACATCGTAAACGACCGCGGTATTCACATCTGCAAGTCAATGCTGGCATGGAAGAAGTACGGAAACGGCGAGACTCCCGAGTCTTCAGGCAAGAAGGGCGACCATCTCGTGGGCGACTATTACGTGGCTTTCGACAAGCATTACAAGGCTGAAGTGGCCGAACTCATGGCAAAGGGCATGACCAAGGAAGAAGCTGAGGCTGCATCGCCTCTGATGCAGGAAGCACGTGAGATGCTCGTGAAATGGGAGGCTGGCGACAAGGAAGTGCGTGCTCTCTGGGAGATGATGAACAACTGGGTGTATGCCGGATTTGACGAGACTTACAAGAAAATGGGCGTAAGCTTCGACAAGATATATTATGAATCACAGACTTACCTCGAAGGAAAAGACAAGGTACAGGAAGGACTCGACAAAGGTTTCTTCTACAAGAAGGAAGACGGTTCCGTATGGGCCGACCTTACTGCCGAAGGACTCGACCACAAGCTTCTGCTCCGCGGTGACGGTACTTCCGTATACATGACACAGGATATCGGTACTGCCAAAATCCGCTTCCAGGATTATCCTATCGACAAGATGATATATGTAGTGGGCAACGAGCAGAACTATCACTTCCAGGTGCTCTCTATCCTTCTCGACAAGCTCGGCTTTGAATGGGGTAAGGGACTGGTTCACTTCTCATACGGTATGGTGGAACTGCCTGAAGGAAAGATGAAGAGCCGTGAAGGTACGGTGGTTGATGCTGATGATTTGATTGAGGAGATGATAAACACTGCCCGCGAGACCTCAAACGAACTGGGTAAGCTCGACGGCGTATCGAAGGAGGAAGCCGACAACATCGCACGCATCGTAGGTCTGGGAGCATTGAAATATTTCATCCTCAAGGTGGATGCACGCAAGAACATGACCTTCAACCCGAAAGAGTCTATCGACTTCAACGGAAACACAGGTCCGTTCATTCAGTATACCTATGCCCGCATTCAGTCAATCCTCCGCAAGGCTGCCGAAGCCGGAATCGTTATTCCTGCCCGTCTGCCCGAGAACATCGAACTGAGCGAGAAGGAGGAAGGCCTTATCCAGATGCTGGCCGACTTTGGCGCAGTGGTACGTCAGGCCGGAACCGATTACAGTCCGTCAATCATAGCCAACTACTGCTATGACCTGGTGAAAGAATACAACCAGTTCTATCACGACTTCAGCATCCTGCGTGAAGAGAACAATGATTTGAAGCTCTTCCGTCTGGCATTGTCGCAGAACGTAGGCAAGATTGTCCGTCTGGGCATGGCATTGCTGGGTATTGAAGTGCCTGAGCGTATGTAATGACACAACTTGATAAAGCTAAGAATATCAGAGGGTCTGTCCGTTGCGGAACAGGCCCTCTGCTTTTTTCTTTATATGCGTTTGTTTCTGAATTGGAGCGGAGTCATGCCGGTTTGTTCCCTGAAAAACCGGTTGAAGTGAGAAGACGTGGTAAAACCCAGTTCAAAAGCAATTTCCTTTATCGGTTTGTTGGTGGTATAAAGCAGCTCCTTGGCATTTACAATCAGGAAATGTCTGATAATATCGAGGGCTGTATGGCCTGAGGCCCGTTTGATGGTGGCGCAGAAATGTTGCAGGGTCACGTTGCAGGCCTGTGCGTAAAACTGCACATTGTGCTCTTTATTGTAGTATTTTGTCAGGGTAGTGATGAATTCCTGATAGATTTCCCCTTCTCTGCAGTTATGTTCTTTCGCCACAGGCAGGTAATGGCTGTAAAGATTGATGCATATCTGGATGCACAGGTTGAAAATGGCATTCACCATGTTGTCGTTCTGGTGCATGACCCCATAGGCATCGCTTCTCATCAGCAGTTGGCATCCTTGTTCATAAAGACGGGTGACTCTTGGTGGAATCTTTAGTGACGGCTTATTGGTGATGCGGTAAAAGTATCCCATGGCAGTTCTCATATAGTGGGAATGTATCATGAATTCGCTAGAGAATCCCAGGGTGTACAGCTTGATATCGTCACTGCAATGCTCTATCTGGATAAAACTGTTCGGTAATAGGGTGACAAGACTTCCTGCTTCAATGGTCTGTTTCGTCATGTTTACTACGGCTTCTATCTTTCCTTGTGTACACAGCACGAAAATACATGCTTTGATTTTGCACGGAAAATATTGATAGTACTGAAGAATTTCGGGAGTGACTTCATTGGTAATAATGAAGCTTACGGGTAAGTCTATTTTGGGAAACTCGCTTGGATTCATTTTATATAATATTAAAAATAGAACATAAAAACAGAAACATAGGACTTTGTCTATTTATAAAATAATTAGAACTTTGCAGCGCTTTTAATGAAAACGCTTTTGAGAGCGGAAAATTAATAATTTAATATTAGAAATCATAAGTATGAAGAAAGATTTATTTAGAAGTATGCTGTTGGTGTTGTTTGCACTGTTTGCGTTTACGGCATGTAGTGATGACGACAACAACAATGAAGGAGGAAAACTTGTTGGAAACTTCGTCGCAGGAGAAGAAGTTGTTTATTCTAATGCAGAAATCAATTTGGGAACACCCGTTGAGAATGCTGCTGACTTGAGTTTGAAATATGAAGGTTCAGTATTGCCGGGAAAAGTCGTTTCATTTGTAACCTCAGACGGTAAAAAGGCCGATATTAAGCTGAATGCCGTATTGCCTCATGAAACTACTACTGCTTTGACTGTAGATCTGACAAAATCAGACAATAGCTATACTTTCTCTGGAAATGCTACATCTGCAGCCGGAACAACCTTTACCTATGAAGGTTCTGCAACCAAAGAAGGCTTGAATATCAGTCTGACAAACATTAAAATCCCTGCAAACTCTGTTACAGAACAAGGTACATGGTATCTGGCACAGTTTGATGGAACAGCTTCCTTTGGTTTCCACCTGTCAATGGCTACGGAAGACGTAAAGTCTGGTAATGCTTTTTCTTATCTGGGTACATATATGGTCAGTCAAATCTTCAATTCATTGCTGAAGAGTGTAACTTTTCATGATAATGGAATAATTACCGCAGAATACAATCCTCAGATGTCAATGTCTATGATGGATGAGAATGCAGAAATATCTTGGATTCAGTCTCCTGAAATACCTTTGGCTACATACTTTGTTCAGGGTGAAAAGATGTATGTAACTCCCAATATTGAAGCTATAATAGCTATTGCCAATGCTGCTAAAACAAAAGCAGAAGAAAGCACAGAAGGACCTTCGGATGCAGAAATACAGCAGGCTATCGCTGTATTGATGGCGCAGGCTCAGAAATGGACTACCGAAGGTATTTGTCTGAAGATTCAGGCTCCGGGAAAAATTTTGATTAGTGATGAAGATACTATGATTCCAATTCAGTTGCAAGGAGATATGGAACTGGTATTGGGTTATGATGAGTTGAAGCCGATTTTGGAGGTTCTTCCTACCTTGTCAAGTGTTCTGCTTCCGATGTTGCCGGCTGATATTGCTGAAACTTTAAAAGGTATTCTTCCTATTATTGCCAGCGCTACCGATTTGAATGTAGGTATTGTGCTGAACAAGGAGCTGACTGTGATAGCTAAATAAAAGCATATTATTTATCGGACAATATGAATGAAGGTAAGGCTGTCTCACAATGAAAAGTGGAACAGCCTTATTTGTAAGGTTGGAGCATAATAATCCCCCTGTCTTAGCCTTAATCAGCTATGATGTTAAGGTTGTGACAGAGGGATTCTTTTATTTAAAGTCTGTAATCAGTAAGATTGGCAACTCTCAAATCCTGTTTTTTCTTCATTCGCCATAAAGTTCCTGAAGTACGTTGTCAAGGTATGCACCTCTCATGTTAGTCTTGTAGAAACGTCCTTCCTTGTCGAGGATAATGCAGGTAGGAACTCCGGTGAGATTGTACTTTTTCACTGTTTCACCCATGATACCGTCGGTGATACGTGCTTGTGTCCATATCATCTTTTCCTCTTTCATGGCTTTCTGCCACTCTTTTTCCTTTTCGTCGACCGAGATGCTGATGATGGCGAAATCCTTGTATTGCTTGTTGACCTTTCTTAAATGGGGGATTTCTGCACGGCACGGTCCGCACCAGCTGGCCCAGAATTCGAGCATGGTATATTTGCCTTCGGGTATGAGAGAAGAGAGTTTTACCGTTTTGCCGTCAGGGGTCTGTACGTCAATATCGATATACTTCTCACCCATAGCCAGTGGCTTGACTGCGTTGATCATTGTGCTGAGTTCCTGAAGTTGCTGTGTGCCTTGCCACGAGGGAGCCACCAGATTATACATGTCATCAATCTGTTGGACTGTGAAGTCGGTAAATGTTCCCGAAAGAATCATCTTTATCTGATCCAGTGCAACGACCGATGTAGGATTCTGCTTGATAAACTCAAGAATCTTCTCCTGTCTTAGTGCAAGTTGTTTCTGTTCTTCCTTTACGATGGCTATTCCGGCCTTGTCATAATCTACGGTGCTGTTCTTTTCGAACTGCGGCTTGTAGTATTCTTCGCCATAGCGGTTGTTCAGTATGACGATAGAATCATCATAAGCCTTCAGACTTTGGTTAAGCTGCTGGTAAAGGTCCTCTGTCTTGGAGCCTCTGATAACAGGCTTGGTGTATTTCTTGTCCGGATTCCAGGTAGCTTCGGGAAGTGTGTTTGCGTCACCTTCGATGCTGATGGGTGAGTTCTCCAGATAGAAATTGAGCCAGAGTATCTTTTGTGCGCTTTCCTCTTCCGTCTGGTCGCCCAGTTCTATACAGAGGTTGTACATTTCCGGATAGTCTACCTTGCCTTTCAGCGTGAAGGCTCCGTTTTCAACAACGGCGCTGTCCAGACGTACATACTCACCGTTCTGATACTTCTGAAGATATGCCATACCGGTTTCGATGTTGTCGCCTGTAAGCATACCGTCGATTGAATACTGCTCTTTCTGTGATTGTTGGCAGGCTGCAAGGAGTGCAGCCATGCCCAGTGTAATAAATTTGTTCATATTGGTTTATTGTTTAGTTTTGGTATGTCGGGTTTTGTTCCAGTTTATTGTTGCCGCTTATGGCCTGCGCCGGTATAGGCAGAACGAGGTTTCGCATAGACGTGGCATACTTGAGAGAGACGAAGTCCGTCTTGTCGAGTACGCTGTAGCGCACCATGTCGTACCACTCTTCGTTGTTCTCGGCAAACAGTTCCATGTATTTGTGGCGGAAGATAGCCAGAAGAAGGTCCTTGTCGGCAATGGTGTTTACGTAATTCTCATCATATCCGGCACGGTCGGTTATGAATTTCAGGGCAGCGCGTGCCTCTTTCGGCTGGTTCCTGCGTGCGTCGGCTTCAGCCTTTATGAGATACATCTCCGCCAGACGCATGAAGTAGATGGTATTGTTGTCGCCGGTTTCTACGCTGTTGCATACATATTTGTTTATTTTAATTTGGCCGCCCGAGTTTTCAAAAGTCTGTGCGTAGCGGCTGTCATATCCTTCTCCCGTTTCGGGCTTGCCGTCGTTGGCCTGTCCGTTCAGCTCGTCGGCTATGCGTGTTACGGTTTCTCCGATACCTCTGCTTATCTGGTCAGTGATATTGGCTTCAACAATTTCAAGCGGATAAGACGCGTAGGGTGCGAAGAACAGCTCCTTTGAGCTGAAACCCTGTGCGAAGATGTCAAGGTAATTGCTTTCGAGCGAGATACCCGACTGCTGTGCTTCGTTGATAACCTCCTGTGCCAGCCTTGAAGCTTCGGGATAGTTGTTCATATAAAGCATGACTCTTGTCTTGAGAGCCTTGACCGCAAGCTTGCTGATGCGGTAAGCCTTTCCCTCGTATCCGGGAGCTTTTGCTGCCTGTTCGAGGTCTGCGAGAATCTGTGTGTAGGTATCGTTTACGCTGGAACGGCTTTTCTGGCTTTCGTTCTTGCGCACGGGTTCGTTATACAAGATGATGCCGTATTTCGACTTTACATCCCAGAACTCGCCGAAAGAGCGCAGCAGCATGGTTTCGGCAAAAGCCTTGTGAAAGTATGCCTCGCCCAGTATTTCAGCTTTCCGTTCGGCCGACAGTCCCTGCGGATTGGTGTTGGCAAGTCCGCTTATCAGTGAGTTGGCCTGATTGATGATGAAATACAGCGAAGTGTAGTACTGCTGTACGGTGATGGTTTCAATGCGCACTTCGTTTCGGGCGAAGCTTGCGGAACCGTCAACGTCGGAGTCTTTCAGCGTACCGCTCATGAGCAGCATGGCCGTGCGGCTGGCCGAGAACTCACGCGTACGATAAGTCGTATAGATACCGTTGAGCAGGTATTCGGCCGACTGGGCATTGGTTATCACATTCTCGTCGGTAAGAACGTAGTCAGGTTCGATGTCGCTTACGGGGCCCAGCAGGTTGCACGATGTGGCGGAGAGGCCCAGTATGGCGGTGAACAATATGTTTTTTATTTGCATAATTGTAGAGTTAAAGAGGTTAGAACTGAAGTTTTATTCCGAGCGATACCGATTTCGAGAGCGGATACAGGTCATAGTTTGTTCCCATGATGGTAGTTCCGCTTCCGGCCGATTCAGGGTCGAGACCCGGCCAGTCGGTAATGGTAAACAGATTCGTGGCTACGGCATAGACCGATGCGGAGCCGATGTGCAGCTTCTCGAGCAAGGTTCGGGGAAGCTCATACGTGAGCGTTATGTTTTTCATGCGCAGGTATGAGGTCGAGAACACATAGCGGTCAAGCTGTCTACTGTTGTAGTTATACAGTCCGTCGGCCAGTCGGGCATAGCGTGCGTCGCGTCGTTGCGGAGTCCAGAAATTGTTATACAGTTCGCGGTTGGTACTCTTTCCGGCTGCAGCCATGGCATCCATCATCAGGTTGCTGTACAGAGCCTCGCCTCCGTATGAGAATTGCATCATAGCTGAGAGCGACCAGTTCTTGTACTGGAATGTATTGCTCCATCCGCCGAAGAAGTCGGGTTCCGGATTGGCTATGATAACTCGGTCCTTGGTTGAGTTGAATATGCCGTCGCCGTCGATATCCTTGAGCATGTAGTCGCCCACTCCGGTATTATCCATATAGTTCTTGCCGTATAGTTCCTGTGCTCTTTGGTTCAGGGCATCCACTTCGTCTTGCGACTGGAAAATATGGTCTACTACATATCCCTGCACACATCCCATGGGTTTTCCCACGATGAAAGCATCCTGCATGTACACGTCAATCTGTGCGCTGTTCAGTTTTTCTATGCGGTTGCGGTTCAGTGAGAGGTTAAGCAGGGTGCTCCAGTTGAAATCTTTGGTGCGCACGATGTCGGCTCCCAGTGAGAACTCCACTCCGCGGTTGGTCATGTCAATGATGTTTGCCGAGTAGTTGGGCATTCCGGCCTCCAGAATGTGCGGTGCGGGAGCCAGTGCTCCGTTCGTATAGCGGTAATACCAGTCAATGCTTCCATAAAGACGGTTGTCGAAGAATCCGAAGTCGAGTCCGGCATTGAACTCGGTAGTCTTCTCCCATCCGATACCCTGATTGGGCAGTGTACCGTTGAGGATGATGCTGCTTTGTCCTCCATAAAGTTTTCCGAAAGTATAGTATTGCTTGTACACGAAGTCGGCCACATTGGTCGAACCCGTCTGTCCCACGCTCAAACGGAGCTTCAGGTTGTTTATGGCATTCTTGTCTCTGATAAACTTCTCTTCGCTGATAATCCATCCGGCCGAGAGGGCAGGGAAGTAACCCCACTGGTTGTCGGGGCCGAATTTCGAAGAGGCATCGGCACGCATGCTCAGTTCGAGCAGGTATTTGGCATCGTAGGTATAGTTTACGCGTCCGTAAACCGAGTTCAACCCGTTGCGCACCAATGTTTCAGTCTTGTCTCTCATGCTTTCGGCCGAACCGATGTTGTTCAGGTTCTTGTCATCGGGAAATCCTTCGAAACTGAAGCTTCTGTTCTTGTTCTTTGAACGCTCTGAACCATATCCCAGCATGGCACCTATGAGATGCTTGTCAATGTTGAGGCTGTAGTCGAAACGCATGTTGAGTGACATGGTTGAATACTGGCTTTCGAAGGCTATAAGACTTGATACCAGTGGAATATCAATCAGTCTCATATCCGGTATAGACACTTGTGGGGTGAAATAGTCTGAACTGAACGTATAGTTGGTCATGCTGAAATCGGCACGGAATTTCAGTTCTTTCAGGATATCGATTTCTGCAAAGAGGTTTCCCAAAAACTGATTGCTGGTATATTTGGTTTCTCTTTGGAGCAGTGCCACCGGATTGGGTTCGAGATATGCTCCCGGAAATCCTATCATGGATGCTCCAAGATCGATGCGGGTGAAGTCACCGTTCTCGTCATAAACCGGAATGTCGGGACGCACCAGCCAGGCTTTGGTGTCACTGCTGGCACTTCCGGTTCCGTCACTGGTGCTGCGGCGCTTTGTTTCGGAGTAGTTCATTACACCTCCCAGCCGGATGCGGTCGTTCAGGTCGGTATTTATGGCGATGCGTCCGCCATAGGTTTCCATGTTGTCATTCTTGAACAGACCTTCCTGATTGGTTCCGTTGAACGACAGTGAATAGTTCGTACGGCTTGAACCTCCGCGTACGGATGCATTGTACTGGTGAGTCAGCGCATTGCGGTTTTTCACCTCGTTTACCCAGTTCGTATTTTCGGTACCGAAGGCGTCTTTTTTCAACCATTTGTATATTACTCTTCCATACTCGTCATAAGTAGTTTCAGCCATAAAGTCAAGAGCCATTGAGTAAGCAAATCCCTGATTCATGGCGATGGCGGTATTCTGCATCAGCTGGTCAGTATATTCCAGAAACTCACCGGTATTCAGAGGCTTGAATTCCTTTACAGGGTTGGCTATGGCAATGGTATATCCCACTTCTACCGAAGGTTTGCTCTCCTTGCGTCCGTCTTTGGTAGTTACGATAATTACACCGTTGGCTCCGCGCGAGCCGTAGATGGCTGTTGCCGAAGCATCTTTCAGTACGTCGATGCTTTCAATATCGTTGGGCGACAGGTTGAGCAGCGGATTCAGGTTCCCTGCTTCCACAAAGAGGGGCACACCGTCTATTACATAAAGCGGTGCGTTGTTGTTGGTTCCCGTCTGCATGTTGGGGTAGGGCGAGGTTATACCACGCACGCTGATGGTGATGCTGGAGCCCGGTTCACCACTGTTTTGTGTGGCAAGCACTCCTTTCAGCATACCTCCTCCGATAAGGTCCTGTACGTTGGTCGATACGGGGGCCATGCGTTCGATGTCTTCTTTCTTGATGGATGAGATAGAGCTGGTAAGGCTCTTTCTGTTCTTGCTTCCATAACCGATTACCACGACGTCGTCAAGCGCCACGTTGTCATCACGCAGAATAATGTTCAGTTCACTCTCTCCTTTGTAGTGTATAGTTTGAGTTTGCATGCCAACGAATGAAAATACAAGCTCATTTCCAACATTGGCTTCTATGTTATATTCACCGTCGAAATTGGAAATAGTTCCTTTCTTGGTGCCCTTGATAGATACAGATACTCCCGGAAGCGGTTCTCCGCGACTGTCTGTAATAATACCCTTTACTACTCTCTCCTGTTGCTGGTAGTAAATTTCTCTCTTTTCTGTAACCTTCTCATTGTTTGTGGCAAACGTAGGAAGACTACTGCATGCCGCCATGAAGAGACATGCGAATGATTCCCATTTCTTCATAAATTAACTTTTCTTTTGGGAATGGTGTTTGCTTGTTAACGCCCATCCTATTATGTTACTGATTATACACGCCTGTATAGTTTTAATACTCTCCAAAATACAAATATACGAATAAAATAACAGCTTATATGCATTTTGATATATTTAACATTACGCTACGGGGAACTATCGTGCTCATCCTTGTATACTTATTTTACGTTGGGTGTTTTGCGCTGTGCAGGGTTCATTTCATATTTTTCAAGAAAAATATCTGTGTGATTACCTGAAAATCTGCATGTTGGCACATACTGTTCCCGACCGCTTCCCGGCATGCTGTCGACCAAGGCTCAGCACGCTGGGAGTCAAGTCTCAGTAAGCTGGCAGTCAAGGCTCAGCAAACGCTTGGTTGAGACTCAATTCCGGAAGAAGAAGGTTGTATGATTTTTTCTTATAAATCCCATATCAGAATCAAAAGCTGTGGTAAAACATTTTGTGCTCCGTACGGATTCTTCGTATATTTGCCTCAAACAGACGTTATGGCAAAAAAGAAATATTACGTGGTGTGGCAGGGAGTCAATCCCGGCATCTATTCGTCATGGAGCGAATGCGAAAAACAGATAAAGGGCATCAAGGGAGCCGTCTATAAATCGTTCGAATCGCAGGAGGAGGCTGAGCGGGCCTATTCCTCTTCGCCTTATACCTATATAGGAAAGAACGCTACGGAGACCGGCAAGCCGCTGGCCGACTGGCGCGGTGAGGTGGTGCCTAATGCACTGGCGGTGGATGCGGCATGCAGCGGAAATCCCGGACCGATGGAATACAGGGCCGTGTATCTGCCTACCGAACAGGAGGTGTTTCATTTTGGTCCCCTTAACGGAACGAACAATATCGGTGAGTTTCTGGCCATCGTGCATGCGCTGGCTCTCATTCAGCAGCGTGGGGCCAATGTAACGATATATTCAGACAGTCGTACGGCCATCAGTTGGATAGGTCAGAAAAAATGCAAGACCAAGCTGGAACGCACCCCGCAGACCGAAGAGGTGTTCCGGCTGGTAGACAGGGCCGAGGCATGGCTGCAGACACATGAGTGGAAAACTCCCATTCTGAAATGGGATACCGACCGGTGGGGAGAAATTCCAGCCGATTTCGGCCGTAAATAAGAAATGAAAAAGAAGCCGCTGCGGTGAATAGACACGCATGCGGCTTCTTTCGTCCAGAATATATGAAGTTTAACGGCTGATACTGTCCTGATGGATACGGATGCTCATCAACCGGCGCACCACCTCATTGCGCGGCACGCGCACATACTTCACAATCTTCTTGTAACGCATGGCGATGGCCATCAGAATGAAAAGAATGCTTGCCAGTACGGCCAGTCCGTATACCTCTTTCAGTGATACGAGGAGTACCTGTTCCTGCAGTTGTCCCATCAGCGTAGAGATGGGCGCTATCTGCGTCACGGGATTGGCCGCATCCATGTTGACCGAGAGGTTCTGTCCGTTGCTCAGTGCGGCAATCTTGAAAATGCGTCCCACAATGGCGCATGCGATGGGCGAGCCGATTCCTTCACGGATGAATCCGAGAGCTCCCAGTGCCTGGAAGAAGAACAGGAACGGAACCATCTGCTGCAGATAAACCGTAAGCGCAATGTAAATCATTACATTGCCGAAGCTCTTGACGAATATCGGCAGGTAGAGCTTCTCGATGTTCGTATCGGGCGAAATAAGGAAATAAAACATTATCTGATACAGGGCGATGCACACAAAACCGATGATGGTTACCTGCTTGTAAGTGAGATGCAGGCGTGTGAGCGCGTACATGGTGCACAGGGCTCCGGTGAGCGTTCCGGCCAGTGACGGCCATTGCAGCGACACGTTGTTCAGACTGTCAAAGTGCAGGATTCCGGTGGTAAACGTATCCTGAAGCACCGTAGTCGTGGCACTGAGCAATACCAGCGCGGCAAACAGTATCATGATGGTTACAACTTTCGGAAATCCGTATACTTCGGGTGCCACGTAGGGATGGCGGATGTGAAACATACGTCCGATGTTGAGGCAGGCCAGTCCGATACCTCCGGCCAGTGCCGCGCAGATATAGGGCGAGTGAAACCAGTCATAATAGTCGCCGTAGTTGGCCACGTAGATGATGAGCAGTATGGCAAGGCTCCACATGGCGGCTCCCAGCCAGTCAATACCGAACAGCGGCATAGGCTTTCCGATATGGAACGGGCGGAGCAGCATACGGGTCACGAAAATGACCATCAGCAGCAGGCCGATGATGAAGTAATGCATGTAATGCCAGTGAAAGTAGTATCCCAGGTATGTGGCAATGAGGCTCGACAGCGAGATGCATCCGAACACTGTTCCGTAAATTACCGGAAAGAACACAGCAAAGTTACGTGTAGGAGTGATGCGCAGCTGCACGGTAGAGAAACATTCAAACGTTCCCCACATGCGCAGTACACCCGATAAGAAGCAGAAAGTGACCATTACCGGAAGGCTGCGTGTGTGCATGCATATCAGGTTGCACACAATCAGTCCGGCCGATACGCCCTGTAATATGCCGTAGGTGGTGAAGCGGAACTTCAGTCTGAACAGTATGGGAAATATCATGCTGATGCCCGCAAACGAGGCCAGTGCCGCCATCATGATGTCTTCGTGCATCAGCGAGGTGGCGCCCATCATTCGTGCCGTAGAGGCCAGATAGATGCCGCCCGAGATTTGAAACACAACGATGAAGCACATCAGAGTGGTGACACGTGCCCACATGGGAACGTTTTCCTTGAATGAGGGTACTTGTTTTAACAGGTTATCGATAGGTGTCATTTTCTTAGTATTTCACTTCACATTCAACATTCAGTCCGGCACGCAGTTTTTTCATGTCTTCGGGCTTGTTTTCTCCGGTAAAGGCAATCTTTACAGGTACGCGCTGTTCCACTTTCACGAAGTTGCCTGCCGAGTTGTCCTGCGGAATGATGGAATATTGTGCTCCGGTAGCTTTTGACATAGCTTCTACGCGTCCCTTGTAGGTCACTCCCGGCACGGCGTCGACTTCTATTTCTACCGGCATGCCTTCTGCAATGTGGCTGGTCTGTGTCTCGCGGTAGTTGGCGATGACCCATACCTCACTTTCGTCTACTACCGACAGCAGGGTCTGTCCCGGCTGCACGAGCTGTCCTTCCTGAATGGTCTTGCGTGAGGTTACTCCGTCGCACGGTGCGGTGATGACGGTATACGAGAGGTTGATTCTTGCCAGTTCAAGAGCAGCTTCGGCCACGGCGATGGCTGCGTCGTTCTGGTCAAGGCGCTGGGTCTGTTCCTTCTTTACAAGGGCAGTAGAGTGTTTCTGGCGCACCAGCATCTCATACTTGGCCTTCATGGCCTCGTAGTTGGTCTTCACTCCGTCAAACTGCTGTTGGGTGACGGCTTCCTTGGCAAGCAGACTCTTGTATCGGTTGTAATCCTTCTCGGCGTTTGCAAGCAGCACGCGCACTTCTTCAATGCTGGCGTCGGATACCGAGAGGTTGTTGCGTGTGGTCGAGATGGTGGTTCCCATCACATTCTTTCCGGCCATGGTATTCTGCCAGTTGGCTTCGGCCTGTGCCAGGTGAAGGCGGTATTCCACATCCTCGATGATGACCAGTGTGTCTCCCTTGTGCACCTGCTGGTACTCGTCAAAGCGTATTTCCTTGATGAATCCCTGCACACGGCTGTTTACCGGCACGATATACTGGCGCACCTGTGCGTTGTCGGTATATTCCACGCTGCCCAGGTGGATGAAACGTGAGCATACCCAGATGAATCCTGTTATGAGTACGATGATGATTGCCGTGTTGATAACTATCTTTTTTGTTCTTCTGTTCATGATTGTAACGTATTAAAGTGTACCGGTGAGGTAACGGAGTTTATAATAATTGTATATGATGTTTATCTGTGCATTTGCCAGTTCGGTTTCGGCCATGAGCTTGCTGTTGCTGGCATCGAGCATGTCGGTAATCAGCGCCAGTTCGTTGGCATACCGGTTGTATACCACCTCGTAGTTCTGGTTGGCCAGTTCCACGCTCTTTTCCTGAGTCTTCAGCTTTTCGTAAGCTTCAAGGTAGCGTATGTAGTCGGCTTTTACGGCCAGTTCCACCTGTTCGCATGCGTCGGCAAACTGCTCTTTGGTACGCTGTGTGGCAAACTTCTGCTTCTTTACCGACTTGGGAGTCTTGAACAGTGACGAGAGGTTGTATTTCAGTCCGATGCCCACATACCAGTAGTTGAAGTTCTGGTCGATGGGTGGCACTTCGATGGTAATCGGTCCGTCAAAGTGATTGGCTGCGGTGAGTGCAATCTTCGGCAGAAGGTCTGATTTGGCAATCTTCTCCTGATGGCGGCTCATCTTTACGGCCAGTTCCAGCTGTTTCAGTTCCGGTGAGTTGGTGCTGGCTGTGTTTTCCCAGTAAGCAGAGTTGTCTTTCGGATAACTGCTTTTCAGCAGGGTAGTGTCGGGCATGATTTCGGTTCCTTCGGGCAGTCCCAGTGTGGTGACAAGGTTCTGGTTCAGGATGCGCAGCGTATTGTTGATTTGCGCGCGCGTAAGTTCCAGGTTGGCCAGCAGCAGCTCATAACGGGTAATGTCGTTTTTCAGTACGATTCCCTCGCTGTTCTTGGCGCGCAGATCGTCGAGCACCTTGCGGGTGAGGGTGATGTTGCGGTCATACACCTGCAGGAGGTTTCTTTGTTTATAGAGGTCGAGGTAATAACCTGTTACAAGGAAGTGCACCTTGTTCTTGTCCTTCTGCAGGTTCAGACGTGCGTTCTCCTGTTGCAGCTTGCTCAGTGCGATGGTGTTTGAGACAGCTCCTCCCGAGTAGATAATTTGTGAAACCTCTACGGCAAAATTGTTTCCCCAATGCGGCATGGGAGCTTTCATTCCGTGTGACAGGTCACGCTCGATAAGACATCCGTTTCCCAGGAAACTGCCTGACAATGTGACGTCTATCTCCGGCAGACGGGCGTTCTTTGCTTCTTTTACGGCTTCTCCGGCTTCGGCAATTCCTGTAGTTGCCGGGCGTATTGATTTACTGTTCAGGTCGGCCAGCTCAAACATTTTCTCGATGGTAAGTGTCTGTTGAGCGGCAGGCTGGGCATGTAAGCCCTTGAAACATAGCAGTGACATGACTGCTATGAACAAAGTGATTTTGCTCATAAAAATAAAGATGTTATAGTAAAATAATGGAATATACGGTCACAGATTAGCAGGCCGTGTGGGGGATAGGCGTAGAGAATTTACCGCCTCTGTAGTAAGTGAAAATTTCTTTTTCGTTATGTCTTGTCATTCGTTAAAGCCAAGCATTATACTTTGGACGTGCAAAGGTACGAAAAAAGGAATGTAAGTTGTGACTCGCGTTTTTGTTAATAAAACGCAATATACATGCTAAAGAATGTGAAATGAGCAGCTAAAAGAGAGGTAAAACCTCTTCTGGATATCTTTCTGCTTGAACGGAGTATTATGCTTCGAGCTTCTTGTGACGGAACACAAAGCGCACCAGCACGAAGTTGACCGGAATGGCAATGGCGAATACGGGCAGCGGAGCCCAAACTTTGGGAAGGCCCAGCCAGAGAAACAGGTTGAGCAGCCCCATGTGGAGCAGGTAATTGATGAGGTGTGCCCCTCCGAATCCTCCGGCACGTTTCCACGAAGGACGCGTGCCGAAGGTGAAGTAGGCTGTAAGATAAAAGTTGGCTACCAGGCTGATGAGGTAGCCGCTTGTATAGGCTATGTTTACCTCAATGAAACGTTGCAGCAGATAGTATATGCCGTAATGCAGTGCGGTGGCAAAGGCGCCTACCATGCCGAAGCGGATAAATTCACGTATCTTTCCTGAGAGTTTCATAAGGCATTGTCATTTTCATTATAAGGCCGACTCTGACTGCCACATCTTCAGTGCGGCTTCGATGGTGTCGTCCATATCGGCATAAGTATATTGGGCAAGGCGTCCGCCGAAGATTACATCCTTACGGCTGTCGGCCAGTTCCCTGTAACGTGCATACAGACTCATGTTACGCTCGTCGTTGACCGGATAGTATGGTTCCTTTCCCGGTTCGAACGTATCGGGATATTCGTAAGTCACAACGGTTGTCGGCTGCTTGCCGAATGCGAAGTGCTTGTGCTCTATCACGCGGGTATAGGGCACTTCACGCTCGGTATAGTTGATAACGGCATTTCCCTGGAAGTCTTCCACATCCATTTCCTTGTGTTCGAAGTGCAGGCTGCGGTATTCCAGACGTCCGAAGCAGAAGTCGAAATACTCGTCGATGCAACCTGTAAACAGCACCTTGTCGGCCAGCTGGTCCAGTTCCTCGCGCTGTGCCAGATAGTCGGTGTTGAGGCGCACGTCACATCCTTTGAGCAGTGCGTCAATGAGCACGTTGTATCCGCCTTCGGGTATTCCCTGATAGCGGTCATTGAAGTAATTGTTGTCGAACGTGAAGCGGAAAGGCAGACGGCGGATGATGAAGGCCGGCAGTTCGGTGGCCGAGCGTCCCCACTGCTTTTCGGTATATCCCTTGACGAGGCGTTCGTAGATGTCAAGACCGCCCAGTTTCAGGGCCTGTTCTTCCAGATTGGCCGGTTCGGTGATATGGGCATAGCGGGCGCGCTCTTCTTCAATGCGTGCCTTGGCTTCGGCCGGAGTGCGTACTCCCCACAGCTGGTAGAAGGTGTTCATGTTGAAAGGCAGGTTGTAGAGCTTGCCTTTGTAATATGCCATCGGCGAGTTGGTAAAGCGGTTGAACTCCACCAGTCTGTTCACATAGTCCCATACCTGCTTGTTGTCGGTATGGAAGATATGTGCGCCGTAATAGTGCACCTGGATGTCGTTGACTTCCTTGCAGTAGATGTTTCCTCCGGCATGGGCACGCTTGTCGATAACCAGACAGCGCTTGCCGGCAGCAGTAGCCTCATGTGCAAAGACTGCACCGAACAGTCCGGCTCCCACGATAAGATAGTCGTATGGTTTGTTCATGATGACTTGGTTTATGGTATTAGTTGGTTTTAGTCTTTTTTCTCAGTATGCTGTTTGCGGCGCAGTCCGATAACGATTCCCGCCACGATGCCGAGCAGCAACAGCGTCAGTGCGATGTAGGCGATAGTCTCGGTAGTATGGAGCGATACGGGATCGAAGGTCATGACTATTTCATGCTTTCCTGCCGGAACGTTAAGTGCGCGCAGTATGTAGTTCACGCGGCCCACTTCCACCTCTTTTCCATCGATGAAAGCCTGCCATCCCGGATAATATACTTCAGAGAATACCACTACTCCGCCTTTGGGTGAGTTCACCTCGTAGCTGAGCTTGTTGGCGTCGTAAGTCTTTATTGCTACCGTGCAGGTAGAGTCGGCCGGAACGGCTTTTCCGATGCTTTCGGCAAATTTCCTGTCGGCCACGGCTGTATGGCGCGGGTCGATGCGGTGCAGCGCCTCGATTTCTTCGTTGGCATTGTCAACAAGCTCTACGTTGTCTACGAACCAGGCATTGCCCATGGCATACGGGTTGGCCAGCGGCATGGTGCGGTTGTCGGCTCCCGGAAGGATGAACCAGCGTGTATTCAGCATGTTGATAACACGGAATACGGAGTCGTTCACCTGTGTCATGTCACCCTTGGCAGCGGCAATCTCTTTGCCGAGGGCCATCATTTCGGGAGCGATGTGCTCTTCAATCATCTCCTGATAGCGGCGCAGTTTGGCAGCGTTGTATCCGCCGATGCTCTTATGGAAGTATGATGTTTCATTCTCGTTGAAGGTGTTGCGGGCCATGTTCAGCACGCGGTAGTCGAGCGACTTGTCCTGCAGGATGACCTTGTCGGCCTCACTGGGCTGGAACAGCTTGTCGTGTGCCACATCCTGTTTCTCAACATACATCTCGTCGCACAGGTAGCGCTTGTTTACCTGCCACATGTCTACCAGACAGAGGGCGGTAATGCACAGAATGGTGGCTTTTGCCTTCAGACGTCCCATGCTGAAGAACAGCAGAATCAGTGTGCCGCACAATACCACGAAGAAGCTTCTCCAGGCATCGGCTGTAAACATGGCTACGCGCATGTCGGTCAGGTTGGCAATGATTGGGTTGACATACTGGGCCGGCAGTCCGTTCTGCAGTGCGTTCAGCTCCATGGAAGAGAGGAACGAAGAGAAGAACATGCGGGGTGCGATGGCAAACAGCAGTGCCATACCGCCCGTAACGGCAAAACTGATATAGAATGCCTTCAGGTTTTCACGGATAATCTGCGGGCGGCTGATAATCTCGCGCAGCGCCATGACGGCAAGCAACGGTATGGTAAACTCGGCGATGACCAGGATGGATGATACGGTACGGAACTTGTCATACATCGGCACATAGTCGAGGAACAAGTCGGTAAAGCCCATGAAGTTCTTTCCCCACGACAGCAGGATAGACAATACCGTAGCTGCCACGAGCGCCCATTTCATAGGACCCTTTACCAGGAAGATGCCCAGTACGAAGAGCATCAGTACGAAAGCACCCACATATACGGGACCGGAAGTTCCAGGCTGTTCACCCCAGTATTGGGTAAGCTGGCTGTAGATGGCGCCGAATTCCGGATTGGCCTTGCTCATGGCGGTAGGATTCTCGCTCATCAGCATCGGCTTGTCGCCACGGTTGCTGGCACCTCCTTTTACGTTCGGCACGAGCAGTGACCAGGTTTCGCCGATGCCGTAGCTCCATGCCGTGATGTAGTCACGGTCCAGTCCGCTCTTGGTCTGGTTACCGGTATCGGGTTTTACCAGTTCACTCTTTCCACGCATGGATTCCTTGCTGTACTGGTAAGTGTGGTAAAGGTTTGAAAGGTTCACGCATACACCCAACACGGCAGCTACCAGCAGCGTACAGGTAGCCTTGACAAAGCGGGGCATTTCCTTCTTTTTCCAGGCGTCCACTCCGAAGGCAATGGCCATGAACAGCATCACGAAGCAGAAGTAATAGCTCATCTGCACGTGGTTTGACTGTATCTGGAGTGCCAGGAACAGTGCGGTGAGGATTCCTCCCCACAGATACTTGCCGCGGTAGGCCAGTACCAGACCGGCTATCGTAGGCGGAATATATGCCAGTGTGACGAATTTCCAGATATGTCCGGCTGCGATAATGATGAAGAAGTAAGACGAGAACGCCCACAGAATGGCGCCCAGCGAAGCCATCCACACCTTGAAGTTGAAGGCGCGCAGCAGGATGTAGAATCCCAGCAGCATGGAGAATACCAGCCATACGGAGCCGGGAAGATAGAGGTGATAAATGTTTCCGATTGTTTTCAGCAGATTGGTCGAGTCATAGCTCGGGGCCATCTGGTAGGTAGGCATTCCGCTGAAGAGAGAGTTGGTCCAGCGGGTACGTTCGCCGGTGCGTTCCATGTATTCCTGCATCTCTATGCCCGAGCCTATACCGGCCACGGCATCGTGCTGTGCCACTACTCTGCCTTCGAGTGCGGCGGGGAAGAAATAAATCATGGAGATTGCCACAAACAGCACAATGGCAATCACATCGGGTAAAATGAGTTTGAAGTTTTTGTTCATGGAATAAATATGATTTAGGCACCGGTAGCACGGTTCTCCACTTGTGGAGAGGATGGTGCAGCCGATGCCTAATTGAATAAATTAGTATCTGTAATGTTCAGCTTTGTAAGGACCGTCGACAGAAACACCGATGTAGGCAGCCTGTTCGGGAGTCAGCTTGGTGAGGTGAACTCCGATGCGCTCCAGGTGCAGGCGGGCTACTTCCTCGTCAAGCTTCTTCGGCAGACGGTATACGTCAACCGGATAGTTGTTGTTGAACAGTTCAATCTGTGCCAGTGTCTGGTTGGTGAATGAGTTACTCATTACGAACGAGGGGTGACCGGTAGCACATCCAAGGTTTACCAGACGTCCGTCGGCCAGCAGGATGATTGAGTGTCCGTCGGGGAAATAATAGCGGTCTACCTGCGGCTTCACGTTCACTCTACGGATGCCCGGATAGTGTTTCAGGGCGTCAACCTGTATCTCGTTGTCGAAGTGACCGATGTTGCATACGATAGCCTGGTCGGGCATCTTCTCCATGTGGTCAATGCGTATGATGTCAATGTTTCCGGTAGTAGTAACGAAGATGTTACCCTGGCTGCAAGCCTCTTCCATGGTTACAACCTGGAATCCTTCCATGGCTGCCTGAAGAGCACAGATAGGATCTACCTCGGTCACAAGTACGCGTGCTCCGTATGAGCGCATGGAGTGGGCGCAACCTTTTCCTACGTCACCGTATCCGCAAACCACTACCACCTTGCCGGCAATCATCACGTCGGTAGCACGCTTGATACCGTCGGCTAGAGATTCGCGGCATCCGTACAGGTTGTCGAACTTGCTCTTGGTCACAGAGTCGTTCACGTTGAATGCAGGGAACAGCAGCTTGCCTTCTTCCTTCATCTGGTACAGACGGTGCACACCGGTAGTAGTCTCTTCCGATACGCCGCGTACTTCCTTGGCTACCTGCTGCCAGTATCCTTTCTTCTCGGCCAGTACTCTTTTCAGAATGGCATAAAGTTCTATTTCGTCTTCAGCGTGCGATTCAGCATCCAGAACAGAAGCGTCGTTCTCGGCTTCCACGCCTTTGTGTATCATCAGGGTAGCGTCGCCACCATCGTCAACTATCATGTTAGGACCTTTTCCACCCGGGAAGTTCATGGCCTGCAGGGTGCACCACCAGTAATCGGCCAGCGTCTCACCTTTCCATGCAAATACGGGCACACCCATTTCTGCGATGGCAGCGGCTGCGTGGTCTTGCGTAGAGTAGATGTTGCACGAAGCCCAGCGCACTTCAGCTCCCAGTGCTACCAGTGTCTTTATCAGTACGGCAGTCTGAATGGTCATGTGGAGTGAACCCATTACGCGCGCTCCTTTCAGAGGCTTTGATTCACCGTATTTCTCACGCAATGCCATCAATCCCGGCATTTCCTTCTCCGCCATATCGATTTCCTGACGTCCGAACTCTGCTAATGTGATGTCTGCCACTTTGTAGGGCAGTGTAGAAAATAATTCTGTTGACATGTTGTATATCTGTTATTTATTTTTTTGTCTGTTTTGCTTGCAAAGATAAGGATTAAAAATGAAAGTCTAAGCAGAAAGGATAAAGATAGTTGTATATAAGAGGTTTACGTTATTATAAAGAAATATAAAAAGAGAATAGAATATATTAGTAAGCTTCATACATCTCTGTTTTAATATCTTTAGTTTTAGCTTATAAGACTGTAGTATATCTTTGATTTAACAGAATCTGATTCTCCTTAAAATTTAAATAAAAATCATTAAGAGTTTCAGTTTCCATTATTTAGAGAGGTAATTAGTATAAAATAATCTGATATAGAAAGTTTATAATGGTATTCAGATTGTAAAATTAGATTGCTTTTACATAAAAGAATATTTAATAGATTCATGCTCTAAAATAGGAACAATCAAATCATCTTGTATGTTGTTATTAAATATATATATTTATCATATTTATTGATGCAATACAGCTTTATATCTATGATAATAAAATTGTATACTCCTATTCTTGGAATAAGCTTGATAATGCTCGGCGAATAGCTTGACGAATATCGTCAGCTTCTGTTGAACCTTGTCCTTCGGCAGTACAGGTACATACCATATTATTTGAGCTTGCAGATATGAATTGTAAGGTTACTTCTATTGTGTATCCAAATCCATTATTGCGTCTTCCGCTTTCTCCATAATTAATTATGAGTGTTTTATCATTTAATTCAGATTTAAGTTCTGGTATTATAATGAATCCTCTTTTTATAAGTTCTCCTGCAATGATATCACTGGGATTAACACTACGAGTTGTTGTCATACCATTAACTCCTACGCTAGATGATAATTCTTTAGTTGGTGTTATGAATACATATTTGTATCCTTCAATAGATTCATTTTTTATTATTGTTGGCGCTTTTAGAGTTCCGCAACTATTAAATATTATAGCTGATAAAATAATGGAAATCCATAAATGAAAAGTCTTCATGATGTATCTTATTTGTGTAGTATGGATTAATATATTCTTAATAAAAGTATTTATGTACAAAGATAATAGAAAATATAATAATGCCTCTATTTGGGGAACAATTTATTTTTAAGACTTCGGAATATTGAGATTTTAATATGTCTTTTTGTTATATTACCAGATTTGTTCCTTTATATAAGTTATTAATAGATTGTATTATTCTGTTCTGACCTGATAAAAGGGAAAATGTGAACATCAGAGCATCTGATATGAACATGACTGATAAGACTTAATGACCTAATTTTGCGGTGTGTTAAGAAAGAAACGTTATGAAAAGACTGTTATTCACATTTTCCTTATTTTGTTCTCTTAGTCTGCTGAATGCACAAGAGATACTGACCTTGCCCGAATGCCTTCGGATGGGCATCGACAAGAACCTGACCTTGAAAAGCCAGCGCAACGAGATGCGCAAGAGCAAATACGGTATTTCGGAAAACCGTGCCAAGCTGCTTCCGCAGATCAATGCCATTGCCAATATGAGCGACAACTTTGAACCGCCCGTATCGGTAACCGACGGTTCGGCTTACGGAAACCCGTATAACGTGACACACACGCTGCAATACAATGCTTCGGCCGGACTGCAGTTGCAGATTCCGCTCTATAATCAGACGGTCTATACTTCGGTAGCCCTTGCACGGCTGATGGACGAGGCCAATACGCTTTCGTATGAAAAGGCGCGCGAAGACCTGATTCTGCAGATATGCAAACTGTATTATCTGGGACAGAATACTGCCGAACAGATTGAGCTGATTAAAGGAAACTTGGCACGCATGGAGGAGCTGAAAGACATTACGGTGGCCTTTTATGACAACGGAATGGCCATGGAAGTGGATGTGAAGCGTGTGAACATTAATCTTGAGAACCTGCGCGTGCAGTACGACAATGCGAAGTCAATGCTTACACAACAGTTGAACATGCTGAAGTATGTGATTGACTATCCGGCCGACAACGAGATTGCGCTGACCCCCATCAACACGGAAAACTTTGTTTCCGCCGAGCTTACCGGACTGTCGGACGACCAGATTGAACTGCAGCTGCTCCGTGCCAAAACGGACATTACCGAGCAGCAGCGCCGGATGATAAGGCAGGGCTATCTGCCCACACTGAGCCTTACGGGAAGCTGGATGTATTCGGCCTATACCGACAGGTTTTCCAACTGGTTCCATTCAGGGCCGTCGAACAAATGGTATAATTCTTACGGCTTGGGCATATCGCTCCGCATTCCCATTTTTGACGGAATGGACAAACGTTACAAGCTGAAGAAGGCAGCATTGGATGTGGACAATGCGAAGCTCTCGTACGAGAATACGCTCAAGAACCTGCAGACGCAGTATGTGAATGCTACCAATGATTTGATGAACAACCGCCGCAACTTCAAGAAGCAGAAAGACAACTACATGCTGGCCGAAGACGTTTACGGAGTGACCTCGGAGCGTTACCGTGAGGGGATAGCTTCCATGACCGAAGTGCTGCAGGACGAAATGCGGATGACCGAAGCACAGAACAATTACGTGACGGCCCATTACAACTACCGTGTTACCAACCTGACGGTACTCAAGCTGACCGGAAAAATAGAAACACTGATGCAAGAATAACCAATAAACAGATATACAGATGGAAACAAAAGCAAACAACACAGAAAACAATGATACACGCAGCCGTCAGGTTGCCAAACTGAGAAAGTTGCGCCGCCGCCATGTGGCAGTAAGTATTCTGGGAATCCTCGTCTTGGCATGGGGAGTGGTTGAGGCCGGTTGCCTCTTCTTCGACTACAAGCGCACCGAAACGAGCAACGACGCACAGATAGAGCAATACATTTCGCCCGTGAACCTTCGTGCTTCGGGCTATATCAAGAAGATATACTTTACCGAGCACCAGCAGGTTCGTAAAGGCGATACGCTGCTTGTGATTGACGACCGCGAATATAAAATCAGAGTGATGGAGGCTGAGGCCGCACTCAAGGACGCACTGGCCGGTGAAACGGTGATGGGCGCTACGCTGCAGACTACTCAGACTTCGGCTTCGGTGTATGAGTCGTCTATCTCGGAAGTGGAAATCCGTCTGGCAAAGCTTGAGAAAGACCGTCAGCGCTATACCAACCTGGTGCAGCGCAAGGCCGCTACCCCCATTCAGCTGGAACAAATTGAAACCGAGTATGAGGCTACACGCAAGAAACTCGACGGACTGAAGAAACAGCAGAAGGCTGCCCTCTCGGGAGTGAACGAGGTGTCACACCGCCGCAAGAGCATTGAGGCTGCCATACAGCGTGCCGAGGCTGCCCTTGAGATGGCCCGCCTGAACCTTTCATACTGCGTGGTGACTGCTCCGTGTGACGGCAAGCTGGGACGCCGTACGCTGGAAGAGGGACAGTATATCACTGCCGGACAGTCGGTAACCTATATCCTTCCCGACACGCAGAAGTGGGTTGTGGCCAACTACAAGGAAACGCAGGTAGAGCATCTGAGCGTAGGGCAGGAGGTGACACTCACCGTCGATGCCATCAGCGGCAAGGAGTTCAAGGGAAAGATTACCGCCATATCGGGTGCTACCGGTTCCAAGTATTCACTGGTTCCTACCGACAACTCTGCCGGAAACTTTGTGAAGATACAGCAACGCATCCCTGTGCGCATTGACTTCACGGATCTCTCAAAAGAAGATAACGAACGTATGGCTGCCGGAATGATGGTAGTCGTGAAAGCAAAAATCTAAAACAATACAGTCATGGCATCTTGTCCTAAAAATTATCCGTTTTACAACTGGGTTCCCAAACCGCTGGGCATCATCATCCTGCTCCTGCTGTTCATTCCTATCCTTACCGTGGGTGGCGTTTATACGGCCAACAGCGGTGAGATGATGAGCGGACTGGGCATCCAGTCGGAACACATCCAGTTTGTGGGCTTTGTCACTTCGGTAGGGATGGCTGCCTTTTCGCCCTTCTTCTATCGGCTGGTGTGCATCCGCCGTGAGAAGATGATGTGTCTGGTGGGCTTCTCGATACTGTATTTACTCAGCTACGTATGTGCCAAAACCGACAGTATTTTCCTGCTGGCACTGTGCAGTCTCGTGATGGGATTCCTCCGTATGGTGCTGATGATGGTCAACCTGTTTACGCTTATCAGGTATGCGTTCGGCATGGAGGCTACACGCAACATCACTCCCGGCATGGAACCTTCGGACGAGGCCGGATGGGACCGTCTCGACAGCGAGAAGAGCGTGAGCATGCCTACCATCTATCTCTTCTTCATGATACTGGGGCAGGTAGGAACCTCACTCACGGCATGGCTGGCCTACGAGTATGAGTGGCAGTATGTATATTACTTCATGATGGGAGCCCTGCTGCTCTCCATTCTGGTGATTTTTGTTACCATGCCTTATCATAAGTTCGTGTCGAGGCGCTTTCCCGTTACGTTCAGCAAGTTTGCCAACGTGGTGCTGTTCAGCGTACTGTGGTGCAGTGTGATATACGTGCTTGTATACGGCAAGGTGCTCGACTGGTATGACGATTCTACCATCTGCTGGGCTACGGTCATCGCCCTGGTGTCGGGAGCCGTATTCTTCTATATGGAAAAGACCCACCGCTCTCCTTATTTCCTGCTCGATGTGTTCAAGCTCCGCAACATCAACATGGGCGTGGTACTCTTTCTGCTGCTGATGATACTGAATTCGAGCGCCATGCTGGTGAACGTGTTTACCGGAGTGGGCATGAAGATTGACAACTGGCAGAATGCCGTGCTGGGCAACTGGGCCATACTGGGCTATTTCATCGGAGGTGTCATTGCCATCGTGCTGGGCAAGCGGGGCGTGCATCTGAAATATCTTTTCGGCATGGGATTCCTGTTCATCGGTCTGTCGGCTCTGTTCATGTATTTCGAAGTGCAGACCGACGGTCTTTACGAGCGGATGAAATACCCCGTCATTATCCGTGCCATCGGTATGATGTTGCTCTATTCGCTTACGGCCGTGTATGCCAACCAGCGCATGCCTTACAAGTACCTTTCCACTTGGATATGCATTATGCTTACCGTACGCATGGTACTGGGACCGGGCATCGGAACCGCGCTTTATACCAACGTGCTTCAGGAGCGCCAGCAGCATTACATCACCCGCTATGCGCAGAATGTGGATGTGCTTCATCCCGAAGCTTCGGCCTCATACACCCAGACGGTGCAGGGAATGCTTTATCAGGGAAAGAGTCTGGAAGAAGGACAGCAGATGGCTTCCATGTCGGTTAAGGGAAATATTCAGAAACAGGCCGTGCTCTCGTCAGTAAAGGAAATATCGGGATGGACTCTTTACGCTTGTCTTATTTGTATGATATGGATTGTGGTTATGCCGCATCCTAAAAGAAAATTGTTAACTTCGCAAAACCAGAGTTCATGAGTAATTTAAAGGAATGTATATGCTTACGTCGGACGAACGTTTATTGCGGCTTGAACAGGCTTTGGCTCACGGGAAGGATATCTGCAGCTCTGCCGGAACGGTCGGCGCTTTTCCCGATGTGCTGATGCGGGTTTTCCCGGTGACGGGGATAGGATTGATAGTGTGTGAGAAGGGCGGTTTCAGCTTTTCGCTCAACCAGAAGGTTTTCTCCGTTACGGAGGGAGAGACGCTGTTCATACCCATTGACAGCCTTTTTCAGGTGCTCCGTGTGGAAGAAGACCTGCAGATGTCGCTGCTCTTCTATCAGATAGAGCCTATCCGCGACATACTGGGCAATTCGATTACGGCCATGCATTTATATTCCCTGCTTACTCCGGAACCATGTTATGTTATGAATACCGGTGAAGAAAAAGATATTCTGATGTATGCTTCGTTGCTGGGCAACGTAGAGCAGACAGAAGAAGACGTGTTCAGTCATTACGAGCGCAAGCTGCTTCTGCTGGCGCTTACCTACCGCCTCTGTTCCATATACAGCCGCAAGATGCTGAACAAAGACAATGCTACCGGACGCAAGACGCAGGTGTTTATCCGCCTTGTGCAGCTCATAGAGAAGCATTACATGCAGGAGCGTGATGTGGCGTTCTATGCCGACAAGCTTTGTCTGTCGCCCAAGCATCTGTCGGCTCTTTCGAAATCCATATGCGGCTATACCGTGCAACAGCTCGTGTTCAGAGCCATTATCCGCAAAAGTATCTCATTACTGAAAAATACGCAGAAGTCCATTCAGGAAATTTCCGACGATTTCAACTTCCCGAATGCCTCTTATTTCGGTACCTTCTTCAAAAAGCAGACAGGAGTGTCACCGCAGCAGTACAGGGAAACGGTGATGAAATGAGGGGGTGAGTTACGTCGGCGGGTGTGTTGGCCAAAAGAGAATATCGTCCGTATCGTAGAAAACGAAGATGCGAACGATATCCCTCCCTCAGCTTCTTGCCAGAAGTATCATTTATGCGCAGTGTGAAAATGTTTTTGTTTATTAGATACTTTCCTGATTTACCTACAATATCTGTCTAGAAGCGACTTTATATCAGTTCTGCCTAATTGATAGGCCTTTTTTAAATGAATGCAAGCGTTTGATATTTCATTGGCTTCTATTTCCTGGAGTGCAAGATTAACCAATGTGTTTTTTAAATCAAAGTTAAGTTGAACAGCTTTATTGTAGTAATAGATTGACTGTTCATGAATATGCAATTCTCCATAAATGTATCCTAAGTTGTAGTATGCTCCGCCAAAATCAGGTTTTATATTCTTGCATTTATGAAAAACGGATATAGCTTCTTCATACTTTTGCATACCTATTAGTATAGCCCCTTTTAAATTGTAATATTCAACCTCCGTAGGATTGATTTCAATAGCTTTTGATATAGCATGTAAGGCTTCTTCCGTTTTTTGCATATTGGATAATATGTGTGCTACGTTATATTGGATATCACCGTTGTCAGGCATAAGTTTTGTGGCTTTCATCGCATATTCATATGCGTTTGTAAAATTTCCACAATAATTCTCCATTATAGCTAAGTTTATATAGGCAGGAGCGCTCTTTATCGAATTAGGTTCTATTTTGATAGTCCTTTCATAATATTTCTTTGCAGAATCCGGTTGGCTCAAGTAAAGATAGTAAATCTGTCCTAAGTTAAAATTGTTCTCTGCGTTGTATGGATCTAAGCTTAATGATTTCTTTGCACAAGAATAAGCTTTTTCTATATCCTCTTGTTCTATATAGGATGTAGCCATGTTAGCATAAATTTTAGCATTATCAGGTGCAATATTTAGGGCTTTATTCAATAGTTTTAATGCTTCTTGTGGTGTTTCTGATAAATTAGCAAGTCCCATATAAGCGCTTGCTTTTATATCACTATTTGTTGTTGACAAAGCTAATTGATAGAATTCTTTAGCTTTAATATTGTCGTTTAGCAGATATAAAATGGAAGCTTTATTGATATAAGCCTCTGCAATCTCATCAGTGGATAATGCCGTTTTATATTTATTACTAATGAAATAGTCTATGTCATTTAAGCCTTCTTGGTGTAATCCTAAATTAGATTTGACGATACCTCTTTGGTGATAAGCGTTTAAGACCTCCTTTTCATTCTTGTTTAGTTCAATAATTTTATTCAAGTCTTGAATCTCTGCTTCATAATCAGACATTACATCATAGATAGATGCTCTGAAAAGGTAGAAGCTACTGCTGTCTGGATTTTCTTCTATTGCCTTACTGATTTCATTCAAAGCGGATTTGAATTGTTTATTTTTCCAATAAGCCATCGCTTGTTCTTTAGAGCTTTTTGGTAGGCATGAGACTAGCATGAGAATAGTAAATAGGATAGATATGTTTTTCATGATATGCAGTATTTTTATTGTTTAAATATTGATACGATGCCGGTAATTATCAAGGACGCAATGAAATGTCCTGCTTTAGTCAAGATTCCCCATGTGATTAAGAAACCTACAGCACTCCAGAAACTGTCTGGCTCAATCCAATTCCATGCTAAAAAGCCACTGCCTATAAATACGGCTATGGTTGCAGAATATAATAATCCGATGATAATACATCCGTAGTTTGAATCATTCATGTTTTTCAGATTTTAGAGTTAATGATTGGATGATAAATAAGACGGCTGCAATGATGTCTATTGGTATCCAAATAGCTTTGTTATGCAGATAAACAGGTATGATAGGATTGAAAATAATAGCAATGGCGGCAAAAGCCATTTGCCAATAACTGAAATCCTTGACAGGCTTATTCGCTAAAGCACAGATAGCACCGATGGTCACGATTATTCTGACAAGCGTGTAATAACCAATGGGCAAATTTCCGATGCCTAAAAGCAATAGGACAGAACAAAGTAAAAATAAGTATTTCATAGGCGTTAAGAAGAAAGACCAGCAATAAATAATGCTCCCCATGCGAGGAAAATGATAATTCCTAGACAACCGGCTTTTCCTCCAATATAATCCAAAGGCCAAAGAGGTCCGAATAGTAAAGCCAGTATTACATAAATGACAATAGCTGCGGTAACCATGACTGTTAGTTTGCTAAAATCTTCTCCAGTTCCGTGAAAAGTAGATTTATAAAAACAAAAAAGCGTGGAACTGTATGCCACACTCTTAATGCACAGGCCCTGAGAAAACCTTTAGGAACAGAATGGGTATAACAGCCCCACGCGTATAGATTGCGTGGAAGCCATTATATCGTCTCTTGTTCCTAATTCTTGAAGTTTCTCAGGCTTCGTGCATACAAGAAGAAGACATAACGCCTCTTTATATTATTTTCTAAAAATGTATAGGATATAGTATCTCCATATCCACTTGCAAAAGTATGATAATTTTATTGTGCTACCAAATAAAAGTATGTTAATCAGATTTTATATTTTGTCCGAAAATGTAAAACTTTTGCTCGTTTCTGTTTGTAACCTATTAAATGTAACCCATAGAATAAATACTCAAAAAATGAGTCAACTCTCATTACGAATAAGCCTGTTTCAGAGTCAACCTCTTTTATTTATAAAGAGATTTTAAGTCAACCAAATCCGTTAAATGACAAACTTTCGATAATGGCAAATATGACGCATCTTTGTCAGGCCGAACAACAAGGCCGGAACTCTTGCATGTTCGGTACATCGAAAACGGACTACCTAATCAGAACGGTATTCGGCAAAGTGTCTATTCAAACAGAAGCGTTTCTTGAGAACTGTCTACTGTTATAGTTTATAATACAAAATAGCGTCTAGTTAAATCAGGAAAAGACAAGACTACAGTTTCAGAAAAGTTTCACCCGTAGAAACTTTTGTTCCACCGGCGTGAAACTTTAGTTTCTCTTCGTTGAAACTATTGTTTCACTGGGGAGAAACTTTATTTTCACTTAGCTGAAACTTTTGTTTCACCTGGTGGAACTTATGTGAAACTTTTGTAGCGGATTTTCGGACTCCTTGTTTGTGTCGGCACAATGCTTGATGTTATCATCATTCGGTTCGGAATAGCCAAAAATGAAACCTGCGTTTCCGTTTGTTTCTGCGCTCATCTTTCATTATATTTGTAGGCAGGAGAATCGGTCAATATAGTATAAATATTAAATACCGGCCTGCCATGAAAACGAAAGCATTCATCAGCCTGATTATTTGCCTGTGTTGTACTGTGAGCGTTTATGCACAGTCAAAATTGTATGAAGAGACCAAACAGATTCAAGGGGACGGATATACCTATCAGTGTGAGACGGACGGTGTTCTTGTTGTATTGTACAATACCAACCAACAATTTGTGACAACAGATCAGATAAACAGAAAAACCGGAAAGTATTCCAGTATCAAGGATTCATATACTCCACAATTTGAAAGTGATACATGGACTCGCCCCAAATGCTATTCCATTGTCAGCAATGCTTTTTCGGAGCTGGAAAAGCAAAAGCTAAAAGGGCAAAGAATACAAATATCTTTGTATATACATCCCGATACAGGAAGAGTAATAGATGTGAGGTTTGCATTTGGCAATAGAGATATTTTTTCTACAATCCCTGTTTCTGTATATCGTAAAATAGAGCTGGAGCTCAAGAAGAATATAAGGTTTACTCCCACTGAGCATGGAAAGCAATTCAACTATATATTACTTTGGTGGTCACAGGAGGTAAGTGAATAACGATAGGATATATCAAAGTTTCACTTGCAATAACAAAGGTTTCTTGCAAGTGAAACTTCTGTCTTTATTTTGCGGAATTCATGCGAAACTTCTGTAGTGGGCTTTCGGGCTCTTCATTCATGTCGGCCACAGCCTGAATCATGTCGGCTACGATACCCGGTCCTTCGTAAATAAATGCCGAGTAAATCTGTACGAAGTCGGCTCCCATGCTTATCATACGGCAGGCGTCGCCCGGTGTCATCACACC
Organism: uncultured Phocaeicola sp.; assembly: GCA_944320885.1. GTDB lineage: Bacteria > Bacteroidota > Bacteroidia > Bacteroidales > Bacteroidaceae > Phocaeicola_A. The sequence continues at coordinate 44,004 of CALUJE010000004.1, forward strand.
TCCGGCACCGATAATGAGCAGGTCTTTTCCTCCGTTGCGACGCAGATAGTCAACGGCCAGCAGCGGTTTCATACCCAACCCTTTTCCGCTTACTCCTCCGGCACCCATCGCATTAAGCTCCTGTTCGGAATAGCGGCGTATCTGCGAACGGTCGTTGGTCGGTCCCGTAGCTATCACTCCGTCGAGGCCGTATTGGGCGATGACCTCGAGCACCGTGTCCATCCCTTCGTGGGTAATGTCGGCCGGCAGCTTGAGCAGGATAGGACGTTTTATCACCAGCGACTGGCGTTGGCGGGTGAGTGCCTCGAGCATCTCTTTCATCAGCGGCAGCTCCAGCGTGCCCCAGTTGATGGTAAAATAGTCGGCATTGGTATAAAGCTCCATATACATGTGCAGGAAGTCTTCAATCACCTGTTGTCCTTCCGACTTCGGGTCTTTGTTGATGTTCACTCCGATGGTAACCTTTCCGCTCCGGTAACGGAGACGCTTCTTGACCACCTCCACACCAGGATTGTTGAAGCCTGTGCGTGAGATAAGTGAGTTGTAGCGGGGCAGACGGAAGATGCGTGGTACAGGATTACCGGCACAGGCGTGGGGTGTTACGGTACCCACTTCGATAAATCCGAATCCGAAATCAAACAGTTCGTTAAACACTTCGGCTCCCTTGTCCATTCCTGCCGAGAGCCCGATGCGATTCTTGCTGACGATGCCCTTGCATATCAGTTTCTCTTCTTCATACTGATATTTGCTGCGCAGGAAACGGCGCAGAAACGGTATCCGGTTTGATTTTTTGAGCAGGTTGAACGTCAGTCTGTGAGCCCGTTCAGGTTCCAGAAGAAACAGCAGCGGGCGTATGGTGCTTTTATACATAATGCTTAATGGTTAGAGTTTTCCTAATATTTCCTTGATTCCGTCACGATACATTTTCCAGAACTGTCCGATGTCGCTCAGGCGGTATGCCTTTACGAAGGGAGCGCTGAAGAGCACCACCATCATGTATCCGAACATGCCTTGGAAGGCACGACCGTATTTCACCGCGAAGTTCTTTCCGTAGTGATGGTTGAAGTAGGCCGAGTTGCGCACCTGATAGAGGCGTTTCCATTTCTTCTTCTTCGATTTTTCCTTCCACGAGTCGTTATTGAAGAAAAGTTCCTTCTGCATGTGTGCCTGTGGTACGTAAATCACTTTGTATCCGGCCAGTACGGTACGGTAGGAGTAGTCGGTATCGTCGTAAAAGATGAAGAGGTCTTTGTTGGGGTATCCTATCTTCTCTACCACCTCACGTTTGATGAGCGGTCCTTCGAATACCATTCCTTCAATTTCCGTCGGTTCTGACACGTCGGGTGTGAGTCGTCCCTGATGGAGTGAGGTGAACGGATTGCTCAGATTCACCCGTGCACATTCGTTGACGAATATCTTTCCGGCTTGTATGCGTCGCGGGCAGAGTATTCCGGCATCCGGACGGTCACATTCCAGCAGGCGGCTCAGGCAGTCGGGCTCAGGAAACACATCGTCGTCCATGCACCATATCCAGTCGTACCCGCCTTCGCAGGCCGCTTTCATTCCGGTGTAGAATCCTCCCGAGCCTCCCACGTTCTCCTGTTCGATGACGTGCAGGCCTTCCTGTGTGCGGAGCCATTCAGTGGTTCCGTCAGTACAGCCGTTGTTTACCACGATGACGGTGTTTACCAGCCGGTCATTGCGCAGACATTCAATGGTTCTCTGTAAAAGTTTCAGACGGTTGTAGGTTACGACTACTGCTGCAATTTTCATAGTTGCTTCTGTTTATGGGTTGAATGCGTTCCGTCAGAATGGATGTAACCTTGCAAGCGGTGATGTGCCTCCCGGTATAGGAGCTGTTTGAAACGGAGAGTCTGTCTTACGCCAGTTCTTTCTCCTTGTTTTCCTGGTTGAAAGCTTCCTCTTCGGCTTTGGCTATAATCTCTTCTATCGGATCGACGTATGTTTTTTCTTCTTTAGTTTCTGTTTCAATGATGCTTTCCTCAACGTATTGCTCTTCAGTGACAGTCAGTTCGGCAGTCGGCTCAGTCTCAGTCACAGGAGTAGCATCCTCTGTGAATTCTTCCTGAACAGGCTGTTCTGCTTCCAGGCGTTCTTTCTTTGCCTCAAACACGGCATCGATAAATGCCGCTTCCTTTTTGAGACGGCTCAGTGCCTGTTTGGCGGCTGCCTGTTGGCTTTCTTTCTTTGAATATCCGCTTCCGCTTCCTCCCACGATGTTTTCAAGGAGTACTTCCGACAGGAATACGGGGCTGCTCACATCCTGTGTCTGCTCCACTACCTGGAACTCAAGTTTTACCTTGTTTTTCTGTGACCACTCAATGAGCTTCGACTTGAAGTTCACTTCCTTGTAAGCCACCTTGTCGATGTTGATAAGCCGGTGCAGGATACGTTCTTCGATGAACTTCATGCACACGTTATATCCTTTGTCGAGATAGACGGCACCTATCAGCGCTTCAAATGCGTTTCCGCACATGTAGCTGTTATGGTTGCTCGGGTGTGCCGAGTATTTTATCAGTTTGTCTAGTCCGATATCTACGGCCAGTTTGTTCAGGGTTTCGCGCTGTACGATTTTTGAGCGTGTATTGGTGAGGAATCCTTCGCGTTTGCCTTCGAAGTGTTTGTATACGATGTCGGCAACAATGGCGTCGAGGATGGCATCTCCCAGAAACTCAAGGCGTTCGTTGTTGAGCATACGTCCCTTGGCACTACGTACGGCCGATGATTTGTGGAGTAGTGCCTCTTTGTAGATTTCTATATTTCCCGGATAGAAACCCAATATATTGTACAAAGCAAAATAAGACTCTTTTTCTTTATTGAAAGAGAGCCTTATTCTGTCTATTATGTTAGCTATCTGAAACACGATATTATTCTGCGTATTTCTTAACTATGATACATGCATTGTGTCCGCCAAAACCGAATGTGTTTGACAAAGCAGCGTTGACAGTACGTTTCTGTGCCTTACCGAAGGTAAAGTTCAGGTTGTAGTCTATTTCTTCGTCATTGTCACCTTCTTCATGGTTGATGGTAGGAGGAACAATATCATTCTTAACAGCCAATACGCTGGCAAGAGCTTCTACTGCGCCGGCAGCACCCAACAAGTGACCGGTCATAGACTTGGTAGAGCTGATGTTCAGCTTGTAGGCATGTTCACCGAACAGTGCAGTGATAGCCTTTACTTCGGAGATATCACCTACCGGAGTAGATGTTCCGTGTACGTTGATGTAGTCGATGTCTTCAGGTTTCATGCCTGCATCTTCAAGAGCATTTTCCATAACGAGTTTTGCTCCGAGTCCTTCAGGATGAGAAGCTGTGAGGTGATGCGCATCGGCGCTCATACCTACTCCGGCTACTTCTGCGTATATCTTGGCACCACGTGCTTTTGCGTGTTCGAGCTCTTCCAGAATCAAACATCCGGCACCTTCTCCCATTACGAATCCGTCACGGCTCTTGCTGAACGGACGGCTGGCTCTTTGTGGGTCATCGTTACGGGTAGACAGTGCGTGCATTGCGTTGAAACCACCTACTCCGCAAGGGAAGATAGCAGCTTCGGCACCTCCTGATACAATAACGTTTGCTTTTCCCAGACGAATCAGGTTGAAAGCATCAGCCAATGCATTGGTTGAAGATGCGCATGCAGATGATGTTACGTAGTTAGGTCCGTGGAATCCGTACATGATAGAAATTTGTCCTGCACAGATATCTGCAATCATTTTCGGGATGAAGAATGGATTGTATTTAGGACCCATGTCTTTATGGAGAGCGTAATTTCCTGTTTCTTCTTCAAAGGTGTGCATACCGCCTATGCCCACACCAAAAATTACACCGATTCGGTTCAAGTCTTCTTTTTCAACGTCAAGTCCGGAATCTTTCACAGCTTCCATTGCAGCCACAAGTGCATATTGGGTGTAAAGGTCCATTTTACGGGCTTCCTTGCGGTCAAGGTGCTCGTTAACATTGAAATTCTTTACTTCACATGCGAACTGAGTCTTGAACAGTGATGCATCAAAATGAGTAATAGGTCCTGCCCCGCTTACTCCGTTCAGTAAATTTTCCCAAGTTTCGGGAGCGGTATTACCAACCGGTGTCAGTGCGCCAAGACCTGTTACTACAACTCTTTTTAATTCCATACGATATGAAACTGATTACTTTGCGTTAGCTTCGATATAAGAAACAGCGTCACCTACAGTTGTAATCTTTTCTGCTTGGTCATCAGGAATTGAGATACCGAATTCTTTTTCGAATTCCATGATCAACTCAACTGTATCCAATGAATCTGCTCCAAGATCGTTAGTGAAGCTTGCTTCGTTAGTAACTTCTGATTCTTCTACACCTAATTTATCAACGATAATCGCTTTAACTCTTGATGCAATTTCAGACATAATTTTAAGTTTTTAATTAATAATTTATTGTTATTTCCTTATTTTTGCGTTGCAAAGAAATAAATATTTATCTTTATGCGCAAATAATTAGATGATTAATTGCACTTTCTTTGCACAAATTATAGGCAGATGTGCACAAATTAGGAAAAATATGCAGAAAAACATTGTAATATTGGCTTCCGGCTCGGGTACGAACACGGGAAATATTATCAGATATTTCCAATCGAGTGATGTGGCGCGTGTGGTTTTGGTTGTATCAAACAAAGCCGATGCTTATGTTCTTGAAAGAGCCAAACGTCTTCAGGTCCCTTCTTTGGTTATTCCTCGTGATAAGTTTCTGGAAAGCGGTTATGTATGTTCCGTCTTGCAGGAATATCATGCCGATTTGGTCGTATTGGCCGGGTTCCTGCTCCGTATACCGGATGATATGCTTGCGGCCTATCCGCAGCGGATTGTAAACATTCATCCTTCACTGCTGCCGAAGTATGGCGGAAAGGGTATGTATGGCGACAAGGTTCATCAGGCCGTCGTTGCTGCCGGAGAGAAAGAAAGCGGAATCACGATTCATTACATTGACGGGCATTTTGACGAAGGAGTAACCATCTTTCAGGCCAAATGTCCCGTGTTGCCCGACGATACACCTGAAGAGGTTGCCCATAAGGTGCACGCGCTGGAGTATGAGCATTATCCGAAAGTGATAGAGCGAATTCTTGCTGAGAAAGAATAACATCCTTATATATATTATTAATTAATCTAACTCATTAATCATGAAAAAAATCTTTAAACTGTTCACTCTTGCAGCAGTAGCCGGACTTGCTGCATGTACCGGAAAACCGGGTTATGTGATTACCGGAACCGTAGAATCTGCAGCCGATGGAGATACTGTATACCTGCAGACATTGGAAGGCTGGAACTTTGTAAACCTTGATACTGCGGTAATTGCAAACGGTAAATTTACTTTTGAAGGCGTACAGGATACTGCCGCTTACCGTTACCTCTCATGTAAAGTTGGTGATAAGGAATTTTTGCGTACCGACTTTTTCCTGGAGAACGGAAATATCACTGCCAATCTTGGCAAGGAATCTTCATCTGTAACCGGAACATTGAGCAATGATGCTTATCAGGAAATCAGTTCTCAGCTGAAAGCCATTTATCCTCAGTTGAGAGAAATAAGAGCAACCTTTGCAAAAGGTGGTCTTACTGACGCACAAAGAGATTCACTTGGAAACATTTATAAGGAACTGGATCAGAAAATGACTCAGGTAAACATGGATGGCTTGCGTAAAAATATCACTAACGCCGTAGGTGTATACTTGCTGAAGAGTAATTATTATAGCATGGATATTGCCGAACTCGACACTTTGCTTCCGAAAATTGCTCCGGAGTTCAAGGCTGATGAAAGAGTTCAGAAGATTGAAAGTTATGTGAGCAGTATCAAAGCAACAGCCGTAGGCCAGAAGTTTACTGATTTTGCCATGAAAGACCTTGAAGGTAAAGACGTGAAACTTTCTGACTATGCAGGAAAAGGAAAGGTTATCGTAGTTGATTTCTGGGCTTCATGGTGTGGTCCTTGCCGTGCCGGAATGCCTGCATTGAAAGAAACCTACAAGAAATTCAAGGGTGACAACTTTGAAATCGTAGGCGTATCACTTGATAAGGATATGGAAGCATGGGCAAAGGCCGTTAAGGATTTAGGTCTTGAGTGGGCTCACATGTCTGACTTGAAGTTCTGGGATTGCGAAGGTGCCAAACTTTATGGTGTAAACGCTATTCCTGCACTGGTGGTTATCGACAAAGACGGAACCATTGCTGCACGTGACATTCACGGTGAAGAGCTGAACGCAAAAATTGCAGAATTGCTGGCTAAATAACGTCTGATATCAGTACGTTTATTATATCGAAAAGAGAAAATCCTCATAGCTTCATGCTATGGGGATTTTTTTGTATTTAAAAATGTTGATGCTTTTGAAAGAAACTGCTTTATGTCTTTTGCCGCTGGTGAGGTGTGTCCTGTTGTGTACTAGTCAGTTAAAGACATTAAAAATACTCCTTATCGTACACAAAAGAATTCCCGTATTTTATAAAATTTAAAAAGAAAAGCTATATTTGTATATCGTTATACAATAATTTATAGAGAGCCATGAAAGCATCACACGTTATTCTGCTGGTTTACCTGTTGGTGAGCGTTTTCGGAGCAGGAGTCTGTGCGCAGACTAAGAGTATGAAAGAGATGAAGTATGGAAAAGTAAGCAAGAAAGACTTTTCTTCCTACACGCCGTCCGATACGGCAGTAGCGGCTGTATTTCTGAAGAAGAAAGGCATTACCTACTATAATCTTGGCATGCGCGGAAACATTACGGTTGAGTCTGAGTATGAATTCCGTTTGCAGGTGCTTCGCCCGGAAGGCACTGAGTATGCCAATGTGAGCATTCCTTTCTTTCGCGACCAGCGTCCGGGCTATGTTACGGAGCGTATATATGGTATTGATGCGGTAGCTTACAATCTTGTAGACGGGAAAGTGGAGGAGACCGATCTTGAACGCAAGTATATCGTGGAAGAAAAAGTGTCGGACAATGTTTATGTGATGAAATTCTCTATCCCCAATGTGAAGCCGGGCTCTATCATTGAATATAAATACAAGTTCTCTTCAAACAATCCGTTCAGTCTCGATGCCTGGAAGATTCAGGAAGACATACCTGTGCTTCGGGCCCAGTATGACCTGCATGTACCCGAAATCTTCAAGTTCAATATTTCCAGCAAGGGCGGACGGTATATAGAGCGTAAACACTCAAAAGGAAACAGTCAGATGACAGTGATAGGTCTGGGAGGAATTACGCGCGATATCCTTACCGACTGCTATACTTTTACGAGTGAGAATGTGCCGCCGCTCAAGGAAGAGCCGATGGTGTGGTGCAAGGAGAACTACCGCTGCATGGTAGATTTTGAAATCCGCGCCATAGATATACCGCTTGATGTTCCTGCCTATTTCCGTACCACCTGGGCCGATGTGTGTGACGAACTGAAACTGATAGATAACTTTGGAAGGCATTTTGGCATGCGCAATCCCCTGCGTGAAGAGCAGAAGAAGCTGCACCTTGACCCTTCGCTGCCGGTTGCGGCCAAGGCGATGGCCCTGCGTATGATGCTCATGTCGTATGTACAGTGGGATGGCGAATATTCACTCTTTTCCGATATCAGTGCACGTCAGTGTCTGGAACAGAAGCACGGAAACAATGCCATGCTCAACTTCATTTATCTGTCGATGCTGAAAGATGCCGGTATCAAGGCAACTCCGGTGCTTATCCGTCAGAAGACAATGGGCGACCTGATGGGTATCCGTCCGTCGCTCGAAAATCTCTCTACGTTTGTAGTGGGCATCTACGATGAAAAGAACAAACTGATGTATACCGACTGTTCTATCCCCTGGTGTTCGCTGAACCTGCTTCCGCCACAGCTGATGGCAAATCTGGGTATCTGTTTTGCTACGGAGGCCGAAGGCACCTCATACACTTCACTGGCTGATGTAGGCCGACACTATCAGAACATTCTGGTGCAGTCGGAGATTTCGCCTGACGGGCATTTGAAAGGGAGCTTTCACGCAACCTATTACGGGTGTTCGGCTTTCGAGCATCTGGCATGGAAAGAGCAGCAGAAAGACTCGCTGAATTATGTGCAGGCACTCGACCGTAAATATGAAATAAAGGTAAATACCTTTAAGTCGGAGCTTAAAGACGGCTCTTATACCGATTTCATGGATTATGAGAAGCAGCTCACTACCGGAGACGGCGTTATCTATTTCAATCCTTTTGTTGTAGACAAGGATATTGAGAATCCTTTTTTTGCCGAACAGCGTACCATGCCCATAGAGTTTCCTTATAAATATGTGAAGAAGTTTTATGGTGTTTATAAGTTGCCCGAAGGCTATGAACCCGAAAGCCTCCCGCAGCCCATACGCTTGAAGGTAGAGAAGGGCGGAGCCGCTATCAGTTGCATTGTGCAGCAAAAAGAAGGGTCGCTGATGGCCATGCTCGATTTGAAAGTAGATAAGACCGTATTTCCGGCCAACAGAAATGTAGAGCTGAGACAGCTTTGGGAACAGCTGATAAACATGTCGAAGCTGCAGATTGTATTAAAGAAGAAAGCTTTATGAAACCGCTAGCCTTGTTTGCCGGATGGATATTGTGGCTCGTATGCACGGTTCCGGCTCCGTTGCGGGCAAGTGTTGCAAATCCTGAGATACCCGACTCGCTGAAGCGTGGAGCCTGTTCGGTAGTAAGAGATTACAGTGTGGAATTTGTCCAGAAAAGTGCCACCGGCGGAGAAGCGCAGTTTCGGAAAACCGTCACCGTGCTCAATGCCGAAGGACTGGAGGGAGCCACCTTTATCCATGTAGACGGACATTTCAGCAAACTGAAAAAGTTTAAGGGAGGCATATCCAATTCACAGGGAAAACAGGTGGTAAAACTCCGCCGGTCGGACCTGAAGGAGAGCACACTTTCCAGTGGCCTGACTTCCGACAGCCATACCTATTACTACGAATGTCCGCCATATTCCTATCCGTTCAGTGTGACCTACGAGTGGACCTGCGATTACAGTAACGGCATGCTGGTATATCCTGATTTCTATCCGCAGATTAGTTATAACCAGTCGGTGCAGAACGCTTCATACCGTCTGTCCGTCCCCGGTAATGTAGATGTGATTTACCGCAGCAACCGCATCGGAAAGACTCCGGAAGTAACCCGGCACGGTGAATACAAGACCTATGCGTGGACCGGTATCAGTCTTACGGCTTCGCATCCCGCCTATAACGGCGACGCCCGTTCGGTGGTTGGCTATATCGAGTCGGAACCCACAGTGTTTGAGTGCGACGGATACGAAGGCCGTCAGGACACATGGCAGAATTTCGGCATCTGGAAAAACAAGCTTCTGCAGGGGCGTGACAATCTGCCCGAAGACGAGAAGCAGAAAATCATCGCCATGACCCGTGATGCCTCATCGCCCGTTGAGAAAATTAGAATCCTTTATGACTATCTGGCCCGCAACACCCGTTATGTGAGCATACAGCTCGGCATCGGCGGATGGCAACCCATTGACGCGGCTACCGTATGCCGTACCAAGTTCGGCGACTGCAAGGGACTGACCAACTATATGAAAGCCATGCTTGCAGTGGCAGGCATACCGTCGGTCTACACCTGCATCAGTGTGGAAGAGAAGCGTCTTTGTCCGCATCTTCCGGGAGTGCATCAGCTCGATCATGCCATTCTCTGCGTGCCTCTGCCGGCTGATACGCTCTGGCTGGAGTGTACCAATGCTTATCTGCCCTTCGGCTATGTGCATAGTGACATTGCCGGACACGATGCCATGCTGGTAGACGACAATGGCGGACGGCTGGTTCGCCTGCCCGATTATCCCGACAGTTGTCACCGTCAGTCGTTCCATACCCGTATGCAGCTCGATGCGCAGGGTAACATGACAGGTGTGATGACTCACCGTAATGCCATGCGTTATTACGAAAAAACGCTATCTCTGCTGTCGATGAACGAGAAGCAGCGTGTGCGTGAGCTGGGCGGCATGTTGCAGGGCAATCCGCCCCGCATATCGAGTGTACATGTGACGGAGCGCAAGGATTCCGTACCGCAGTTGACCTGCCGGTTTGCGGTAATGGGGCAGTGCGGAACCGTAAACGGCAACCGCATGTTTCTTACGGTCAATCCTTATCGTCGCCGTCCGTCGGTGTCACCGGTTGCGTCGCATGCCTATCCGCTTTACCTCACCGAAGGTTCGCTGCTGACCGATACGCTCGAAGTGCTGCTTCCTGCCGGATATGTGCCCGAACGTATTCCGAAGCCCGTAAGCCTGACGCAGCCTTTCGGTACGTTTATCTCGAACGTTACTGTGCGCGACGGCCGTCTGCTCGTCTGCCAGTCGATGCTTGTCCGCAAGGGAACCTATCCACGAGAGATGCATGCTTTGTGGAACGAGTTTCTGAATCAGGCAGGTAAGGCCGACAGAGAGATGATAGTGCTGCTACGTAAGGAAGGAGAAAGCTGACCCTTGACACTCAGCGTGCTGAGCCTTGGTCGCCAGCGTATTGGGCCTTAACTCCCACCACGCTGAGCCTTAACTCCCGGCAGACGGTTGTTTTTCACTCCTTTTTGAGCAGGATGGTGAAGCGGGTTCCCTTACCCGTTTCCGACTCTACGTAGATATGCCCTTCGTGCAGGGTGATGATTTGCTTGCACAGACTCAGACCGATGCCCGAGCCGTTGGGCTTGGTGGTGAAGAACGGCACGAAGATGCGCTCCTTCACTTCGGGCAGGATGCCTTCGCCATTGTCGCTGATGGTAAAACGGATGCTCTTTCCGTCGGGCGTATACTGCGCTTCTGCCTCAACCTGCGGGTTTTCCTTTTCCTTGCAGGCTTCTGTGGCATTCTTGATGATGTTCAGAAATACCTGTTCCATCTGTGCACGGTCGGCGTGCCAGTACATGCCTTCGGCAGCGGTACGGAAGGTGATGAACGGCTGCGCCGAGAGTCCCTTCAGGTCACGGAAGAAGGCATCCACGCCAATCTTCGTCTTTACCGGAGCGGCGATGCGTGTCAGCTTGCGGTAGTTCTCTACAAATTCCATCAGTCCCTTGCAGCGTCGGTGGATGATGCTCAATCCCTGCGATATGGCTGCCTGTGTATGCTCGTCGTGCGAGAGTTCGCGACTGCGTTCGCACAGCGTGTCTGAGAGTGATATGATGGGTGTGATGGAGTTCATGATTTCGTGCGTGAGCACCCGTATCAGTTTCTGCCATGCTTCCATCTCTGTCTTTTCGAGCGCCGAATGAATGTTGTTGAGGCAGATGATGCGCCGTTCCTTTCCCTTTATCACCAGCCGTGAAGCCGACAGCGCCAGGTCTTTTCCCACCGGATTGCCGTCACGGTGAATCACCTGTTTGCCGCCGCTTATCGCTTGGGCAATGTCATCGGGCAGTACGGGCGTGTCGCCCAGCAGTTCGGTGGCGGCACGGTTCATCCACTCCGTGCGTCCCTCTCTGTCGCACACCACGACGGCCGTATCCACCCGTTCGAGCAGGTTCACGTAATACTGGTATTTCGCCTCCTCGTTCACGATGCCGGTGCGCAGTTCGCGGACGACGTCGGTGAGGTCGGATGCCAGACGGGCGATGTTCCTGTCCTTGAATGCCGGACAGACGATGCTGTTCAGGTCTTTTCGCTTCAGGCAGTCCACCGTGCGCTGCAACATGCGTATCTGCCGGGTGTGTATGCGGTAGAGGCTGCATGCCAGTCCGATGCATGCCAGCACACAAAGGATGGTGCAGAACAGCAGCTGATGCTGTGCGCTGTATACGCCCCCTGCCGTGCAGAGAACGATGCCCGCGATGTGGGTAACTAGACAGTAGGAGAATGTTTTCATGCGGCATGAGGGTTAGAGGTTCAGTTTGTCAATCTTGCGGTACAGTGTGAAGCGGGTGATGCCCAGCAGTTCGGCTGCCTGTGTCATGTTTCCGTTGCACAGCTTGATGGCCCGGCGGATAGCTTTCCGCTCCAGCTGTTCCAGGTTCAGTTCCTCGTCGGCTGTTTCCTTCTGTCCCGTTTTCGGTGAGGGGAAGAGGAAATCGTCCGGCCGGAGCACGGTGTTCTCGGTCAGGATAACGGCCCGCTCCATGATATGCTGCAGCTCGCGCACGTTACCCGGCCACGCATAGCGCAGCAGCTTGTTGCGTGCCTCGCGGTTCAGTCCCGTAATGTCCTTCTTGTATTTCCGCCGGTACACGTCGAGGAAATGTTCGGCCAGCAGTACGATGTCGTCGCCCCGTTCGCGCAAGGGCGGTATGTGCAGCTCGATGGTATTGATGCGGTAAAGCAGGTCCTGGCGGAAGCTGCCTTCGTCTACCATCTCGAACAGGTGCGCGTTGGTGGCGCAGATGAGGCGGATGTCTATCGGGGTAGGCTCTACGGCGCCCAGTCGCGTAATCTGCCGTTTCTCGATGGCGGTGAGCATTTTCGCCTGCATGGGGAGCGAGAGGTTTCCTATCTCGTCGAGGAAGAGCGTACCACCCGAAGCCATCTCCATCCGTCCCGGTTTCGACTTGCGCGCGTCGGTAAAGGCTCCCTTCTCATACCCGAAAAGTTCGCTCTCGAAGAGCTGTTCGGGGATGCTTCCCAGGTCTATGGTGACGAAAGCCTCTGCCGAGCGTGGCGAGAAGTGCTTCAGCATGCGTGCCACGAGGTCTTTTCCCGTGCCGTTCTCGCCCAGTATGAGGATGTTGGCGTCCGTATCACTCAGCTTGAAGATAGTCTCCTTCACCTTCTTCATGGCCGGTGACTCGCCGATGAGTTCGGGCAGCGAGGCATCGTTTTTCAGGGCCATGACCTGTTCCTGCAGGCGGTCAACCTCTTTTCTCGACTTGCTCAGCTTTACGGCCGAAGAGAGGGTGGCCAGCAGTTTCTCCTTTTCCCACGGCTTGGATATGAAGTCGGTGGCTCCTGCCTTGATGGCCCGCACCGCCTTTTCGGTGTCGGCGTATGCGGTCATGAATATCACCACCGCTTTCGGGTCGATGCTCAGAATCTCTTCCAGACAGGCGAAGCCCTCCTGTCCGCTGATGGCGTCGCGGCAGAAGTTCATGTCGAGCAGAATCACTTCGGGGTGAAACGTCTCCATGAAATGCCGGATGCGTGTGGGCTGGGTGGTGACCTTTATTTTCTCGGCATACGGTTCGAGCAGCAGGTTCAGGGCGAAGAGCACGTCTTCGTTATCGTCAACAATCAGTATCTTTCCTTTTTCTTCCATAGCGGTAGTCCTTTTGCGCAAAGATAGGTAAATTACTTTTGTGTTGTATGTGCGCTTTCGCACGATTTTTGTGCGTCTGCGCACTCGTTTTTTCAATTCCTTTCAGATTCATATTGTTGTCAATCAATCCCTTGTGAGGGTGGCATGCTTTTTGGACAGCGATTTGTGTAAAACTGTATAAAAACCTGACATTATGAGATACATTACCCAGTTTGTATTATGGCTTGTCTGTGCCGTCGTTCCCTTGCAGGCTGCTTCGGACGACAGACGTACCCTGACGCTTGACGAGACGATTGCCATGGCGCAGGCCAATTCGCCCGACGCGCAGGCGGCACGCCATACCTACCGGGCCGCTTACTGGAATTACCGTTCCTATCGGGCTAACTATCTGCCGTCGGTCAGCCTTACGTCGGCTCCCTATCTGAACCGCCAAATCAATAAGGTGACGCAGCCCGACGGTACGGAGCGTTTCATCAGCCAGAACCTGCTGGGTACCGACCTGAGTCTCGAAATCAGCCAGAACGTATGGTTTACCGGCGGAAACTTCTTCATCCAGTCGTCATCCAAACGCATTGACGAGCTGGGCGGAGGCGGTACTACCACTTACAATACCCAGCCCGTTTCCATCGGTTACCGGCAGTCGATATTCGGATACAATGATTTGAAATGGGACCGACGCATAGAGCCCGTCCGCTTCCGTGAGGCCGGAAAGTCGTATGCCGAGACGCTGGAGCTGATAGCCTCACAGGCATGCCAATACTTTTATGAGCTGGCATCAGCACAGGCCGACCTGGCCATAGCGCAGGCCAACTATGCATCGGCCGATACGCTCTACCGCTATGCGCAGGGACGCTATAACATAGGCAGTATTACCGAGAATGAGATGCTCCAGCTTGAGGTGAACAAACTGAATGAGGAGACCAACATGATGCGAGCACGTATTGATGTGGAGGATGCCATGCTCACCCTCCGTTCGTTTCTGGGCATCAAGGACGATGTGGAGATAGAGGTGGTGCCGTCGGACAGTGTGCCCTCGTTTGAGGTACCGCTCGATGAGGCTCTCCGTCAGGCATACGCCAACAGTCCCGACATGGACAACTTCCAGCGCCGGCGTTTGGAAAGCCGTAGCAACCTGGCATCGGCACGGGCTTCGCGCGGACTGAAAGCCGACCTGTATCTCCAGTTCGGACTTTCTCAGACGGCCGACCGTTTCAAGGACTCGTACAGCAATCCGCTCGACCAGCAGTATGTGAGCCTCTCGATAGCCATCCCCATCCTCGACTGGGGGCGCGGAAAGGGACGTGTGAGGGTGGCCAAGTCGAACGTAGAGCTTGTCGATACGCAGGTTGACCAGGCCATGACCGACTTTGAGCTGAACGTGCGCAAGATGGTGCGGCAGTTCAACCTGCAGGCGCGTCAGGTGAGCGTTGCCGCCAAGACCAGCCGCACTGCCCGCAGGCGTTACGAAGTGGCCTTGCGCATGTATCTGGCCGGAAAGTCCACCCTGCTCGACCTGAATTCGGCTACCGGTGAGAAAGATACCGCGCAACGCACCTACATGCAGGCCGTGCAGACTTACTGGACCCTGTATTACGGACTGCGCAGCATGACCCAGTATGATTTTCAGAAAGGTTGCCCCCTGTGGTATAACCTCGATTTCAAGGCAGAATAACAAAACAGAAAAACTATGGATATAAAGTTGGAAAAGAAACCCTGGTACGTCCGTTACCGCTATCGTCTTATCGGTGGTGTCCTGGTGCTTGCCGGACTGGTTTATGTGATTGTGCTGGCCTCCGGGCCGCGTCGCCTTCGGGTGAAGCTCGAAACCGTGCAGACATCGGAAGTGAGCAATGCCGATTTCAGGGAGTATGTCGATGTGGAAGGCGTGGTGCAGCCCATCATGACGCTCATGGTCAATACGCT
The DNA here is from genome assembly GCA_944320885.1 of uncultured Phocaeicola sp. Taxonomy (GTDB): domain Bacteria; phylum Bacteroidota; class Bacteroidia; order Bacteroidales; family Bacteroidaceae; genus Phocaeicola_A. The sequence continues at coordinate 59,136 of CALUJE010000004.1, forward strand.
TGAGGCGGGCAATGTGGAACGCATCGTGGCCGAAGACGGAAAGCTGATGAAACAGGGCGATACCATCATGGTGCTTACCAATCCCGACCTGATGCGTGAGATTGAAGACCAGCGCGACGAGTGGGAAAAGCAGCGTATCACCTACCGTGAAAAGGAACTGGAGATGGAACAGCAACGTCTGAACCTGAAACAGCAGGCGCTCGATGCCACCTATGAGCTGAACCGCATCAGCAAGAACTTCCAGCTGGAGAAGGAAGAGTTCGGCATGGGCATCCGCAGCAAGGCACAGCTGGAAGTGTCGGAAGACGAGTTCAGGTACAAGACCGAATCGACCCGTCTCAAGCTCCAGAGTCTGCGCAGCGACTCGGTGATGGCCGTCATCCGCAAGGAGATGCTCCGCAAGGACTATGACCGTGAGCAGAAGAAGATGGAGCGCGGTCTCCGCCGCATGGAGGGAATGGTGGTGCGTGCTCCGGCCGACGGACAGCTGAGCTTCGTCAAGGTGATACTGGGGCAGAAGGTAGGCGCCGGTGAGAACGTGGGCGAGATAAAGGTGATGGACCGCTTCAAGATTCATACCTCGCTCAGCGAGTATTACATTGACCGTGTCACTACCGGACTTCCGGCCAGCATCTCTTATCAGGACCGGAAGTACCCGCTGCGCGTATCGAAAGTAGTGCCCGAGGTAAAGGAGCGCATGTTCGAAGTAGATTTGGTATTTACCGGCGAGCTGCCCGACAACCTGCGTCTGGGCAAGAGCTTCCGCGTGCAGATAGAGCTGGGTCAGCCCGAGAAGGCGGTGGTCATATCGCGCGGCAACTTCTATCAGCATACCGGCGGGCGCTGGATTTACAAGCTCAATGCCGACAAGAGCCGTGCCGTGAAGGTGCCTATCACCATCGGACGTCAGAATCCGCTTCAGTATGAAGTTACCGAAGGATTGCAGCCCGGCGATTGTGTGATTACGACAGGATATGATAACTTTGGTGACGCAGAGGAACTGGTGTTTTAGTTTGTTTTCCCAAATAAAGAGAGATTATGATAGTACATTACCTGAAAGTGGCTTTCCGCAGCCTGATGAAATACAAAATGCAGACAGCAGTCAGCATCGTCGGCCTGGCAGTAGGCTTTGTCTGCTTTGCCTTCTCCATGATATGGATACGTTACGAACTCACGTACGATTCCTTTCATCCGGGAGCGGAACGGATATATATAGTTTACGGGGAATCTAAGCTTGAGATGTCGGGATATAGCACACATAACGTATTCCCGTTGGCAAATGCCATTCATAGGGATTTTCCGGAGGTGGAGAGTGCCGCTTCATTCTATAACTGGGAAGCACTGGTGGAACTTGACGGACGGATAGAGAAATTAGACCGGATAGAAGTAGATACAGCCTTTATCCGTATGTTTGGTGTTCGTTTGCTCGGCGGAAACTGGAATTTTCTTCGTTCGCCGGATGAGATTGCCATTACGGAAGAAACGGCCTTGCAGCTGTTCGGTACGACCGATGTGATGGGACGCGTGATGCGTGTAAACGGTGTGGAAGTGAAGATATCGGCTCTTGTTTCCGGTTTTGGTAAACATACAAACATGCCATACGGAATAATGGCAGGGGTAAAACCCGAATATAAGGAAAGTTGGAACATGAGCAACTTTACCGTTTGCTTCCGCTTGAAAAAAGGAGTGAATGAAGATGCGTTTGCCGGGAAGTTGGGGAAGCATGAGTTCAAGGAGTCCGAAGGTGTGCTGATAAACAATCTGCAAATGAGACCGATAACCGAGTGTCATTATACCCTTCTAAAGGATGCCAACAGTATCTCCCTGACGTATGTGTGGCTTTTTGCGCTGGTGGGACTTCTGGTTATTCTGGTTGCATTAATCAATTTCTTTTCATTGCTGGTGGTGCGCATTCGCATCCGTTCGCGTGAGCTGGCGCTTCGTGTGTCATGCGGTTCTTCTCTGTGGGGACTGTTTGTCTTGTTTGCTTCCGAGTTGTTGCTCGTGTTGCTGACAGCCGCCTTTTTCGGTATGATTCTGGTCGAACTCTTCGAGAAGAAGTTCTGTGAACTTTCCGGAGTATACGGTGATGTAGTGTCAGGTTCGGCAATCTATTTTGCGGCAGTGCTGCTTTTGTCTTTTCTGGTTGCCATGCTGGTCATTACCGTTTATAGCCGGAAATCACTCTCGTCTCTGCTGCATGGTGCTGCCGTTTCTTCGGGCAGGGGAATGACAGTTCAGCAGGCAGGCATCTGTGTACAGCTGACGGTATCTGTCCTGATTTTGTTCGGTCTTTCGGGACTCTTTTCACAGTTGTATTATCTGAAACACATCAATATTGGTTTTGAACGTGACGGACGAGCCACGCTTGTCTGTCCGCACGACTGTGAGAAACAGATAGCACATGCTGTAAAAGAGCTGCCTTACGTGACGGAGGTGAAGGAAAACATGTATTCGCTTTTGCCTCGCAGGGGAGCAGTTGCGATAGGGTTTAAAAACTGGGACGGCAAGCAACCGTCTGATGAGGCTTTTAGTGTGCAGGTAATATCCGAGGGAGAAGAGTTTATTGATTTTTATGGAATCTCCATGTTGAAAGGCGAATGCCGTTTGGACTCGCCCGACAAGGTTATTGTCAATGAAACGGCTGCCAGACGTCTGGGATGGGCCGAACCGATAGGGAAAAAGCTCTATTCGTATTCAATGGATGCCTATACGGTGGTGGGTGTGATGAAAGATGTACACTTTTCTGCTCCTACCATACCGGTGGAGCCGTTTCTGTTGATTGGAACAAAAAGCAGGCTGGTAAATTGTAAAGGCAATATATTGATTCGTTTCGACGAGGAGAAAGCCGATGAGTTGAAAACCTTCTGCCGGCAATGGATGGAAACGCATTTCCCGGGTGAATATTATCTGCTCCAGACCGTGAACGATGTGTATGACGAATACCTGACTTCGGAGAATGCGCTGTTACGTCTGCTCCTGTTTGTTTCATTGGTTTGTGTAGGCATATCCCTTTTCGGTGTATATTCCCACGTGACCTTGTCGTGTGAGCGCCGTCGCAAGGAGATAGCCATCCGCAAGGTGAACGGTGCGACTTCTGCCGATATCATCCGTTCTTTCCTGCGTCAGTATTTCTACCTGCTTCTGTTTTCTTGCGTGATAGCTCTTCCGCTGGGAACCTTTGTCATGCTTCATTGGCTGGAGCAGTATGTAGAGCGCACCCCGCTTTACTGGTGGATATACGCGGGTATCGTTGTGGTGATGTATGTGTTCGTGGTTCTGTGCATCGGACGCAGCGTATGGCGTGCCGCCAACGAGAATCCGGCAGAGGTGATAAAGAGTGAGTGATAACAGAAAGATGATAATATAAAGATTATGATAGCACATTACCTGAAAGTGGCTCTCCGCAGCCTGATGAAATACAAGATGCAGAACCTGATAGCCGTGTTATGCGTTTCGCTGTCGTTGTTTTGTTTCAGTGTCTGCCTCTATTGCAGCCGTTACATATTCGATACCGACAGCTGTTTCCGCAACAGAGAACAGATTGTAGAGGTGCAGTTGCATACTCCCGACGGAGGTCCGGTGAGCGGCACACCGGGCAAATTGGCCTCCAGCCTCCGTAAGCTGATGCCCGAAGCCGATTGCTTTTGTGCGCTGACCTATCCGAGAGAGCGCTCTTACAATGTATCGCTAACGGCCGGAAAGCTCTTGCCGTATGATTTGATGATGATAGAGACCGACTCGCTTTACGGTCGGGTGTTTACTCCGGAAGTGATATGCGGCACCTGGCAGCAGGCGGTCCACACGCCCAATGCCATAGTACTGTTCGAGAGTACCGCCGTACGTATCTTCGGTTCGGCCGAGAAGGCTGTGGGCAAGCAGATGACACTCTTGCGGCGTCTCTGGTCTTCTCCCGACACTACTCCGCGTGAGGGTGGTATATCCTATACCGTTCAGGCCGTAATGAGAGACCTTCCGCTGAACAACAGCCTGAACTTTCTGTGCAAGACCGATGCGATGGTGCTGAACGACAGTGAGGGAGTTATCTGCAACCGAAGAGAGAATGTTACGGGAGCCCATACGTTCGCACTTCCCCGTGCAGGGCAGTCGCGTGAACAGTTCATGCAGAAGTTGAACGAACGGCAGCTCACGCTCCGGCTGTTCGGTGAAGAGATGAAGGTGAGTGCCCAAGCCTTCGGAAGCCGGTTCTGGAAAGATACCGTTGCGAAATACTTTGGCACTGTGACGCTCATAGCCGGTATTCTGATATTGGCGGCAGGAATGCTCAACTTCTTCCATTTCCTTGTCGGTTCGTTCTTTACCCGCTTGCGTGAATACAATATCCGCCGGGTGAACGGTGCGGCTTTCGGGCATCTGTTTGCGATGCTTTTCGTGCAGTCGGCATTTACGGTGGTCCTGTCTTTCTTCGTGAGCTTTCTGATGACGGAACTGCTCGCTCCATACCTCCGTCTGACGATAGTCCGTTACAGCATTCAGATAGATACGCAGCAGATGATGCTGCAAATGGCGGGCTACCTGCTGGCCCTGCTTCTGGTATGTGCCCTGATATGCCTGGCGGTGGTTCTGAAGATAAGCCGCACGGATGTGCAGGCGGGACTGTTTGGAGATATGGGTCGTTACGGCAGTCACCGCATACGCAATATTCTGCTGGGAGTACAGCTGTTTATCGGGTGGATATTCATTACGCTTACCGTGGCGCTTTATCTCCAGTCGGAGCATGTGAGCAATGCGCTGCTGGGTACGCTTTCGCCCGACGAGAAAGAGCGCGTTCTGAGCGTGCCCCTGCAATACGGTTTCCTCAACACGGCACAGAAAAAAGAGCTGATAGAGGAAATCCGGAAATATCCTGATGTGGAAGACATTCTGATATCTGAAGTGGACTATCTGAACGGCATATCGGGTACCGGCATGCTTGAAGAGAAAGACAACCGGGATTCTTATCTGGAAATGAACCTGCTGAGTGTGGAACCGAATTTCTTCCGTTTCATGCATGTGGACATCGAGGCGGGACGTACTTTACAGTCGGCCGGTGAGGCTGTTATTGACCGGAAGCTGGCAGAGCGCCTGAAAAAGGACATGCTGGGAAAAACCCTGTATGACTATGACGGCGGATATACGGTGGAGGGAATCTGCACGCCTTTCATGATGAGTGCATACAACGAAAGCATCGGGTTTATCTTTTTGCCTTACGATACGTCCGGCTATATCGGCCATTTCTACGTGAAGTGCCGTGAGGGAAGCTGCGATAGAGTGACCGCTCTGGTGGAAACCGTCTTGCGGAAACATCTTCCTGAAAACGTGGACTGCAGCGTGCATACGCTGGCCGACGACATTCGTGAGGTGCAGGCGCTGGAGTTCAAGTTGCGGGGCATTGTGCTGTTTATGGCCGTTATCGTGCTGGTTATTTCCATGCTGGGAATCTATTCGGCCATTACGCTCGATACGGAATACCGCCGCAAGGAGATGGCCATACGCAAGATCAACGGTGCCGGAATGTGTCAGATAGCCCTGCTCTTTGCCCGGCTTTACATTGTGCTGTTGCTGTCCACTTCGCTGCTAGCATTTCCGTTGACGGGTGTGTTGCTGCACTGTTTCAGCCGGTTGTATGTGTCGTTTATTGATACCGGAGTCTGGTTTTACGGAAGTATTTTCCTCAGTGTGACGCTGCTCATACTGCTCACGGTGTATGTCCGTATCCGTGATATTGCCCGCATCAATCCGGCAGAGGTGATAAAGAGTGAGTGATAAGACAAGTAAATGCAAAAAGAAATATGAAACAGTTTTTGTTATCCATACGCACCATACTGCGTTTCAAGACTTATACCGCAATCAATGTAGCCGGACTGGCTTTGAGCCTCTCCTGCGTATTTATTCTGGTGCGCTACATCCATCAGGAATATACGGTCAATCACTTTGTGCCCCATCTGGAGCGCACGTTCATGACTTATCTTGTCGACGGGGTGAATGCTCCCCGACTGAGCACTAGTGAAGATTATAATAACGACCCTAATTACCGTGACCCGCTGAATGACCCGTCGGTGGAAATGGTGAGCCGGTTCATATTTATAAATGATGATTACGTGATAAAGGACGGATACCGCTATACGGTAAATACGCTGGTGGCCGACAGCCTTTTTTTCGAGATGATGCCTTATCCCTGTGTGGAAGGTGTGATGAAGCTTGCTCCGAATGAGGCGTTGATATCGGCCGAAGCTGCCGGACGCCTGTTTGGTGAGGAGAGTCCTGTCGGTAAAGAGCTGACTGTTTCTTCGGGTAAATATGTGAAGGTGGTCGGTGTGTTTGGCAAACCCGCCACCAAATCGTTCGTTCAGTTTGATGTGGTGCTTTCGATGGACTTGCTTCCTATGTGGGGTTACCTGCCTTACGAGGTAGTACGTCTGTATCGGGCCGATGATGTGACGGCGCTGAACCGTAAGAATGCCGTTCCCATGAAGTTGCAGGCTTACAATGGCCGTCCGATATATTACAAACTTGTTCCGCTGGATGATGTTTATTGGGGAAGAGGGCTTGCTTATGACCTTTCGTATGACCGGAAACGTCTTCTTCACGGCAACAAGCAAGTGCTTGATATATTGTCTCTGGTAGCACTGCTGATATTGCTGGTAGGAATATTCAACTATGTAAACCTTTATACGGTGGTGATGCTCAAGCGCAGTCGCGAGCTGGGTGTAAAGAAAGTGCTTGGAGCCGGTAAGGGAAGTATGTTCCTTCAGTTGTATGCCGAGAATGTTTGCCTGAATGCCATAGCCCTGTTTGTGGTCTGGCTGCTGGTAGAGGTTACGGGTGGCCTGGTAGCTTTGTGGTATGACATTCCGGTGCAGGGCAACTGGAAATTTGATGTGCTTTTGTCGGCATTTGTGCTGTTCGTGCTTCCTCTGCTCACGGTACTTCATCCGTTCTGGCGTTATGTGCATGCCGCTCCCATGCGTTCGCTCAGCAATGTCTCGCTTGGCGGAAAGTCTATGGCATCGCGCATTACCTTTCTGTTTCTTCAGTACGTCATTACCTTCTGTCTGGTAGTGACGGCCGTATACATGGTGCGTCATCTCTATTACCTGTTGCACACCCAAACGGGTTACCGCACGGAAAATATTCTGCAATGCAGGTTTTACCGTGAGACTCCGGGCTTTAATGCAAACGGTTGGGAAGAAATGGTAAAGGAAAGAAAACGGATAAAGGATGCTTCCTTCCGGATAGAGAAGCGCATCGGTGAGTCTCCACTGTTTACCGGTATGGCTTATGGTGAACCTCCTTATAAATTTCGGGGAGATGTCAAATTTGTTTCAGAAGAGGGTGAAGAAGTGTCTTGTTTCTTTAGTTTCACCAACAGCGCTTATATGAACTTGTTCGGTTTTAAGATTCTTGAAGGTCGGGGATGGGGTGATGAGGATGATTTCAGGCAATATAAAATGATAGTGAACCGTGCCTTTCTGCATGCCCTGCACATTGACGACTGGGCATCGGCCCGTGTGATGCCTCGCGAGCGTCTGTGGTATGCGGTGGATGAGAGCAGGGAACCGCAGGCTTACCAGATAGTGGGAGTGATGGACGATTTCAAGACCGGTCATCTTTCGGGAGGCAATCATCCCATTGTGTTTGTTTATAACGAGAGTCCTCGAGATGAAGACTGCTTCCTTTCCGTTGTTCCCGGCCGTCAGAAAGAGGCGGTAGACAGTCTGCGTGCCTTTTACGAGGAAATATTCGGCACGGGCGACTTTGAGTGCTCGTTCGTGAGTGACGAGATTTCTCGCCTGCACGATGATGACCGCCGTGTGATGCGCATCGTCATCACCTTTGCCGTGATAGGGGTATGCATCTCATGCCTGGGCCTTTTCGGTATGTCACTTTACGACATCCGTCAGCGTTATCGCGAGATAGGTCTTCGTAAGGTGCACGGTGCGCTACCGTCGGACATATACCGTCTGCTGTTCCGCAAATACCTTTACATTCTGGGTGCTGCGTTTGTCGCGGGTTCAAGCCTTGCTTGGTGGGGTATTGAGATGTATATGCGGCAGTACGCCCACCGTGCTCCGCTGTCGGCGTGGATTTTCATCGTGTCGGGACTGCTGGTTGCGGCCGTTGCCCTGCTCACCCTGTGGTGTCAAATCCGCCGTGCCACCCGCATCAATCCGGCAGAGGTGATAAAGAGTGAGTGAAATAGTTTTGTTGATAAAAAAAATGGATATATTTGCGTATGGGTATACGGTGTAATGGCTTTACGGCCAATATGCCGTGTGGACCAATGTAAATAATGAACTGTAAAAATATTATTTGTCCTGTCATGATACGGAAAATACTTCTTTGCCTCGCACTGTGCGGGAGCATCCCGACTGCGGCCCAGAAAATAACCGAGCGTCCTTCGTTCGAAGTGCGGACGTCGGCAGTTACTACCATCGAAAAAATAGAACAGACAGACGATTGTACCCGGCTGTACGTGCATGCGGTGTCGCGTCCGCGCACGTGGATTATTCAGAACCGGCAGACTTATCTGGAGGATGCGGCTACAGGAAAACGGTATGAACCTACAGGGGCCGAAGGCATCACGCTGGACAAACGGGTATTCTTTCCACGGTCGGGCGAACTGCGTTATGTGGTTATCTATCCGCCGTTGCCCAATGGGGTAAAGACACTGAACTGGATTGAGCCGGGTGCTGACGGGTGGAAAACGTACGGAATATCGCTGGAAGAGGCCGACGCAACGTCCCGCAGGGAGGATGCTTTCAGGGGCAACTGGCTGCTTGACGGCCGCTACAAGCAGTGGGTGCTGGGTGTGTATGACAGCGTGGCCGTTTATGACAACCGCCTTTGGAAACTTACGCAGCTCAAGGCTGGGAAAAAGTCGTGCCGTGTGCATCTTGTTTCAGGCGATGATGAAAAGAAACTTACGCTCCGTCTGCTGGGCGACGGCCGCTGCCGGATAGACGACGGAAAGGAAAAGCTCCTCTGTTCGCGCGAAGGCTCGTCAGTGCGCAACTATGGCGGAACTGCCGACGCGCTGCATGCCTCACAGCCGGGCGATACCGTGTGCGTGCAGGGATATATCGACGGATATGACAAACGCCTGGACTATACGACGGGCATCTTTTATCTTGACAATGCATATACCGGTGAAGACTTTCCTGTGGTTATCGATATCCGCCCCGACGGCACGTTCTGTTCACGATTTCCGCTTGCATACGCCCGTCAGGCTCATCTGATTATGAACGGGGCCAGATGTCCCGTATTTCTGGAGCCCGGACAGACGCATACCCTCTATCTGAATCATGAAGACTTGTTGGCCGGAGCACGTTTTCGCGGCATGTCGTCAGGACAGAAAAAGATACTGTATATGGGTCCTGCCGCCGCTTACTCGCGCCAGATGGACGAGCAGGCGGAAATGAGTTACTTCGGCAGTCCGACAGGCCGTGACGTGAATACTCTTACCCCCGATGCCTTTAAGGCCCGTGAGAATGTATTGCTTGCCGAACAGTTGCGCCGTGCCGACTCCATCGTTACGGCCGACCGTTACAATCCCCGCTCGGCCCGCATGCTGAAAAATGCCATCCGCATGCAGTATGGCATCAATCTGATAGGGTTTTCAAAAGAACGGTTCTATGCGCTTCGCCGGAATCCCGAAAACCCGGTGCTCCGTGTGAAGGAAGGCAGCACGTATTACGATTTTCTGAAAGATATTCCACTGGACAGCGAGGAGCTGATCGCCTGCGACAACTTCTCAACGTTTATCAACCGTTTTGAATTCATGGCACCGCTCTCTTTCAGTCTCTTCTATACATCCGGCCGTGACCTGGCGGAGAAGAGAATTCAGCACTGGACCGACTCCTGCCGCCTGTGGTTGAAGAATGTTACGGGACAGGACTATCCGCTGGTTCTTCAGATAAAGGAACTCCGTAATATCCGGCATGACGTGTCGGATGGAATTGCGGAGGATGCGCTGCAACTTTATGCCGCCTATGCTGAAAAGAGCTTTACGTGTCCGGTGATAAAGGACTATTTCCGCCGCATGATGGAGGAGGCAGTCACTTCGCCCCTGTCGGCCTATGACCTGCCCGAAGGACGCGGTACCGACATCATCCGCCGCATTGTAGACCCCTACAAGGGCAAGTATGTATTGGTGGATTTCTGGGCCACTACCTGCCCTCCCTGTCGACGTGCGATAGAGAGCAGTCTCAAGTTGCGCGAACGTTATCGCAACAGTCCCGACATCCAGTTCGTCTTTGTGACAAACGATGAAGAATCGCCCTCTCCACACTATGAAGACTATGCGGGCAAGCATCTGAAAGGGGAGGCAGTCCATCGCATACCTGCATCAGACTATCATTACCTCCGCCAGCTGTTCCGTTTCAACGGCATCCCTCATTATGTGACATTCGACCGCAACGGCCGTGTGCTGCGAAAGACGTTCGACTATTATTCGCTCGACCATCAGCTCAAGGAAGCCCTCAAGTATGAGCGTGAGGCAAAGTGAATCGGGGTCTAGGTGTGTGGTCTTGATTACTGATGCCGATGCGGATTTTTCAGAACGGGAGGTTGCATCCGGCAAAGAAGATAAAGAATTGTACAATAAAGTATTGATAATTGCGAAAAAAGAATATATTTGCAGGCAGTGATAAGTGATATAAGAGAGTAATCACCTTATAAATATATTCGTCATGATACGGAAATTCTTTCTTTTCCTTGCCCTGTGCGGATGCATTCCGGCTTCGGCATGGAACGTAACCGGACAATCTTCGTCTGAGGTCCGGACATCAGCTGTTACAACTTTGGTAAAGACACTGCGCGCCGACGGTTGCGTCCCGCTATGCGTGCATACATCGTCATGTCCGCGCACGCGGATGCAAACTGTTCCGGAGGATGCCACAACCGGTAATCATCATGAAGCTGCTGTAACCGGAAACGTATTGCCGGATGAGGCCGACGCAACGCCCCGCAGGGAGGATGCGTTCAGGGGTAACTGGCTGCTCGATGGCCGCTACAGGCAGTGGGTGCTGGGAGTTTATGACAGCGTGGCCGTTTATGACAACCGTCTTTGGAAACTTGCACAGCTTAAGGCCGGAAAAAAGTCGTGCCGTCTGCATCTTGTTTCAGGCGATGATGAAAAGAAACTTACGCTCCGTCTGCTGGGCGACGGCCGCTGCCGGATAAACAACGGAGAGGAGACTCTCCTCTGTTCGCGCGAAGGTTCGTCAGTGCGCAACTATGGCGGAATTGATGATACTTCGGACGCTTTACAGCCGGGCGATACCGTGTGCGTGCAGGGATATATCGACGGATATGACAAACAACCGGACGGCAAGGCCCTTAAGATTTGTCTGATGAACGATGATAACGAGGAATATTTCATGGATATAGAGCCCGCATCCGACGGAACGTTCTGTGCCCGTTTCCCGATTTCATATCCCCGACAGGTCTTTCTGTTCATGCCGTTTTTGTCACCTGTGCTCTTTCTGGAGCCCGGACAGACGCATACCCTCTATCTGGATTACAGGGAAAAGCCTACTCTGTCCGACAATGACGAGTTGATAGATTCTACGGAAAAAACCTTGTATATGGGAGCTGCTTCCGGCATTTCCCACTTGATGAATGAAGCCCAGTCCCTGTACAACTTTTACATTCCTTCTAAAGGCGATATGGACAATGTCTGCTATCTCAGCCTGATGGCGGGGGAGACCGCCTCGCTCCGCTCACGGATGCGTATGGTCGACTATTATTCTGAGGTTTACGGATACAGTGCCCATGCCGTCCGTCTGCTGAAAAACACCATTCTTTTGCAGTATGCATCGAATCTGATTCCCTATTTATGGTTCTCCGCAGCAACGAATGATGACCCGAACACAAATCCTGTGGTTGCCCGGATGGACAGTATCTGTCATGAACTGTTCAAAGAAATTCCCCTTGACGATACGGAGTTGAGTGAGTGCTGTACCTTTTCGTCATTCGTCTATAATTTCAATCGTATTCCTCCGCTTGAGAAAAGAGTGTTGCTGCTCACCGGCAAGACGCTGGTAGAGCAGTCGATAACTTTGGCCGATTCCAGTCGCCGGTGGCTGAAGCGCGTAAGCGGATACGATAATCCGATGCTATTGCAGATAAGCGAATGTATTGATTTCATAAGCTCTCTGCCCAGACTCTCGGAGTCGGAACCTCTGATGGCCTATGTGTCATATCTGGACAAGCATATGTCTTCGCCATTTCTGAAAAAAAACTGGGCCCGGATGAAAGCGGAAGTCACGGCCTCACCCTTGTCGGTCGGCCGTTTGCCCGAAGGACACAAACGTGACGTAATCACCCGCATCACGGAGCCCTATAAGGGCAGGTACCTGATGCTTTATTTCTGGGACTCTTATAAGGGGGTGTGCCGCGAGGACTTGGAACAGAATAGGGAGCTACACGCACGCTATGCAGATAATCTGGACTTGAAGATTGTGTATGTATCGAATGAATCAATGTCATCGGATTGCGTGTACAATTACAGGGTGAAGCATATGCTCGAGGGGGAAACCTGCATCCGTCTGTCGCGGGCGGACTACAGGAGTCTGAAGCAATTGTTCCGTTTCGATGCTGTGCCGCATAAAATCATCTTCGACCGCGAAGGTAATGTACTTGGAAACTCATTGAAGTTTGATTCACTCGACAGCCAGCTCGAAGAAGCCCTCAAATGCGAGCGTGAGGCAAAGTGAATCGGGAAGGGGGTGACATGCAGCTCATTCACCCCGTCTGCTGGGAGTTAAGGCCCAGCGTACTGGCGACCAAGGCTCAGCGCGGTGGGAGGCAAGGCTCAGCATGCTGGCGGTTAAGGCTCTGCACGAGGCAGACCGGTGCGGTGTGCGCCTGCGCACGAATGCAGTGCGCAGGCGCACGGCAGAGGAGAATCAGATGTGGATGTAATATGCTGATAATTAACCGGATGACTTATGGCATGCGTTTTGCATGAGATAAGTAAAGCGTTAGAATAAAAACTATGATAAAGACAGAAAACTTACAGAAAGTATTCCGCACGGACGAGGTGGAGACTTGGGCATTGAACAATGTGAGCATCGAAGTGAGGCAGGGCGAGTTTGTGGCCATCATGGGCCCTTCGGGATGTGGCAAGTCCACGCTGCTGAACATTCTGGGCCTGCTGGACAATCCTACCGGCGGAACGTACAGCCTGAACGGTGTGGAGGTTTCGAAATATACCGAGTCGCAACGCACGAACATCCGCAAGGGGGTGATAGGCTTTGTGTTTCAGAGCTTCAACCTGATAGACGAACTGAATGTGTATGAGAACATCGAGCTGCCGCTGCTCTATATGGGTGTGCCGGCATCCGAACGGAAGAAGAAGGTGGAGGAGGCAATGCGGCGCATGGACATTTCGCACCGTGCCAAGCACTTCCCGCAACAGCTCTCGGGCGGACAGCAGCAGCGTGTGGCCATAGCCCGTGCCGTAGTGGCCGGTCCGAAACTGATTCTGGCCGATGAGCCTACGGGTAACCTCGACTCGAAAAACGGTAAGGAGGTGATGACCCTGCTGAGCGAGCTGCACAAGGACGGAACCACCATCGTCATGGTGACTCACTCGAAACACGATGCCGGATATGCCGACCGCATCATCAACCTGTTCGACGGTGAAGTGGTGACCGAAGAAACGGTGTGACATACCTTCTGCCGCAGAAATACATTTTCCTCATAATAAAGTTGAAGAACGCTGAAAGGAGTTGTCGCCTGTGCATGGGCGAGGGCTCCCTTCAGCTCTTGTATGCCGTTCTCATTCCAGACAGAGCTCCTTAATCAGAATCTCGTCTTCGAGGTCGTTGCAGCGTGCCGCTACATGATGCCGAGCAGCATCCGTCCGGCGATGATGATGCCCAGTGTCAGGACGCAGGCCACTGCTATCCGGCTTACCGGAGGCGAGGGTGGGAGTACGTCGAGACTGGTCACCCGGGTATGGCAGAGGCGGTCGCCCAGGCGTTTGCCGTCGGTACTGAAAAGCAGTACGATGGCCTCTACAGGACTGATGCACAGGAGGACGAGATTCCGCACTATACAGTCGCGCAGCGAGGGCATGAGTCCCGTATGTTCATCGGCTACCCTGATATTCATGAGCCGTCGGCCCGGACTGGCTCCGGCAAAGCAGTCGCGGCACACCAGATAGGTGCATTGCAGCGAGGTAGAGAGTGAGAGCCATCCCGCAATGTGCAGCCGGATGGGAGTCATGTGCCCGATGATATAGAGCACCAGTGCTGAGGCCAGCATATCGATAATCCATGCAAGGGCCCTTCTTTTGGTCAAGTCGTTCATACCGGTATGTTTGGCTTCAAATATAGGCATTTCCCGCTTATCGGCATAGAGGTGAGGCCTTCTTCTTTTGCCGGAATGCATATAGTGCCGCACAATCCCGGCAGAATATTTGCGTGCATGGCCGAAAGCGCTTACATTTACCGATTATATAATCTTTTAAACAGTATGAATATGGAAGCGGAAAAACATATCCCCGACTGGGCAATGGAACTGAACTGTGCCATCACCGTATGCGACAGTGAAGGCTACATTCTCTACATGAACGAGAAATCGAGAGAGACGTACCGGAAGCACGGAAACCTCATAGGCAAGAACCTGATGGAGTGTCACAACGAACGCTCGAAGGCCATCATCCGCCACCTGCTCGAAACCGGCGGACAAAACGCCTATACCATCGAGAAGGAAGGTCTGCACAAGATGATATACCAGAGTGCCTGGAAGGAAAACGGCGTGGTGAAGGGACTTTGCGAAATTTCAATGGTTATCCCTGCCGAGATGCCGCATTATGTGCGGAAATAAGAAGCTTGTTAATGGACCCATATGGGACTAAGAACAATCTCTAATAGAGATTTTCTATTTGTAAAGAATAATCATACCACAAACATGTGTAATTGATAACATTGTTTGTGGTATGTTGGGTCTGTTCTTTTTCTATTTTTTTTCGCTTGCCGACGTCTATTCGATGGGCATCGTGAAGTTCTCCATCAGACGTCACATGATGATGTAGTGCCGTGTGGCAGCTCCATGCGGTAGGCCGTTGCCTCGCGGCGGTAGAAGTAGTTGTTGCGCAGCGCCTCGAACTGTTCGGGGTGTGCCTTCAGCATGCGGCTGTCGGTGGCCGGACTGTATATCTGCAACAGGGCGTCGGCTTCGGATGCGGCACGTATCACGCTGCATGCCGGTGCGGGCGGCTCGATGCGGAACGTTTCGGGCAGACCGAAGAAACGGCAGAATGCCTGAAGCGCCATGCGGGTGGCGTTGGCCTTTCCGTCGGCCGAGTATCCGGCTATGTGGGGCGTACCTATGGCCACACGTTCCAGCAGGCGGAGGTCGATGTCGGGCTCATGCTCCCATACGTCTATCACCGCGTCGCTCACCTGTCCGCATTCAAGGGCACGGAGCAGGGCGGAATTGCTCACCACTTCACCGCGCGAGGTGTTGATGATGACAGGCTTCCGCAGCAGCGAGCCGAAAAATGCCTCGTCGGCCAGATGCAGGGTGGCGTGCGCCCCCTCCCTGGTAAGCGGAGTGTGGAAGGTGATGACGTCGCACTGCCGGGCCAGTTCGTCGAGCGCACAGAACCCTTCGGGCCCTTCGGCTTCGGCACGCGGAGGGTCGCACAGCAGCACGCGCATGCCCAGATGGCGGCCCACACGCGCCACGCGGCTTCCCACATGGCCCACACCCACCACGCCCAGACAGGCATCCGGCAGGCGCAGTCCCCGTTCGCGCGCAAGTACGAGCAGGGCCGAGTGCACGTACTGCTCCACGCCTCCTGAGTTGCATCCCGGAGCGTTGGCCCAGCGGATGCCCGCCTCACGGCACCAGGCAGTGTCAATATGGTCGAAACCGATGGTGGCGGTAGCGATGAACTTCACACGGCTGCCTTCGAGCAGCGCACGGTCGCACCGTGTACGGGTGCGCACAAACAGGGCGTCGGCGTCATGCACCAGCTCGGGGGTAAAACTCCCGCCTGCGGCATACACCACTTCGTCGGCAAGGCTCTCTATAATGCCTTGCATGTATGGTATTTTTTCGTCAACAATAACTTTCATGGGCTTAAAATGTCTAGTTAGGGGCAAAGTTATTCACTTTTATTTATAATTAGTATTGCAAGTTCGGCAAGAATATCTATTTTTGTGAGCAGAAACAGAAAACAATATAATAAGGTTATGACATTCACTGAACTTTGTAATCCCATTTTTGTGCAGTCAATAAACGACTATCACAAGACGGACAATGTGGATACCCCTATAAACAATCCGTACGAACTGAAAACAATCGAATACTACCTGTATCTGAAAAACTGGATTGATACGGTACAGTGGCATTTCGAAGACATCATACGCGACCCGAACATCGATCCGGCAGCTGCCCTCGTGCTCAAACGCCGCATCGACAAGAGCAATCAGGACCGTACCGACCTGGTGGAACTCATCGACAGCTATTTCCTCGACAAGTATAAGGACGTGAAACCCGCTGCCGACGCCACCATCAATACCGAAAGTCCGGCATGGGCCATCGACCGCCTCTCTATCCTTGCGCTGAAGATATACCACATGCGTCAGGAAGTGGAGCGTACCGACGTGAGCCCCGAGCACCACGCACAGTGCCAGCAGAAGCTCAACGTGCTGCTCGAACAGCAGAAAGACCTCTCTTCGGCCATCGACCAGCTGATTGCCGACATCGAGGCCGGACGCAAATATATGAAGGTGTATAAACAGATGAAGATGTATAATGACCCGGAACTGAACCCGGTGCTCTACGGAAAGAAATAAGACTGCTTTTTGAAACGCTTGTTAGTCATACGGTTTTCGGCAATAGGCGACGTGGCGATGATGGTGCCCGTCGTCTGTTCGTGTGCATGCCAGAACCCTCAGCTTCGCATTACGGTGCTGAGCCGGGAGTTCATGCGCCCGCTTTTCGCACAGATGCCACCGAACGTGGATTTCATTGCGGCCGACCTCAAGGGACGGCACAAGGGAGTGGCCGGACTGACCCGCCTCTTCCGTGAGCTGCGCGCGATGCGCTTTGATGCGGTGGCCGACATGCACGACGTGCTGCGGACCAAATACCTGCGCGTGCTGTTCCGTGCGTGCGGCGTGAAGACCGCCTGCATCGACAAGGGACGCAAGGGCAAGAAACAGCTTACCGATGCCATCGAAAAGAAACTGGTGCAGCAGAAGACTTCGTTCGAACGCTATACCGACGTGCTCCGCGCGCTGGGCATCGGCGTGAACCCGGACTTCCGCTCCATATTCGGCAACGGCAGGGGAGACCTTGCACGGGTATCTGCCGTGACCGGAGAAAAAGGTACCGACCGCTGGATTGGCATAGCTCCTTTTGCGGCGCACAAGGGAAAGATATATCCCGCCGAACGCATGGAGAAGGTTATCGGCATACTGAGCCGTATGGACCGCTGCCGCATATTCCTCTTCGGAGCGGGAAACGCAGAAAGGGAAATACTCGAAAAATGGGAAAAGCAATACAATAATACATGTTCGCTTGCCGGTAAACTGAAACTGGATACCGAACTCATTGTGATGAGCCACCTCGACGTGATGCTCTCAATGGATTCGGCCAACATGCATCTGGCCTCGATGGTGGCTACGCCCGTGCTCTCCATATGGGGAGCCACACACCCCTTTGCCGGATTCATGGGATGGAACCAGCCTGCCGGAAATGCCATACAGATGGATATGTCATGCCGTCCGTGCTCCATCTACGGAAACCGTCCGTGCATGCGCGAAGACTATGCGTGCATGAATATGATAGAACCGGAACGTGTGGCTGAGCGTGTGAAACAACTAATCGATAAAAACAACCTAGTATGAAAGTTATTATTCATCCCGAATATCGTTTCTTGACTGATTTTATCTATCAGCTTCCGAATACTTTTTACACTACCGGCAATCTGCTGTACAAGGGAAGGAATACGGTAAAGCGATACGAGGTGGATGGAGTGTCGGTGGTTGCCAAGAAATACAAGCATCCTAACCTGGTGCAGCGCATTGCCTATACGTTCTTTAAAAAATCAAAGACCAGACGGGCCTACGAGTATGCGGCACGCCTGCGCGAACTGGGTATCGAATCGCCGCACGAGGTGGCGTATATCGAGATTAAACGGCACGGACTTTTTACCATCGGATTTTTCCTGTCGCTCAACTGCGACTACGAGCCTACCAGCAATGCCCTCTCGACCGACAACTTCGATCATGAGCTGGCCAACGAGCTTGCCATGTTTCTCGTTGAACTGCATACCAAGGGAGTGCTGCACGGCGACCTGAATCTGACCAACATACTTTATCATATTGACGAAAACGGAAAGTATCACTTCGTGCTGATTGATACCAACCGCTCGGTGTTCAAGCAACCTACCCACGAGGAGTGCCTTGATAACCTGAAACGCATTACGCACAAGCGTGAACTGCTGGTGTGTATCATCTCACTTTACGCACGGCAACGCGGATGGGACCCCGACAAGACCGTACAGGCAGTCATCCGTCAGCTGGAGCGATTCGAAGGCTACCGGCGCGTGAAACGCATATTTCAGGACTTGCTCGGAATAAGGCATAATTAACCGCTGGCCTATGAAACTGCTTTATTATTTGTTTTATGCAGGGTGGTACCTGCTCTCGCTGTTGCCTTTCTGGCTGCTGTACCTCATTTCCGACGGCTTGTATTACCTGCTCTATCACGTGGTGCGCTACCGCCGCAGGGTGGTGCGGAAAAACCTCGTGAACTCGTTCCCCGAAAAGTCGGAGGCCGAGATTGTGCGCATCGAAAAGGAGTTTTACGCCTTCTTCTGTGACTGTGCGGTAGAGACCATCAAGCAGTTCTCCATGTCGGAGGCCGAGATGAAACGCCGCATGACCTTTACCGGCATTGACGAGCTGCAGCGTGACATGCGCGAGCGCGGAACCAACTTTGCCTTTATCTATCTGGGGCACTACTGCAACTGGGAATGGATTGCCTCGATGGCTTCTGTGGTCGACAAGGACATCATGTGCGGACAGATATACCATCCGCTCTACAACAAGGCGTTCGACAGGCTCTTTCTCGACCTGCGCAGCCGTTACGGAGGGGTGTGCATCCCCATGAAGGAAACCCTGCGCCGCATCATTGAGTGGAAACGCGAGAAGCGGAACGTGGTCATCGGGTTCATCTCCGACCAGGCACCGAAGTGGAACAGCATCCATCATTTTACTCCCTTCCTCAATCAGGACACCCCCGTGTTTATCGGAACCGAGAAGATAGGACGGCAGGTGAACGCCGTAATCTACTTTGCCGATGTGACGCGTCCCCGCCGCGGATACTACGAGTGCCGCCTGTACCGCATGGTAGACGACGTGAACGCCCTGAAGGAGTTTGAAGTGACCGATATCTATATGCAGCATCTGGAGGTCATGATACGCCGTGCGCCGCAATACTGGCTCTGGTCGCACAACCGCTGGAAACGTACGCGCCAGGAATGGGAACGACGCATGCAGGCTGCCAGTCATTAATTCATAACACACATCATGCAAACAAGTATTCTTGCAGCCGACAAAGATCCGATGGGGGCTGCCATTGCCGATTATTTTGAAACCGGAAAGGCCGGCACGCTGCGTGTCTTTTCCTCACAGTTTGACGAAGACGAAATACCCGTGCGCGAACTTTTCCGCACTTACGGACGCATGCCCGCACTGGAACAGAAGGCGCTGCAACTGGCCGCCGGAAACATTCTTGATGTGGGTGCCGGAAGCGGATGCCACTCGCTGGCGCTCCAGCAGATGGACAAGACGGTAACGGCCATCGACATATCGCTCCGTTCGGTAGAGGTGATGCAGAAAAGAGGTGTGCGCAGTGCGCAGGCCGTCAACCTGTTTGACCCATCCCTTACCGGACGTTTCGACACCGTGCTCATGCTGATGAACGGCTCCGGCATCATCGGCAGGCTCGACAACATGCCGCTCTTCTTCCGCCGGATGAGGGAACTGCTTGCCGACAACGGTTGTGTGCTGATGGATTCGAGCGACCTGAGCTATCTGCTCGAGGACGAAAACGGAGAGGTGCTCATCGACCTGGCTGCCGACTATTACGGACAGGTGGACTTCTGCATGCAGTATCGGGATGTCAGGGGAGACAGTTTCGACTGGCTCTATGTCGACTTCGACACCCTGTCGCTCTATGCCGAACGCAACGGTTTCCGTGCCGAACTGGTGGCCGAAGGCAAGCATTATGATTATCTGGCACGCCTCACGCCGGTGAAACCGGAATGATATGCGGAGGGAAAACTTTTCTGTGAAAGGATGCCGCCAGGGATTCATGTAAGGCCATGCCTGAGAAAACTTCATGACTTTTTGCAGGATGGTGCGGTATATTTATTAATTTTGCATAATAAATATTTAGACTCTCTTACATAATCTTACTAAAGACATTGTTGAACAGATGAAAACCAACAAGCTTTTCTATATTCTTCACAGCGGGAAAAAGAACAAGCTGCTTTACTACATGCAGAACTATGTGCAGTTGGCCATACCCCGTGCATGGTTCAGAATGAGACTGAAGCATGTGTTTGAGGAAGCCCTTGAACGCCCCGACTATGACTATATCAAAGAGCGGGTGGACTACTATAACAAGCTGGAGGGCGAAGCGAGCGGCTTTGTATCGAATGCCGAGTCGGTGTGTATCGGGAAGCAGTCCATGTGCCGCCAGAAGGTGTATTTCTTCGACTCGTATATTTATACGCGCTGGTTTCCCGAAAACCTGAAATGGAAGCTCTGTCCGGGGGATATCACCTATGTGCCCGAAATTCCGTCGGTGGTGAAGAGCCGCCCCATCGTGGAGCATAACGAAAATTCGGTGGTGATGAAGCTGAACAAGATACGTCACTTCATCTTTGTGAACGACAGGAAAAGTTTCTCCGAGAAGAAAGACATGGCCGTATTTCGCGGAAAGGTAGGAGCTCCCGGAACAAAGGAGTATAAGGAAAAACGCTACCGCTTCATGAAGATGTACTGGCAGCATCCCATGTGTGATGCGGGTGAGATTGCCGGAAAACACAACAATCCGCAGTGGCTTGTGCCCAAGATGACCATCCGTGAGCACCTCGACTATAAGTTTATCCTTGCCATTGAGGGAAACGATGTGTCGACCAACCTGAAGTGGGTAATGTCGTCAAACTCGCTCGCCGTGATGCCGCGCCCGTGTTTCGAGACATGGTTCATGGAAGGGAAGCTCATACCCAACTATCATTATGTGGAGATAAAAGACGACTTCTCTGACCTGGAGGAGCGGATGAACTACTACATCTCACATCCTGAAGAGGCGCAGGCCATCATTGACCATGCGCACGAATTCGTAGCCCAGTTTAAGGATAAGCGCCGCGAACGGCTGATATCACTGCTGGTACTGGGCAAGTATTTTCACAAGACGGGGCAGGTGTTCTGACAGCCCCGTGTACGGATACGGAAAAAGCACACGTGCTTTGTCTGAAAAGGACGTGTGCTTTTGGCCGGATGCACGCGTCCTTTCATCGGAAAGCACGTGTGCTTTTTTTATGTGTTCTTATTTCTTCGGTTTGTCGGTTGTCTGGTTGTGCAGCACCATGCATTCGGTGGTCTGGAGCATGGAGAAACAGTAGTTTTTCAGTTCCCTGAAGGTATCGTTCATCGCAGTTGGAACAGGTTGTCCCGACGAGGTGTCATAGCAGAATTCCTTCTGCACCACCGGGTCGTAAACATACAGGTGCAGGCTGTCTCGTGCGGCTACGGTATTGTCGGCCGTATAGAACATGGCGGGGCGCCGTTCCTTCATCAGGTTGATGCCGAAGTTGTTTTGCGTATAGCTGATGCCCAGCATGCCCAGCAGGGTGGGAGCCACGTCCACCTGTCCGGCAAAGTCGGTACGCTCTTGCGGAGCGATGTCCTTTCCGTGTATGATGAACGGGATGTGATTGTATGACTGCGGCAGTTCGCAGTCGGCCTTGCCTACCATCTTGCCGTGGTCGGCCAGCAGCACGAAGATGGTATTGTCAAACCAGGGTTCCTTGCGTGCGCTCTCCATGAAGTTGCGGAAACTCATGGACTGATGATAGAGGCTGTCGAGATAAGGGGTGAGCTCCACATCCTGGCCGAACTGTTTCATCAGGCTGGCCGACATGGACTCCATGAGGATGAGCACCACGTTCTTGCCTGCAGGCACCGTGTCGGCCTTTACCTCACGTGCGATGGGCGATATGCCTCTGATGCCTTCGCGCCCCAGGTAACGCCGGGCGTTGGCCAGTGCCTTGTCTTCGTCCATCAGGTGCAGGGTGCGGTTTTCCTTGCGCATGTCGTCAACCACGCTGGCCATGAGGTTGAAGGCGGGGTTCACGCCCATCTGGTTC
Source organism: uncultured Phocaeicola sp. (assembly GCA_944320885.1). GTDB lineage: Bacteria > Bacteroidota > Bacteroidia > Bacteroidales > Bacteroidaceae > Phocaeicola_A. The sequence continues at coordinate 81,544 of CALUJE010000004.1, forward strand.
AGGATGGGGTTCAGGCAGTAGTAGGCGGCGCTCACCTTGATGGGGTTGTAACCCATGCGTCCGCGTATGCCGAACAGACACAGGCCGATAAGGCATGCCGAGATGACAAGCTGGATGCTCCGCTCTTTCCATCCTTCGGGAGTGCGGTCGCTCTCAAGCGCGCGTTGCAGCCTGTGGTGGTAAAGGTGGATGAGGTATCCGAAGAGGACGACGGCTATCAGGAAGCAGCCGATGTAGATGTAGTAGGAACTTTCGCCCGTGACCATGCTGGCCGTAGTGGTGCCGTATTCAAACCAGTTGAAGATGGACGAGTTGAGCAGCTTGGTGAAATACAGAAAGTAGGGTATGTTGGCCGCTGCTGCCAGAAACACGATGCCATAAAGCACTCCGAGATAATAGATGATAAACCTGAACAGCGGCTTGCCGTAATAGCGGAACAGGGCAGAGATGCACAGCACGGTGAGCGGCAGGATGAGCACGTAGCATGCAATGACATTGTCGAACCATATGCCGCGTATGAAAGCCGTGAGCTGAAGCCCGAAGTCATCGCGGATATTGTCCGGAAGCTGGGGACGTACGCTGGCCCATAACAGTACTCTGAAAAGAGTGAGGATAACGAGTGCGGTGACATGTACCGCCATCAGAAAAACAAACGATTTGAAAAATCTTTTCATGCTTTGAGGTCTCTATATGTTTCTTCGGCCACAAAGTTACGACAAAGAAATGTTTCATTTGTATTTCCATGCAATAAATATTACCGGAGCATGACAAAATATTCTGTCGCTCCGTGCCTGTGTCTCTTCCGTATGCAGGCTGCTGCCGGATGCGGTCAGAACTCGATGATTTCTCCGCCGTCGGAACCGGCATACCGTCGGAGCAGCTCCTGCAGATAGTGTCCGGCTTCGGGCAGTCCCTCACGGCCACTGTATCCGTTGATGATGGCCAGCAGGCGGGTGGTGCCCAGCGAGAGCTTCGTGCGCTCGTTGTCACTGGTGGGGGTGCCGATGCCTCCCTTGGCGTCACGGTATACGGGCATGCCCTCAATGTTGAGCGTTCCGCGTCCGATGCCCTCGTAGGGTTCGTCTTTCTTTCCGATGCCCAGTGTGAGGGTGTCGCCTTCAATCTTGTCGGCGTCGAAGCCTCCGATGGAGTATCCGCTGGCAATGGATACGAGGTTGATAAGGTCTACCAGTGTGTCAATCTGATACAGCGCGTCGCCTTTCAGAATGCGGCGGCACAGCGCTTCCGACGAGGGACGGTAACGGCTCGGATCCTTGCCGCAGCGCTTGTAAGCCTGGCGTGTGGCCTGTATGGGGCGCATGTCTTTTATTGATTCGGTGGTGTAGCGTGCACGGTATTCGGCGGCAAAGCGGTCAATCTCTTTCCACAGTTCCTCGCAGTAGGCGGTGTTGTGTACATTGGCCAGTACGGCCAGTCCTCTGAACTCCGGACAGCGTTCTCTTATCTCGTCCGCGAGCCGTATGTTGATGGTTGAAGCTTCCATTGGGTCTTTTGGTTTGTTTGAGTTTCGCAGGCGTCCGACTTCCTCTGGTTCTGACAAAGCCGGGCTTTCGAGACTCGTGTTGTTTGAAATCAGATTTGCAATATCGCGATTTAGCGCAAGCAAAAGTAGTGAATTATTAATAGATTTGTCGCACAAAGCTTCTGTATATGTGCAAAAGGTCATAAAAAAAAGTCCGGTTTCGGTTTTTTCTTTCGTGAATTAACTCGAATTTAAAAAGATGCGCTATTTTTGCAACTGATTATAAAGGATGAAAAGTAAATGACAAACGATTCTCAGTTTTTAATAGATATCGATAAAGTTCTGAAGTCAAAGTTGGGAGACCGCAGCCGCTATGTGCCGGGTTTTGTTGTTTCTTATTTAAAACATATCGTGCACCAGGATGAAATCAACGAATTCCTTTTGCGTGTTGAAGGCAAGGTAGGAGTGGATTTTCTGAAAGAAAGCATGGAATTTCTTGACACGAAGCTCGATGTAAGAGGAATGGAAAACCTTCCCGATGACCGGCTCTGCACCTTTGTGAGCAATCACCCGCTTGGCGGACAGGACGGTGTGTCGCTGGGCTATCTGCTGGGAACGCACTATGACGGACATATCAAATATCTGGTAAACGACCTGCTGATGAATCTCAAGGGACTGGCTCCGCTGTTTGTCCCTATCAACAAGACCGGCTCGCAGGCCAAAGACTTTCCTATGATGGTGGAGGCTGCTTTCCGCTCGGACAACCATATCATCATGTTTCCGGCAGGACTGTGCTCACGCCGGCGCAACGGGGTGATTCGTGACCTGGACTGGAAGAAGACATTCATTACCAAAAGCGTGGAGACGCATCGCGACGTGGTGCCCATTCATTTCGAAGGCCGCAATTCCGACTTCTTTTATAATCTGGCCAATCTCTGCAAGGCACTGGGCATCAAGTTTAACATTGCCATGCTTTATCTGGCCGACGAAATGTTCAAGAACAGGCACAAGACCTTTAAGGTCTCTATCGGAAAGCCCATTCCCTGGCAGACTTTCGACAAGTCGAAGACACCTGCGCAGTGGGCCGAATATGTAAAAAGCATTGTATATAGTCTATAAACAAGATAAAAGTATAAAACTAATAATATGAAAGATATCATTGCGCCGGTCAGTAAAGAGGTGCTGAAATCGGAATTGACCGAAGACAAGCGTCTTCGTTTTACGAACAAGAGCAATAATGAAATATATATTGTAACCTATCAGGATTCGCCCAACGTGGTGCGCGAGATAGGACGGTTGCGCGAAATAGCATTCCGTGCGGCCGGAGGAGGTACGGGAGAGGAACTCGACCTCGACGAGTATGATGTAATGGAAAATCCTTACAAGCAGCTCGTGGTATGGAACCCGGAGGCTGAGGAGATTCTGGGCGGATACCGCTATCTGCGCGGAACCGACGTGGAGTTCAACCCCGACGGACAGCCGAAACTGGCTACCGCACACCTGTTCCACTTCTCGGACGAGTTCCTGAAAAACTACCTGCCTACTACCATTGAGCTGGGACGTTCGTTTGTTACCCTTGAATACCAGTCGACACGTGCCGGTTCGAAAGGACTGTTCGCACTCGACAACCTGTGGGACGGACTGGGAGCTCTCACCGTGGTAATGCCCGAAGTGAAATACTTCTTCGGAAAGATGACCATGTATCCGTCGTATAACCGTTTCGGACGTGACATGATTCTCTACTTCCTCAACAAGCATTTTGAGGACAAGGACAACCTTATCACTCCGTTCAAGCCGTTGCAGCTTGAGACAGACACTGCCGTGCTTGAGAAGATATTCTGCAAGGAATCGTTCAAGGAAGACTATAAGATTCTGAATACCGAGGTACGCAAGCTGGGATATAACATCCCGCCGCTGGTGAATGCCTACATGGGTCTGTCGCCTACGATGCGCATGTTTGGTACGGCCATTAACTACGGCTTCGGCGATGTGGAGGAAACCGGTATCCTGATAGCCGTTGACGAGATTCTCGAAGAGAAGCGTATCCGTCACATCGAGTCGTTCGTGAAGCAGCACCCCGAAGCGCTGAAGATAACCTCGGGCGCCAACCGGGTGATTTATGAAGAAAAGAAAGAGGCGGTTGTCAAATGACCGGCCTTTTCATGCTATACACTTTAAAAGCGGAAACAGCTCCCTTTGCCATGCAGGCAGGGGAGCTGTTCTTATATTGACGGTCTGAGTTGCCGGTCAGGGGTATGTGCTCTTATACGGCAGGAAGGCTGTTGCCGTTGATCTTGCGGTAGAGGTCGATGGCATATACGTCGGTCATGCCCGAAAGGTAGTCGAGCACAGCCTGTATGCGTCCGTAGAGGGTAGGGGCATGCACGTCGTACTGGTCCGACACGCGGTTGATAAGCAGTTGCGAGTATGCCTTCTCGGGTGCCATCACAGCCTCGATAAGCAGGTCGAGCAGTGTCATTATCACCTTGAAACCGGCCAGCTCGATGTCTACCACGTCTTTGGAGCGGTATATCTTCTGGTAGGCTCTGCGTGAGCATTCTTCGTAGGCCGCTCTTACCGGCGGGCTCACATGCTGAATCAGGGTGCCGCTGAATGTTCCGGCAAGCAGTTCCTTTTCGTGCTCCACAAAGGCGCGCGTGCATTCCTTGACCATGCTTCCGATGACCGAAGAGCGCAGGTAGGCCACCTGTTCGTTGGCGTCGCTCACCATGTTGCACACGCGGCTCATGTGTTCGCGTTTCTCTTCGTTGAAGAATCCCAGAAAGAGCTGCTTGATTTCTTCCGTGCTCACGAGCTTGAGCTTGTGCGCGTCTTCCATGTCCATCACCTGATAGCAGATATCGTCGGCCGCCTCTACCAGATATACCAGCGGGTGGCGTGCGTAGCGCAGCGGTTCACCTTCTTTGCTCAGACGGATGATGCCCAGTTCGTCGGCAATGCGGCGGTAGTCGTCCGCCTCGCTGATGAAGAAGCCGAACTTGGCCTTCTCATGTGCCAGCGACGAGGCAAACGGATATTTCACGATAGCTGCCAGTGTGGAGTAGGTCATTACGAAGCCTCCCTTGCGCCGCCCCAGGAACTGGTGCGTGAGCAGTCGGAACGCATTGGCGTTTCCTTCAAAATGTATCAGGTCTTCCCATTCTTCGGAACTGAGTTTTTCTTTCAGATAGAGTCCGTTTCCTTCGGAGAAGTAGGTACCGATGGCCCTCTCGCCCGAGTGTCCGAAGGGAGGATTGCCCAGGTCGTGTGCCAGACAGGCTGCCGACACGATGGAGCCAATCTCGGAGAGGTGCGTATCGTGCAGTTCGGGGTGTGCGGCCAGCAGCGCCTTGGCGGAGTCGTTACCCAGCGAACGTCCTACGCACGACACCTCCAGACTGTGCGTGAGGCGGTTGTGTACGAAGATGCTTCCCGGCAGCGGAAACACCTGTGTCTTGTTCTGCAGGCGGCGGAAGGGAGCCGAGAATATCAGCCGGTCATAGTCGCGCTGGAATTCGCTGCGGTCGTCCTTCCTTACGGCATGGAGCTCTTCCAGCCCGAAGCGTTTATTGGATAGAAGTTGTTGCCAGTTCATCATAAGTAACTTGTTTGGTACAAAAGTAGTGAAAGGTGTGCGCAGCGCCAAATGAAATCCGAAGTTTTCGGGGCGGAGAGCAGATGTTCTCCGTCTTTCTGTCCGGCCAGCAAAAGAAGTAAGTTTCCGTTTCCCGATACTAAGGAATCGGATACGGGCCGTACCGGGCGGAATGTGAGGAAAATCATTCTACCTCGAACGGTGCTTCCAGCGTGATGGTCTTTCCGTCGGTATAAAATCTTTTGCTTATTCTGTATTTTCCTTTCGTCAGCCGGTAATATTTGCCTACGGGGAAACGGAAGCAGTGAAGCAGCGGTGCCTGTCCGGTTCCGAAGAGGTCGTCTTGCCACGAAAAGTCGGATATCTTCCATTCGGCATTGGTCCATGCTTTCCCGTCCCAGCGATACAGCAGCCATTCCCGTCCGTAGCTTATCGGGCGGTCTGTCGGATTGGCCACGAAGACGCTGATATCGTTCACTTCCTTGCGGTAGACCGGTCGTTCCGTCCACATGGTTATCAGACTGTCCTTGTAACCGTCGGGCAACTTGTCGGTGTACCAGAGGCGGCATTGGAGTGTCTGGAAGACAAGGGAGTCTCCGTCGGCCCGTGCGTTTCCGTCAGTTATGAAAATTCCGGTAGCCGTGTCGGCTCCTCCGATGATGCCGATGGTGGCCGGGTCATGTTCCGTCTCCGTCTGGGAGTTTCCGGAACATGCGGTGCCCAGCAGGCACGGCAGTGTGAAAAACAGGATTGTGGCTTTCATATTCTTGTCTGGTAATAGTGCTCTCATAATGAGGCTTGTTTGGTACAAATGTAAGGTTTTTCTCTGATTTTCCCAAAATCTTTTCAGGCAAAATGCTCTGTTCTCCCGAAATATAGGGTGGTTATTGCCTGGACACAATATATCACTTTATGGAAACAATTGAAATGCTGACTTGTTTCTTGGATATTTGTAATGTGAATAATTACCTTTGCAGAAAGTATAGATGGTATGGGAATTGATAAAACAAAAGAGATAGCAGGGGAAATGTTTGAGGTTGCAATTTGCAACCTCAAAGAAAAGAGGAGGAAACAGGTATTTACCTTACGTGTTCACTGAACAAGGCATTGCCATGCTTTCTGCTGTTTTAAGGAGTCCTATCGCTGTGGCTGTAAGTATCCGTATTATGGAAGCGTTTGTTTCAATGCGTCGTTTTTTGCTTTCTAATGAACAAATGTTTCAGCGGGTTCATAGTTTGGAGTTACGGCAATTACAGACAGATATGAAAGTTGATACCATATTGAATAAATTGGAATCTAAAGAATTACCAATAGAAGGTATTTTTTATGAGGGGCAAATATTTGACGCTCATAATTTTGTTTGCGATTTGATTCGTAATGCCAAAAGTAGGATAATATTGATTGATAATTATATAGATGATACTGTTTTAAAGCGTCTTGATAAAAGAAATACTGGTGCTTCTGCAACTATTTATACACATCATATTTCGGCTGTTCTTCAAACGGATATTAATACACATAATTCTCAATATCCGGCTATTGAAGTAAGAACTACTACTAAGTTTCATGATAGGTTTATGATAATAGATGATACAGTTTATCATATCGGAGCTTCTATCAAGGATTTGGGAAAGAAGGTTTTTGCTTTCAGTCGGATGAATGAAAAAGCCGATGAGCTTATTGGACGGTTACTTTGACGCATTTTGTTTATCGGAGAGCCGGTAAAAGATTTCCTTAATTTGGGAAGTATGATTGTCGATAGACAAAAGTCTGTCAGGCTAATTGCTTTTTCCTTGAGTGATATATAATGTTTCCCGCTGTCCTTAAATAAATGAAAATCTTTATCGTTATGTTTCGCAGATTGAGTATTTTCGCACATTATTATGCACTGAACGAAAATAAGCTATGAACGTAAGAATCATTAACAAGTCAAAACATCCGTTACCCGCTTATGCTACGGCTCTTTCAGCCGGAATGGACTTGCGGGCCAATCTTGATAAACCCATCGTACTGAAGCCCCTTGAAAGATGTCTGGTGCCGACGGGACTCTATATAGCGTTGCCCGAAGGATATGAGGCACAGGTGCGCCCCCGCAGCGGACTGGCCATCAAGAAGGGTATAGGAGTGCTGAACTCTCCCGGAACCATTGATGCCGACTATCGCGGAGAGATTTGCGTCATACTGGTCAATCTCTCGGCCGACGAGTTTGTGGTGGAAGACGGCGAACGCATCGCGCAGATGGTGATTGCACGCCACGAACAGGTGACATGGGACGAGGTGGAAGTGCTCGACAGTACCGAACGTGGTGAAGGAGGATTTGGACATACGGGAAAGAAGTAAACTGCATTTATGAAAAAATATTTTTCAAACATACGCTTGGGAGTCGTGATGCTCGTGCTCGCCGTGTTTTCGGGATGCGGGGCATCGCGCAAGGCACAGAAACAGCCTGCTCCCGCACAGCCTGCCGAAATCAGCCTCTCGGCCGATGAGCAGCGCAAGTTCGATTATTATCTTGTTGAGGCCATGCGTCTGAAACGCAACGGAAGTTATGACGCCTCGCTCGAACTGTTGCGACATTGTCTATCTATTGACCCTACATCGGCTACCGTGCTCTATCAGCTGGCGCATTATTATGCCACGCTCAATATGCCTGAAAAGGCAAAGAATGCCTTTGAAAAGGCGGTGGCGCTGAATCCTGATAATTTCTGGTACAAGCAGACGCTTGCCGGTTTCTACCTGAAATGCGGACTCATGGATGAGGCAACCAGGCTTTATGAAGGCATGGTGACACAGTTCCCCAAACGCAACGAGCCGCTGGTAAACCTTATGGCGCTTTACGAACGTGCCAATGACTATCCGGGAGTGGTGCGCGCGCTCAACCTGCTTGAGCGCAAGGAAGGCAAGTCGGAAATGATAACCATGCAGAAGTTCAGGATATACCTGCAGATGGACAGCATAGACAATGCTTTCCGCGAGATAGAGAGTCTGGTGAAGGAGTATCCCAATGACAGCCGTTACAAGCTGCTGCTGGCCGAAGCCTGTCTTGACAACAACCGTACCGACGAGGCTCTTGCCGCCATCAGGGAAGTGCTGGCCGAAGAGCCCGACAATCCGCAGGCACAGCTGGCCATGGCGGGATATGCACAGCAGATGGGCAACGACTCGCTGCACAATGCGTTGACCGAACAGGCCTTGCTCAACCAGAGACTCGATAATCAGACCCGTATGGACCTTATGCGCCAGCTCATTATCAGTGCCGAACAGACACCGGCCGATACGGTGCAACTGCTTTCCGTATTTGAGAAAATGACGGCTGCCGAAAAGGAAAATGCCGACATGAGTATGCTTTACGCACAGTATATGATTACGAAAAAGATGCCTCCGGCACGCGTGAAACCTATCTTGTGGCATATACTTAAGCTTGAGCCAGACAATACGGCGGCACGCCTGCAGCTGCTCTCATATGCCGTGAGCGACAACAACTACAAGGAGGCCATTGACATATGCAGTCCTGCCCTGAAATACAATCCCGATGTGATAGAATTCTATTACTATCTGGGTATTTCCTATTACCAGAACGAGCAGAGCGATGAGGCACTGGCTACTTTCTCGAAAGGTGCGGAGATGATTACATCCGATACCGACAAGAAACTTGCGTCGGACTTCTACCTGCTTATGGGCGATATCTATCATGAGAAGGGTAAAGACGAGATGGCTTATGCCGCCTATGATTCGTCGCTCGTATATTTCCCTGAGAATATCGCTGCGCTCAACAATTATGCCTATTACCTCTCACTTGAGAAGAAGAACCTTGACAAGGCTGAGGAAATGAGTTACAAGACGGTGAAGGCCGAGCCTCAGAATGCCACATACCTTGATACGTATGCCTGGATTCTTTTTGAGAAAGGCCGTTATGCCGAAGCCAAGCTTTACATGGACCAGGTCTTGCTAAACGACAAGGAACCCGGAGCCGCCGTGCTTGAACATTGCGGCGACATCTATTATATGAACGGTCTGCACGATGAGGCGCTTGAATTCTGGAAGAAGGCGAAAGAAGCCGGAGAGGGCGCCTCGAAGATGCTTGACCGAAAGATTAAACAGAAGAAATACATTGCCGAATGAGAATACTGAAACTGAATCTGCTGGCCGGCCTGGTGCTGGTTACGGTGCTGCTGGCCGGATGTAAGTCGACCCGTAATACGGCCGTACGTACGGATGTGGCCGGAACGGTTGCCACACGAAGCTGTGTGGAGAACCTGACAGGACGCAATGCCGGAGCCGACGGCATGGAAGCCCGCATGCGCTTCTCGCTCCGTGTGGGCGACAAGGATCTCAGCGTGGGCGGTAACCTGCGCATGAAGAAAGACCGTATCATACAGTTGCAGCTCATCGGACTGGGCATTATCGAGGGAGGGCGCATTGAGTTTACCCCCGACTCCGTATTGCTTGTCGACCGGCTCAACCGCCGTTATATCTCTTCAGGATATGACGGGATAGAGTTTCTGCGTAACGCACAGATTGATTTCTACACCTTGCAGGCTTTTTTCTGGAACGAGCTGATATTGCCGGGCCGGGAGCATGTGACCGATTCTGATGCGGGAGAGTTTGACATGCTCAGCCTGAACGGAAAGACCGTACTCAGCACGCGCGGCAAGTCGCTCCCGTATTACCGCTTCTATACCGATGCGGCAGGAACACGGCTTGAACGTACGGAGTTTGAACCGCATGTGCGTTATCGGGTAGACTGCGACTATGCTTCGTTCGTACCTTTTGCGGAGAGTGATTTTCCCTCGTCTATCGTGCTTACGCTGAGTGGAGGAAAGTCGCCCATCGTGCTTTCTCTTTCACTGAGCCGTATGGAGAAGACATCTTCGGCTCCCGAGCCTACACAGGTATCGAAACGTTACAGAAGGGTAGACCCGAAGGAAGTGATTGACATGTTACTGAATAAATAAAACGAGATGAAACGGATAGTAACAGCTGTATGCATGCTGGTTGCGGTAATGGCTGCATCGGCACAGACCAACAAGACCATCAAGGAGTTGCAGAACAGGCGCAGTTCCCTGCAGAAAGACATTGCACGCTCGGAAGAGATGCTCCTTTCGACCAAGAAAGACGTGAGCAGCCAGTTGAGCAACCTGAGTGTACTCAACGGACAGATTAGCGCGCGTGCCAAGCTGATTACATCCATCACCGGCGATGTGAAGAGCCTCGATGTGGAGATTGGCGCTCTTCAGAAACAGGTAAACGTGCTCGAACGCCAGCTGAAGGACAAGAAGGACAACTATGCCACTTCACTCAATTATCTTCATAAGAAACATTCCATTCAGGAAAAACTGCTCTTTATCTTCTCGGCCGATGACCTGAACCAGCTGTACCGGCGCATGCGTTACGTGCAGGAGTACGGTAACTTCCAGAAGCGTCAGGCAGAAGACATACAGCGCAAGAAGGAGGAGATAAGCGAAAAGGAGAGTGAGTTGCGTGAGGTACGCATGGAGAAGAGCGGACTGCTTGACATGCAGAAGGCCGAACAGGGAAAGCTGGAGGAACAGCAGAAGAAACAGCGCACGCTGGTGGCTAACCTGCAAAAGAAGCAGAAGAGTCTGCAGAGTGAGATTAGCCGCAAGCGCAAGCAGGCCGATAAGCTGAATGCACAGATTGACCGTCTGATTGAGGCCGAGATTGAAGCGGCCCGCAAGCTGGCAGCCAAAAAGGGAGGCAAGAGCTCGTCATCGGGAAAGGGTACGGCTTCGGGCAGTAAGGCCCGTCCGATGGATGCGTACAAGGTAGACGATGACAACCGCAAGCTGTCGGGAAGCTTTGAGAAGAACAAGGGTCGTCTTCCGGTGCCCATTACGGGCGGCTATATGGTGGTGAGCCATTATGGGCGTCATAATGTGGCCGGACTGAAGCATGTGGAGATAGACAACAAGGGAGTGGATATCAAAGGCCGCTCCGGAGCACAGGCGCGTGCCGTATTCGACGGTGAAGTTTCGGCTGTGTTTCAGTATAACGGTATGACCAATGTACTTGTCCGTCACGGAAGCTATATATCGGTCTACTGCAATCTGTCATCGGCTTCCGTACAGCGTGGACAGAAGGTCAAGGCCCGTCAGTCGTTGGGCCCTGTAGCCACCGATGCTTCGGGCAATATCATCCTTCACTTCCAGTTGCGCCGCGAAACCACTAAGCTTAATCCGGAAGCGTGGATCAATGTGTAGAGGGAACGTCGGACGAGATGACCGGTGTTCCTCCGTCGCACCCTTCGGCGCTTATTTCCATTTTCCGGCAGGTGCCGTTGTTAAACAGGCGGATGTTTGCCTTCCCTTCGGCATCGGTCTTCACATCAGGATTCCAGTAGAGCGTACGGCGATAATTCAGATAGCCTAAGGCTTCATTCGAGCTCTTCAGGTTATAGCATTCCTTCACGGGCGAATATCCTTCGTAGAATGTCTGTCGCACGCCCTTGCGTGTATCGTTGTAAACTTCGTCATAGAGCTCGGCCACTACAATGGCTCTCAGTTCGAAGGTGGTATCATCTATGGATGAAGGCTCTTCTTCGTTGTTTTCAAAATCGATGTATCGTTGCTTTTGTTTGTCTTCTTCGTCTACATCGCTTATATACAGGTTAGGATATCGTTCTCTTATTTCTTCCAGATTCCTTTCGTGTACCCTGATGGAGCGTACGGAGCTGATGTCTATATCATAAACAGGAATATGCCGGAACTTCGGACGGTCCTTTTCCTGGCAGATCAGCCGGAACAGCACATATTTTATTCGTTTGGCGAATGCCATGTTGCCGTATGTATACATCTGGCAGGTTTCATCATAGGTAATTACAGGGTGGCGTGCTGCTACGTATTCGCCGATGGTGGGCGGAACGTCTTCACCCTTATCGAGACATTCATTGATATCTTTTTCCACATCCATTACCATTTCTGGAGTGAACAGCTTTCGTGGCAGGTATTTCTTCACTTCCACTTCCTGCAGCATCTGCGTTTCGGCCATGTTTATCTTTCCCAGAGTATCAGCTTCAAGGTGAGCAACGCTGTCGTTCACATACGTATCGAAGAAGGTATAGCTTCTCTTTTCGGGAGAGAAATGTCGGTTGATAAGAATCTGTGAATGCCTCTGCTTTCCTTCGTCCGAAACGGATAGGGTGAGCGACCATTTACCGGTGATGTCCACGCTGTCGGGCAGTATGCAGTAGAAGTTACCCTGTTCGTCGGTATGTCCGCTTCCGTGTACCTCTGCCTTAAGAGAGTCGTTCTTCATCCAGAAGAGAATGTCGGCATTGGCTCTGGGCTTGTTCTTCACGAGAGTCTTGACTTTTCCCCATAGGGTGAGTCCTTCTTCCGCAAAATGCTTGATTTTAATGGGTTTCACTCCGGCCATCTGCTGCCAGCTGTATCTTCTCCATCCCTGCACCATCATGAGCAGGTCTAGCTTGGTGCGTGTGGTTCTGCTTTCATCGGTAAAATACTGCATGGGGTCCTGGATATATCCCTTCACGTCGGACGAGAGCAGCAGGTCGGTGAGTATGTTGTCCTGATAGGCGGTTCGGGGTGTGGTAGCCGCATCGCGCACGGCAAGTGAGAAGGTAGTTTCTACGGGTTTCCCAGACGGGTCGTGCACGTCGAACTGCAGGTTGACTTCCTCGAATGGTTTGTAGGAGGTCTTGTCCTGCGTCACGCGGATGGGGACGAACATGTCGTTGCGCGTGTTGAATGCAAGTCTTTCTGCAAGGATGTCTCCGGTAGCGTTAAAGGCAGTGACCTGAATGCATCCTGCAGGCAGTTTCTCTTTGGGAATCCGGAAAGCGTAAGGCTCCTTTCCGAGTACGAATGCCTCTACGGTACAGAGCTTTCCGCGGCAGGTGACGGATACGGCAATGGTATCGTTGGGCAGTGCTTCCGACTTCTGTACGCTGATTCGCATGAGGTCCGGGTTGAGGTTGTCCACGTTCATGGTATATCCTTCGGAGAGAATGTCCTTGAACGGGATGGTATATTCCTTACCTTCATAGTTTACTGTGGCCTCGTATTCCTGTGCCTGAGGTGTGAACTCAAACACACCCATTCCCTGGTGGATGGTGGCGAGTGAGGCAACGGGTTCATGGTTTGCATTGTAAAGCGTACCCGTAACGCTGATGTCCTCTCCGTTCTTTCCGGTAGCGCGGAACGCCACACGTGCGGGGATTCCCAGTACGGCATGTCCTCCTTCGGGGAAGAAATGCAGGTTTACCCGGTCGGCCTTTTCGGGTTCGGGTCTTTCCTTCTTCTCTCCGGCGAAGCTGTCCATATCCTTTTCCTGATAGTTTCCAGCCTGTTCGGGCTCGCTGTAGATGGGGAATACCCTCGAGAAGATGTGCGTATCTCCGAAGTTGAGCATGGCCCGTGTGTAAGCTCTCACCTCGTAGAATCCTCCCTTGCAGTCTTTGGGCAGTGCGAACTCTCCGTGACACTGTCCGTCCTGAATCTTCAGTTTCCGGCTGTCGGTTACCTCACCCTGTGGAGTGAGCAGTTCCACATGCAGTACCCGGCTGAGGGTGGTAGGTTTTACCTCGTCGGCAGTAACGGTGTAAGCCTTGAACCAGATGGTGTCTCCTGCATAATATCCGGTATTGTCGAAGTGCAGGTATACCTTTTCCTGAGGACAGTCTTTGGTAAACCTGCTGATGTTATTGGCATAATTGGCCAGCCGTCGGGTTGCCGACTGCTGAGCGAAGACGCCAAGGCATCCCATCCATAGGAGGAGGGCGGCAATGTATCTGAGGTGTTTCATGGTATTTTTCTTTCAAATATATTTATTATTCCTTTGGTATGATTGATAAAAATGATTTTTGTACTGCGTTTCCTGCTTTCTACCGAAATTCAGTAGAAAGTTTTGCTTTTCAGAATAAAATATATACTTTTGTGCAAACAGGTTTGGATATGAGAATCATCGCACGAAGCAAAATAATTGAATACTATACGGAGCATCCCGATGCGGAAACTGCGCTGGAAGACTGGTTTCACAAGGTAAAGCAGGCGGAATGGACCTGTTTTGCAGATATGAAGAAGATGTTCAACAGCGTGGACAGTGTGGGAAACCAGCATTATGTATTCAATATAAAAGGTAATAATTACCGCTTGATTGTGGTAATAAAGTTTACGATAAAGACCGTGCTGATTCGCTTTATCGGTACTCATGCAGAATATGATTTGATAGACGCAAAAAACATATAATATGGCAAAGATTCAGAATGAAACAGCTTATAAGGCGGCGATGGAAAGGATAGAAGAACTGCTTCCGTTGACTGATGACCATACTCCCCCGACAGACAAGAATCTGATAGAGCTTGATTTGCTGTCTGAACTTGTTTCGGAGTATGAAGATGAGCATTACCCGGTAAAGTCTCCGGCGCTGGTGGATGTGATAAAGCTGCGTATGTATGAGATGGGGCTTAATCAGGCGAAGCTTTCGGAACTTCTGGGAGTAAGCCCTTCACGTGTGAGCGATTATCTGACCGGTCGTTGCGAGCCTACGTTGAAAGTGGCCCGTGATATCAGCAGAAAACTCAATATCGACGCGAATATCGTGCTGGGAGTGTAAGGACGATATTCGCGCAGGTTCTCTTAAAGCGGACTGTCGGTAAGTATATACTTCCCGTCGCACCCTTCGGCGCTTATTTCCATTTTCCGGCAGGTGCCGTTGTTAAACAGGCGGATGTTTGCCTTTCCTTCGGCATCGGTCTTCACATCGGGATTCCAGTAGAGCGTACGGCGATAGTTCAGATAACCTAGGGCCTCGTCCGAGCTCTTCAAGTTGTAGCATTCCTTCACGGGCGAATATCCTTCGTAATAAGTCTGTCGCACTCCTTTTCGGGTATCATTGTAAACCTCGTCATAGAGTTGGGCCACTACGATGAAATAGCGGTTGTTTGCATTCATGACACTGGTTATGAGAGAATCCGCACCGGGATTGCAGAATGACAGGTGTTTCAGAACTTCAACACCGTTCCGGGTATGCAGTTGCAGGTCTTTCACGTTGGTAATATCCATTTCTGCTGCCGGAATATGTCTGAATTTGGGTGCATCTTTCTTTTGGCATGAGAGAACGTAGAGAATCACGGTCGAAGGGTTGGAATTTTCCAGAACCGGATATTTGTATTCCGCATATTCCTGTACGGTAGATGGGATATTTCCTCCCTGATCGAGTATGCGATTGATGTCTTCTTCAGCATCGAAGACCATATCCGGACGCATGATTTCCCGTGTCCGGTATCTTTTCACTTCCACCTCTTGCAGTATTTGTGTTTCGTCCATCTTGTTTTTCTTCTGTGATTCGCCGGCAGCAGAGTCAATGCTGTCGTTTACATACGTATCGAAGAAGGTATAGCTTCTCTTTTCGGGAGAGAAATGTCGGTTGATAAGAATCTGTGAATGCCTCTGTTTGCCGTCTTCTGAAACGGAGAGGGTGAGCGACCATTTACCGGTGATGTCCACACTGTCGGGCAGTATGCAGTAGAAGTTTCCCTGTTCGTCAGTATGTCCGCTTCCGTGTACTTCGCCCTGAAGTTCATCATTGTTCATCCAGAAAAGGATGTCGGCATTCGCTCTGGGTTTGTTTCTGACCAATGTTTGGACTTTTCCCCAGAGAGTGAGCCCTTCTTCGGCGAAATGCTTGATTTTGATAGGTTTCACTCCGGCCATCTGCTGCCAGCTGTATCTTCTCCATCCCTGCACCATCATGAGCAGGTCGAGCTTGGTGCGTGTTGTCCTGCTGTCGTCGGTAAAATACTGCATGGGGTCCTGGATATATCCCTTCACGTCGGACGAGAGCAGCAGGTCGGTGAGTATGTTGTCCTGATAGGCGGTTCGGGGTGTGGTAGCCGCATCGCGCACGGCAAGTGAGAAGGTAGTTTCTACGGGTTTCCCAGACGGGTCGTGCACGTCGAACTGCAGGTTGACTTCCTCGAATGGTTTGTAGGAGGTCTTGTCCTGCGTCACGCGGATGGGGACGAACATGTCGTTGCGCGTGTTGAATGCAAGTCTTTCTGCAAGGATGTCTCCGGTAGCGTTAAAGGCAGTGACCTGAATGCATCCTGCAGGCAGTTTCTCTTTGGGAATCCGGAAAGCGTAAGGCTCCTTTCCGAGTACGAATGCCTCTACGGTACAGAGCTTTCCACGGCAGGTAACGGATACGGCAATGGTATCGTTGGGCAGTGCCTCCGACTTCTGTACGCTGATTCGCATGAGGTCCGGGTTGAGGTTGTCCACATTCATGGTATATCCTTCGGCAAGAATATCCTTGAACGGGATGGTATATTCCTTACCTTCATAGTTTACTGTGGCCTCGTATTCCTGTGCCTGAGGTGTGAATTCAAACACACCCATTCCCTGATGGATGGTGGCGAGTGAGGCAACAGGTTCACGGCTTGCATTGTAAAGCGTACCTGTAACGCTGATGTCCTCTCCGTTCTTTCCGGTAGCGCGGAACGCCACACGTGCGGGGATTCCCAGCACGGCATGTCCACCTTCGGGAAAGAAGTGCAGGTTCACCCGGTCGGCCTTTTCGGGTTCGGGCCTTTCCTTCTTCTCTCCGGCGAAACTGTCCATTTCCTTTTCCTGATAGTTCCCTGCCTGCTCGGGCTCGTTGTAGACGGGGAATACCCTTGAGAAGATGTGCGTATCGCCGAAGTTGAGCATGGCACGTGTGTAGGCCCTCACCTCGTAGAACCCTCCCTTGCAGTCTTTGGGTAGTGCGAACTCTCCGTGACACTGTCCGTCCTGAATCTTCAGCTTCCGGCTGTCGGTCACCTCACCCCGCGGTGTGAGCAGCTCCACATGCAGCACCCGGCTGAGGGTGGTAGGTTTCACCTCGTCGGCTGTAACAGTGTAAGCCTTGAACCAGATGGTGTCTCCTGCATAATATCCGGTATTGTCGAAGTGCAGGTATACCTTTTCCTGCGGGCAGTCTTTTGTGAAGCGGCTGATATTGTTGGCATAATTGGCCAGCCGTCGGGTTGCCGGCTGCTGTGCGAAGACCGACACTGCGCTGAGACAGGTCAGTATGAAGAGTAAGGGAATATGTCTGTTCATTAGGCTTATGATTTGGTTAAATATCCAAATGTATGAAAAAAATCAATAGACGGTCTTGTGAAAATGATTTATTTTATATGTTTTTTGGCACGGATAAGTTGATAAAATGAAAAAGACAGAACACATAATATCATGTATCCTGTCTCTTTTTCTATCTTCAGCTTAGAGATATGTATCTTCAGGCTAAGTATATGTATCTTTAGGCTAAGTATATGTATCTTTAGGTTGAAGATATGTATCTCTAGCCTAAGGATAAACTTTTTATTGGGTGACAATATGTTTAGAAATGGGATGGTGGCTTTTACGGACGTATATCCATACGGTATGTTCATTGTTTCCCTTCGTCGTGTACGGCAGGTCAGGGTTGTTTCGTGTGCGATGTCATCAATTCCATTTTGTATCTTCTTTGTTAATCAAACGATGCATTTCGATAGCTCTATTTATAATTTTGGTGCAGAGAGACTTTAAAAAAACGATTTGAGCAACTTACTTTTATTAATAAGGGTTATTTTAACTTATTCAGCTTCACTTAACTGACAGAATATATTTAGCTTTCTGATATATTTTATAATTTTGCGGCCGAAATGGAGATTCATAACCCATAAATGGAATATACATTGAAACCGAATTCATTGTTTATAGATAAGATAAGTCTGGTGAACGGTTTACAAAAAGGAGAAGATCTTGCTTTTGCTTTGTTGTATAACCAGTATGCCGATTTGTTGTTTTCTTATGGAACGGGATTGGGATTTGCAAAGGAAGATATTGAAGACTCCATGCAGGAAATATTCTGCAATCTCTATTTAAATCATTCAAAGATTCATGAAATCAACAATCTGAAATTTTATTTGCTTCGCGCTTTGAAAAACCGCTTGCTTAATGTTTCTCAGGCATCCCGAACACAGAACTTCATAGATATGGAGAATGTTGATTTTTATACTGAAGTAACGGTCTTGGATGATTTGATAGATGCGGAAGACAGAACTGCTATTCAGAAAAAAATTCAGTCGTATCTCGATGAGTTGACAGGGCGACAGCGTGAAGCCATTTATCTTCGTTATATTGAGGATCTTGATTATGAGGAAATTGCAGAATTGATGAATATGACAGTTCCTTCTGTACGAAATCTGGTGTTTAAAGCTATCAAGCAACTTCGGAATTCTAAAATTCCAAGTTTGATGTGGCCAATTTTATTCTCAATTGTTAAAATTTAGCTGTAATAGCATTTTTCTTTCGAAAAGTGATGATGTTATTATGATTTGTTTGTCTATATACGAAAAAGACAGATAATTATAATATGCAGACTAAACATACAAGTGAAAATTATGTGGATTTCCAGGCAAAGGATTTTGCGACGGACGTATATTTCCTGCAGTGGTGTTTGCTCCCGGATGAAGAAAATGCAGAATTCTGGAGAGAATTCTGCGAGCAACATCCTGAAAAGAAAGAAACGGTGCAGCGGGCAATTCAGCTCGTCCGTTCTGTACACTTGAATGATAGATCGTTTTCAGAGGCAGATAAAAGGAACAATACATTGCGTTTACTCGGCTTTATCCGTCAGCAAAAACGAAAAGAAAAAAGAAGAAGAATATATGCAGCATGGGGAGTGGCGGCATCAGTGCTGGTTGCTGTATTGTTTTTGACTATACCCCGGTTTGTATCTTCCGACTCCTTTGTCGCTTCTTCGGGGTATGTGATTCCTGATGACCGGAACATTCAGCTCGTATCTGGCGATAATCAGGTAATATCCATGTCTGATTCTTCGGAGGTTGTTTATGACCATCAAGGTGATGTGAAAATCAACGGAGAACAGCATGATTTGAATAATCAGAAAGAAGTTGTTGAGAGTAATCAGAAACTGGTTGTTCCGAAAGGTAAGCGAGCTTCTATCCGGCTGAGTGATGGAACTCTGGTATGGATAAATTCGAATTCAGTAATAGAGTTTCCGGCAGTTTTCACTGGAACGGAACGTCATTTAAAAGTTAATGGCGAAGTGTATCTGGAAGTGGCCAAAGACCCAGGTAAGCCTTTTATTGTGTCAACTCCTCAATTTAATGTAGAAGTATTGGGAACAAAGTTTGGCGTTTCGTCGTCGGTTGATAAATCGCAATATGTTGTATTGGTTGAAGGTTCAGTGCAGGTTCATACTCCGTCAGGACAGACAGCTCGATTAAAGCCGTCTCAATTGTTTGGAATAGACAAGGGTGGTACCTTTATTCAGGAAGTAGATCCCTATAGGTATGTGTCATGGAAAGACAATGTTCTTTATTTTAATGGAGAAAGCCTACCGGAAGTCCTAGTGCGCTTGTCACAACAATATGCAGTCGACGTTATATGCAACATCGATGTTTGTCAGGTTCAGTTTTATGGCAAGCTGATATTGGAAGAACACATCGAGAATGTATTGGATAATATAGCTGTTTTGTCTCCAATTAAATATGAAACGCGGAATAATAAGATTATTATAAGTTTAAAGTAAGTAAAAAGAGCTTCAAATAGATAAAATAATATATTGATACACAACTTAATTAATTTATAAATAGAAATCGTACAAGAGTATGGAAAAAACTAATTATTTGAGAGAACCATTTGGAGGACAATTGGGATGGAAGCCCATTTTGCTGCGGATAGGACTATTGTGCATGTTTTTTATGTGTTTAGGAACATCTACTTCTGTAGTGCAGGCACAAAATGCAGAGAAGATAAGTGTTGTGGTGCGCGAAAAGACCATAGCAGAAATACTGAATATCATAGAGAAAAAGACCCAATGTGTATTTTTATATGATGAAGAGGTAAGAGGCCATTTGCAAAAAGTGATCAGTATAGACATGAAAGAGAAATCAATTGATCATATCATGAAGAAACTGTTGAGTAATACGGGGCTTGCTTATAAGATTTCTCAGCGTCAGATATTGATATATAGTGCTCATCCGGTAAAAGTAAGTCAACCGGTTGAAGGACAGACCGTACAGATTTCAAGCTGTGTTGTCGATGAAACAGGTGAAGCCCTGATTGGAGCAAGTATTTATATTCTGGAAAATAAGGCAGGAACCACAACCGATATAAACGGTTTCTTTTCTTTGCGTGTTCCTTCTGAAAATTCTCAAATCAGAATCTCGTATCTGGGGTATGAATCTCTAGTATTGAAAGCATCACAAATTGGAAAGGAAATTGCAATGCGTCCTTCGAAAACAGATCTGAACGAAGTTGTTGTCAATGGATATAGTAAGGTGGACAAGCGCTTGTCGGCTAGTGCAACAACAACCTTGAATGCGGATGATATCCTGATTCCGAACGTGCCGACTCTTTCGGGTATGTTACAGGGAACAGTTCCGGGATTGACTGTGGTTGCTTCATCTGGCTCTCCAAACGACGCTCCAAAAATCCGTATGCGTGGATCGGCCACAATTCATGGTGATGCCGCTCCTGTATGGGTGATTGACGGTGTGATTTGGGAAGAGACCGTCGATATTTCCAATGATGAGGTAAATGCCATCCTGAGAGGAAACTCATCTCTCGATCAGGTAAACGAGAATGCCAGCATGAGTTTGCTGGGTAATGCCATTACGGGATTGAACCCGCACGATATTGAGTCAATCACTTTCCTGAAGGATGCTTCGGCAACAGCCATCTACGGAACACGTGCCGCCAATGGTGTAATCGTGGTAACGACGAAGAAAGGACGTGAGGGTAAGGCCAGCGTGAACTTCTCTTCTTCATGGGGTATCACCGCACGCCCGAACTACGATGATTATAAGATGATGAACTCAAAGCAGCGTATCGCCGTGTCGAAAGATATGGTTGCCAACGGCTATTTGTTTGACATAGCTCCTTATGCAACCGGATATGAAGGTGCTTTGTATGCCTTGTTGAACAAGGAGATTACCGATGACGAGTTTGCGGCTCGTGTCAGCGAGTTGGAAACGCGGAATACCGACTGGTTTGATTTGCTTTGTCAGAATTCATTGAATCAGGATTACAACCTGAATATTTCAGGTGGAGCCAATAACACCACTTATTACGTGTCACTAGGGTATTCAGACAACAAGGGAACCGTGAAGGGAGATAACATGAATCGTTATAACTTCAAGATGAACGTGAACACGAAATTGTGGAACGTATTGAATGTCAGAACACAGCTTTCTTATTCAGACCGTAAGTCGGACGGATTCTACATGGTCAATCCTTTTGATTATGCCTTGTACGCTTCCCGTACGTTGGATCCGGATGAGTTTTATGAGATGAGTGAAACCCGTGTGGAAGGAACCAAGAACAACTATACATTGAAATATAATGTATTCAACGAGCTGGAACATACGTCGAACGTTACCAACGTGCGAGATATGAATGCGCAAATGAATCTCTCGGCAAATATCCTGAAGGGACTTTCGGCCGAGGCGTTGTTCAGCTTCAGATATGTGAATACCAACCAGCGGCAGTGGGCCGACGAACGGTCTTATTACATTGCCGGTATCCGTGGATATGACTATGGTTCAGTTCTTCCGGGCAGCGCCGACGAATTGGCTTCCAAATTGCCGAAGGGCGGTATCCTGATCGACAGCAACCAGAACCAGAAGTCGTGGACGGCACGTTTCTCTTTGAACTATAATACCGTTTTTGGAAATGATCACGTTATCAATGCCATGTTGGGTTATGAAGCCCGTTCAACCCAGTATGAAGGTTTGAAAGAACAGGAATACGGTTATTTTCCCGATCGTGGAAACAAGATCAGCCACGAATATAACAACAACGTTTCGGGATCGACCGATATCTATACGTCGTCGCTCGACAAGCACAATGCAACCATTACCAATTCTTTGAGTAATACACTTTCTGGATTTGCCACTTTGTCATACAGCTACAAAGGCAAATATATTTTGAACGGAAATGTCCGTGTGGATGCTTCAAACCGTTTCGGTCAGTATACCAACAACCGTTTCTTGCCTATCTGGAGTTTGGCCGGACGTTGGAACATTGCCGAAGAAGGATGGTTGCCTCAGTTTGTCAACGATTTGAGTCTTCGTGCTTCTTACGGTATGCAAGGAAACATCCCGACCTCAGTTGGCCCTAATCTGGTTGTTAGCTATCCAAGCACTACCATCAACCGCTGGTCTGGCGAGTATGTGTTGCAAATTAGCCGTTTGCCTTATCCGAATCTGCGTTGGGAAAAGACTCATACCGTAAACCTCGGTTTGGAATTCTCACTGTTGGACAACCGTATTACGGCTTGTTTGGACTACTATTGGAAAAGGAGTACCGATGTGTTGTTCCAGCTTCCTGTAGGTTTGGAATATGGTGTTGAGCAGATTTACCGTAATGGTGCAGACCTGACAAACCGTGGTATTGAATTGTCAATGACTTTTGTTCCAATCCGTACGAAAGATTGGGAATGGACCATTTCTCCTATCTGGTCAAAGAACGATAACGAAGTGACCAACGCTATCAAGAATGAATATACCGTTAATGACTACCTGTCAGGAAATGCCTATGAGAACGGCAAGCCGGTCAATGCCATCTATTCTTGGAAATTTACCGGGCTGGATCCGAAAACCGGTTATGCAACGTTTGCCAATACTTATAAGACATCAGAAGAGGCTAATGAATCGAAAAATATTGAGGACCTGTTGGTTTATTCCGGTTCAAAAGATCCGAAGTTTAGCGGTGGTTTCTCAACAACCTTGCGTTGGAAGAACCTGTTGCTGAGCACACAATGGGCATTCCAGTTCGGTAATGTAATCCGTATGAACTACTTGTTCGAGGGGGAATCGCTTATGCCGCAGCCTTATCAGAATCTGAATGTCAACCTTACAAAAGCATGGAAACAACCGGGTGATGAGAATTTCACAAACGTTCCTGCATTCAATGTGAGCGGTGAATATGACTATAATGTATATTACAACTATAATTCTCAAGTGCGTTCGGCCAATACTTATACCATGTATAACTATTCAGACCTGCGTATAGCAAGTGGCGATTTCCTTCGCTGTCGTAATCTAAGTTTGTCTTATAGTTTCCCTTATAATCAGATTGAAAAATATGGCCTCACTTCCATGTCATTGGGATTGAACGTAACCAATCCCTTCACCTTCTGTAGCAGCAAGCTCGACGGACAGGATCCTGAAATCTCTGCAACAGGAACTACAGCGATGCCTATTACTCAAACCTATACTATATCATTAAATTTAAGTTTCTAATGTTTATGAATAAAATATATACTTTCTTGTTGGGCGGTTGCATGCTCGCCTTGCAATCATGTGGTGATTTTCTGGAAGAAGTCTCGCAGGACGAGTTCGAACCTAAAACAACTGAAGCATTCCGTGAATTGTTGAATGGAGAAGGATATAACTTCTCATCTTCTGTGAATCCGCTGACCTATATGATGGATGATGATGTTGAAAGCGTGTCAACTTCATCGTGGGACGATATTCAGCGAATACAGCAGGAACTATATACCTGGCAGCCCGATTTCTACTCCTTCCAGGATGAAGAAGGCACGTATACATCTTCAAATAAGGATGTTTACAAGAATCTGTATGAGTTGATTATGGCCTGCAATATCGTGAACGAGTATATTGACGGATCGCAAGGTACCGATGCCGACAAGGCGATTGTCCGTGCCGAAGCACTTTCATTGCGTGCATTCTATTATTTGCAACTGGTGAATCTGTATGCTTATCCTTATAATGACAAGGATCATGATCCAAGCACAGCATTGGGCGTTCCTTTGGTATTGGCTTCCGAAGTTTTTGATGAAGGTGAACCCCGTAGCACCGTGAAGAAGGTATATGACCAGATAGCAGCAGATATTGAACAGGCTTGTGACTTGTTTGGCCAGGATAAGACCAACCGTGGCGTATTCCGTATTTCGTATACGGCCGCTCATCTGTTGGCTTCACGCATTTACCTGTATATGGAAAACTGGGACAAGGTGATTGAACATGCCACTTATGCATTGGAAACAGCTCCGGAACTGGCCGATTTGAACAATTATACAATCGACAATACCTATAATCCGACAAACGGAGTCATTTCAAGAAACTTTCCCGAAACCATCTTTTTGGGTGGATACCGAGCAATTTCCGGTTCGTATGGATTGATGGGAACTCCGTTTAACGTATCATCCGATTTGTTTAATTCATATGCCGACAATGATCTTCGAATCGGTACCTATCTGATGGAGGCTTCATCATATCTTCCATATAATTACATGCTTCTGAAATCAAGTAGCGAGCAGGAATATGCTTGGCGTACTTCCGAGCTTTATCTGAATCGTGCCGAGGCTTATATTGAACTTTATATGGATGGAGACCAGGCTGCCGGACAGAAAGCCGTTGATGACTTGAATACATTGCTGTCAAAACGTTATCGTGATTACGAGCCGTTGACCCTGAAGCCGGCCGACGAGTTGCTGGAACTGTATCGTGAAGAGCGCCGCAAGGAGTTATGTTTTGAAGGATTCCGCTGGTTTGATTTGCGCCGTTATGGCATGCCACAGCTTGAGCACATTCTGATTGACCAAAATGGAAACAGTACACGTTACATCCTGAAAGAAAAAGATCCTTCGTATGTTCTTCCTTTGCCGGACAATGCAATGGAACATAACTCGAATCTGATTCAAAACGAACTGAGCCCGCGTCGGGAAGGTTCTGCCATGTAATAAGTATAAAACCATAAAATGATAAAAAATGAAACATCTATATTTAACTGTCTTAATCGGGCTTTGCTTAGGAGTATCTTTCAGCTCGTGCAATGAAGATGATCTGATTCCTTCAGAAGATAATCATATGATGACTTTTCCGCAGGGGGATGCGGACTATGACAAAGAAATTCTGGCCGTATACAATGAATATGGTACGCATATGATTTACGATTTCAACGACAATCAGTTTCGTTGGGAAGTGACCTCGCAGTTACCCTACATGAGTGAAAAGGGTGATACGGACTATGTGTCAGATGCTGTTTATTTCATTCAGAAAAACTGTCTGGAGTTATATGACAAGGATTTGGTGAAAGAGTTGCTTCCTTATCGTATTTTCCTAGCTTCGAATATTTCGGAAATATGGAACTATTCGGGTTATGCTGCCGACTGGAGTTGGGTAGAAGAACATGATACTATTCCGGGAGTGGGTGCCATTTGTGGTTATAAGAGTATTGGGTTCGGCTTTACCAGCAAACGCCTGAATGAATTGGATAATGACAGTTTGGCCATCGTAAAGGCTGAACTGAATGCTTCACTGATAGCCTCAGGTGTTGAGAATGGCTTGATAGAGATCCCAGAGGAATTTGATGCCTTGGCAGCAGCCAACAAGGATAACCTTTGGTATGCAAATTTCATTGATGCTTATTCTGGATATAATAGTGTAGGTTTGCTGGAATATGCTGATCCGCAAACAATTACTGTGGCCGATGAGTTTAATCAGTATGTAAAATATCTGATAATGCTCACGGATGAAGAATTCGATAGTCGTTTCCTGAATTCGACATTTGATGCGGGAGGTTATGTGGCACAAAAGAAGCCAATTGTTAAAAATTGGTTGAAAGAGAAATATGGCATTGATATTGAAGAAATCGTAAATAAACCAATATTGTTAAAATTTAAATCAGAATGAAAAAGTTAATGTTTAGGACAATCCTGTTGTTGCTCGTTACTTGTTTCCATTTGTCTGCTTTCGGACAGGAACAACAGGCTGGAGAGGTGACTTCTCGTCTGTCGGGAGTACCTCAGGACCTGATAGCAGGTTCTACCATTGATCTGGTCTATTCTCCGAAAGGGGGACCTTTGGAAGGTAAGGATCAGATTGTAGCTCTTGTATACATGTACAATTTCTACAAATGGGAATTGGGTGATGTTGAGTTGAAAAAGGATGGTGATGTATGGAAGGGTCAGTTTGTAGTTCCATCAAATTGTGCATTCGTTGCGTTTAAGTTCCAGTCTACATGGAACAAGTTTGTTGATGTTTCAGATAATAATGATGATAAAGGTTTCATGTATATGACCGTCGGTTTGGACGGTCAGCCGCTTCCAGGTGGATTCTTGGCATGGGGCGTGTTCCGCAAGCCGTCTATAGGCCTCGTTGGATATGGTTACTTTGGCCCGAATTACAAGGAAATCGATCAGGAGGCACTGTATTTCTGGTATCAGAGAGAGGTGCAGACTCATTTGCAGAATGTGGGTTATTTCTTTTCTGACATGATGAATATTGTGCAGAAACAGGCTGGTGACCGTTATCCCGAAGCTGTCAATCTGATTTTTGCCACGTTCTCAAATCAGGACGACACTCCGAAGACCGAAGATAACTATATGACAATGGAAAACATTTATCGTTATGCGTTGAAGGATACCGTAAGAGCTGACAGCATGCTGAATCTGATTATGGAAAAATATCCGAACGGATGGACTGTACGCCGGAGAGCTTTCGACAAGGTTTATATGGGCGATCCGAACCGCTATTTCGATGATATGCTCAAATTCTTGAAAGACTATCCTGTGACTGATCTGAAACAACATCCCGAGTGGCCTTCCTTTATCTATTATAATGGTGTGCGCCGATTGGCTCCTTATTTTTTCTATCCCGACAAGGATAAGAATGTCCTGATACGTATGCTCCCGGACTATGATTTCCGTACACTGGCTGAGATTTACCATTCAACGATATTCCCCTTCCATATGAAGAAAGCTGTGGCCGACAGCGTGAACTATGTTGTGGCTAAGCCCTTGATTGCCGAGATGGAGAAGAAACTTACCGACAAGTCTTATTGCATTGATGATGCCTACTCTCCTCATCAGTCGGATGAATGGGCTTTGAGTAGCTTGGATCATTATAGAGGTAGCTATGCCGACATATTGTATTGTTTGGGTAAGGTTGATGAGGCATTGGCTCAGATTTCTTTGATTACCGAATCAAGACGTTACATTGAATCGGCTGTTAATGAAACACATCTGAAATGTCTGTTGGCTAAAGGTGACTTAAAAGACATCGAAACTCTTGCCAGAAACGCATTCAAGAGCAATGCCGTGACACCTGTCATGATGGATATTCTGAAACAGCAATATGTGAAGAACAACGGTAAGGAAGACGGATTTGAGGCTTACATAGAATCTCTGAAACCGGAAGATGAAAAAGAAGCTTTTAAAGAAGAACTGAAAAAGTCATTGATCAAGGTGGCTTATGATCCGTTCCAGATGGAAGCTATGGACAAGTCAATTGTGAAGTCTTCTGATTGGAAAGGTAAAATTGTGGTTCTTGACTTCTGGGCTTCCTGGTGCTTCCCGTGCAGAAGCTCATTCCCGGGCATGCAGATGGCTGTTGATCGCTATGCCAACGATCCGGATGTGAAGTTCTACTTTGTCGACACCATGGAAAATGGCGATAACTACAAGGCAACAGCTGCAAAAATAATGAAAGAAGGTAAGTATACCTTCAACGTGCTTTTCGATAATGTAAACCCGAAAACAAAAGCACAGAATATGGTCTTCTCTTCTATGGACAAGATCAACCACTCAATGGCTATTCCCCGTAAGATGATTCTGAAAGACGGTTATGTCAGATATACAGTCGAAGGATACGGAGGCAGCCCAAGCAAATTGGTTGATGAAATTGCCTATGTGATTGAAATGTTGAAAGCTGAAAGATAAATGAATATACTCGTACCTGTTTACCTCAATGAGCAGGTACGAGTCTTTTTAAGTAGGAATATATGAAAAGATTACAACTTTTACTGTTAGGGTTAATGGGCTTTTGCTTTGCGCAGGCACAGAAGGCCACGTTTCGTATCGAGGGATCTTTTATCGGTAATAATTCTTATGACAATCGTCCGATTCGGTTGGTTGAACATGATGCGATTTATTTTGATCAGATAACTGTGCTTGATTCAACCGTAGTACGTAACGGACATTTCGTGTTTGAAGGAACGGCTGATGTTCCGAAGATTGCGTTGGTTGAGATATTGGATACAAAACCGACTGACTGGATAACTAGTACCAATCAGGATGTTATTCTCGAAAGTGGGACGATTGTGATGAAATATGATTCGCTTGGAGTTGTCATTACCGGCACTCCGCTGAACAACCGTTATAATGAGTTGCTGTTGACTGAAAACAGGAGCATCCGCCAGAAAACCAATGAGATTCTTGTCAAAAGACAGCAACGCACGGATGCCGAGAATGGTGTTTTGTCGTCAAAGGAAAATGATGAATTCAACAAACAGATTGCTTCTTTGTATGTCAATTACAAGAAAAAGCAGGAAAGCTTTGCAAAGGAGAATGTTCAGAATCCGGTGGGTGTTTATTTCTTTTTCAAATATCCGGTCACAATGTATGAAAAAGACTATTTGGAATATATGAAGGCGCGCATTGATCCGGCCATCTGGAAGAAGAACGAAGAAAAGATAAGTCAGCGTGAGCAGGCCGAGCAGCGGGTGTTACAGTCGAAAAAGGAGATGGAAGTAGGACATCGCTACCGCGAAATCATCGGACGCGATCCGGCAGGAAATGCGGTAAAGCTTTCCGAGCTGATTAAGCCGGGACATACTACATTGCTCATCTTCTGGGCTTCCTGGTGTGCTCCTTGCATTCAGGAGATTCCTTTCCTTAAAGGACTGTATAAAGACTATCATACCAAAGGGCTTGATCTGATCAGCATTTCACTGGATTCGAGTGAGAAAGCTTGGTTGGGTGCTCTAGATAAACAGGCGATGGAATGGCCGCAGATGTCAGAGCTGAAGGGATGGAAAGGTTCTGCTCCTAAGGATTATGGCATCAATAGCATACCTTTCGTGCTTTTGCTCGACCAGAACGGCTGCATCGTGATTCGCAATCTTTACGATAAATTGTTGGTTAATGCCATTGAAGAACTGTTGAAATAAATGGAATCAGAAACCAGCCTGCCAGATGCCTAAGATCTTATTTGACATGCAAAACGCCCCAAAAGTTTGGTTTATACTTTTGGAGCGTTTTTTTATGAGATGTGGTTATTAGCTTTTCCGGTAAAGGTATAAAGATTGTGTAATGCTTGTTAAATCTCCAGTCCGTCAAGCAGCTGGTAGTAAAGCTCTATGGCTTCTTCTATTTCCTTTATGAGAATGTACTCGTTGGCAGTATGCGAGCGTGACGACTTTCCCGGACCCATTTTTACCGAGGGGAAGTTCATCAGAGCCTGGTCTGACAGGGTAGGCGAGCCGAATGGCGTGCGTCCCAGTTCCACGGCACGGCGTATTACGGGGTGTTCGCTGTCAATGTGTGAAGAATTTAGGCGGAAGGAACGTGCCTGCACTTCGCTGCCCACCTGCTCTTTGATAAGTCCGAAGAGCTCTTCGTTGGAATAGTTCTCATTGCTTCGGATGTCAACCACGAAGGTACATTTGTCGGGAATCACATTATGCTGTGTTCCGGCATTGATTTGGGTGACGGTCATCTTCACCGGTCCGAGCAGCGGTGAAACCTTTTCGAACTGGTGAGAGCGAAACCATTCGATGTCCTTCATCGCATGGTAGATGGCATTGTCGCCTTCTTCGCGTGCCGCATGTCCGGCTGTGCCGTGTGCGGTGACGTCGAGCACCATCAGTCCCTTTTCGGCGATGGCGGGTTGCATCTCGGTAGGTTCGCCCACAATACCCAGTGTGATGGGCGGCAACTTGGGCAATACGCTTTCGATGCCGTTCTTTCCCGATACTTCCTCTTCGCACGAAGCCAGGAAGATGAGGTTATAAGGTTGTGTCTTTGCGGTGAGCTGGCAGAATACCTGGAACAGGCTCACCAGACTTCCGCCGGCGTCGTTGCTGCCCAGTCCGTAAATCTTTCCGTTCACTTCGGTTGCGGTAAACGGCTGCTTCTGCCATCCGTTCACCGGCTTCACCGTGTCGATGTGTGAGTTGAGCAGGATGGTCGGTTTCTTGAGGTCGAACATCGGGCTTACGCACCATATGTTGTTTCCGGAGCGGTTGGTAAGTATTCCGCTTTTTTCGATATACATCTGCAGAATATCGGCCGCTTTTTCCTCTTCGCGGCTGATAGACGGTATGCTGATAAGCAGTTTGAGCAAATTGATTGCCTCGTTGACAGTTGCTTCTTTATCCATATTATTTGTATGATTGTGCATGCAAAAGTACTATTCTTCGAAATAAAAGCATAACTTTGTACACAAAATTAAACTATCGTTAAAAAATGTCTCATCCTCATTTAGCTTTGCTTGTGCATGAACAGGCAAAAAAATATGCAGACAGGGTAATGCTCCGTTATCGCGACTACACGCGTGAATGCTGGCTCCCTGTTACATGGAACCAGTTTTCGCATACGGTGGACGTGGCTGCGCGTTCATTATTGGAGTTGGGTGTACAAATACAAGAAAATATAGGTGTGTTCTCTCAGAACAAGCCGGAATGCCTGTATACAGACTTTGCCGCCTTTGCCGTAAGGGCTGTGTCCGTTCCGCTTTATGCCACCAGTTCGGAAGAGCAGGTAGAGTATATCGTTAACGATGCAGCCATACGCTATCTGTTTGTGGGCGAGCAGTATCAGTATGATGTGGCTTTCCGCATTTCCACTCTTTGCCCTTCACTCAAACGTATTATTATATTCGACAAGCAGGTAATCCGTCATTCACAGGATACCATGTCACTTTACTATAACGACTTCCTGGCTCTGGGTACCGACAAGTCTGTGGCCGGAGAGCTGGACAAGCGCATGCACGAGGCGTGTGATACCGACATAGCCAATATCCTTTATACATCGGGAACTACGGGTGTGTCAAAAGGTGTAATGATTCACCACTCCTGCTATAAGGAAGCTTTCAGAATTCACGATATCCGCCTTTCGGAAATATCCGATAAGGATGTGGTTATGAACTTCCTTCCGCTGACGCATATCTTTGAAAAGGCATGGACCTATTACTGCATCTGTCTGGGATGTACCATCTGCGTCAACCTGCGTCCGGCCGATATCCGTGATACCATCAAGGAAGTACGCCCTACGGCCATGTGTGCCGTACCCCGTTTCTGGGAAAAGGTATATTCAGGCGTGCAGGACAAGATAGCTCAAAGCAGTTTTCTTACGCGCATGATTTTCCGCGATGCCCTGAAGGTGGGACACCGCTATAATCTGGATTATGTCCGTGTGGGCAAGGTTGCTCCCCTGTGGCTGCGCATGCGCTACCGCATGTATGAGAAGACGGTTTATTCACTGCTGAAGAAAACGGTGGGTATTGAGAACGGACGTTTCTTCCCAACGGCAGGAGCCGCTATTCCGCCGGTAGTAGAAGAATTCGTGCATTCGGTAGGCATTCCCATGATTACGGGATACGGACTTACCGAGTCGACTGCTACTGTATCGTGCGACGACATGCCTCACTATACCATCGGTTCGGTGGGTAAACTGATGCCCGACGTAGAACTGAAATTCGGTGAAAACAACGAGATACTGCTTCGTGGAAAGACCATTACGAAGGGATATTACAAGAAAGACGATTTGACAAAGGCTGCCATCGACGAAGACGGATGGTTCCATACGGGTGATGCCGGTTACATAAAGGACGGTGAACTCTTCCTTACCGAGCGCATCAAGGACCTGTTCAAGACCTCCAACGGAAAGTACATCGCTCCGCAGGCCATTGAGAGCAAGCTGGTGGTGGACCGCTACATTGACCAGATAGCCATTGTGGCCGACCAGCGCAAGTATGTCACGGCGCTGATTGTGCCTACCTACGACGTGGTGAGAGAGTATGCGGCCAAACACCGCATCGTGTACCAGACGATGGACGAGCTGCTGAAAAATGAACGTATCATGCAGCTTTACAAGGAACGCATTGATACCCTTCAGCAGCAGCTGGCGCATTATGAACAGGTGAAATACTTTACCCTCTTGCCCGAACCGTTCAGCATGGAAAAGGGAGAGCTGACCAATACGCTCAAGATAAAGCGTCAGGTGGTATACCGGAATTATGCGGCCGAGATAGAGAAAATGTATGAAGAATGACCGCAGAAACTGTGTGGCCCTTCGCATTATTCTATTATCTTTGCACGAACGAAATAAAATAAGTACCTAAGCATGATTACAATAGAACAACTGAAAGACGTAAAAGAACGTACCGAAGCCTTGAAACGCTACCTCGACATTGACTCCAAACTGATTCAGGTGGAAGAGGAACAGTTGAGAACACAGGTCCCCGGATTCTGGGACGATGCCAAGAAGGCTGAGGCGCAGATGAAGAAAGTGAAAAGCCTGCAGGGATGGATTGACGGATACAAGGAAGTGAAAAGCCTTACCGACGAGCTGGAGCTGGCCTTCGACTTTTGCAAGGATGAGCTGGTGACCGAAGCTGAAGTGGACGACGCCTATCACAAGGCCATGGAAGCCATCGAAGCGCTGGAGCTGAAGAACATGTTGCGTCAGGAAGCCGACCAGATGGACTGCGTGCTGAAAATCAATTCGGGTGCGGGAGGTACTGAAAGTCAGGACTGGGCATCGATGCTGATGCGTATGTATATGCGCTGGGCCGAAGCCAATAAATATAAGGTGGCCATTGCCAACCTGCAGGAAGGTGACGAGGCCGGTATCAAAACGGTAACTCTTGAAATCCAGGGTGCCTATGCCTACGGTTACCTCAAGGGAGAAAACGGTGTGCACCGTCTGGTGCGCGTATCGCCCTACAACGCTCAGGGCAAGCGAATGACTTCTTTCGCCTCGGTGTTTGTGACTCCACTGGTCGATGATACCATCGAAGTCGACATCAGCCCCGCATGCATCTCGTGGGATACCTTCCGAAGCGGCGGTGCCGGCGGACAGAACGTAAACAAGGTAGAGTCGGGAGTACGTCTGCGTTATCAGTACAAAGACCCTTATACCGGTGAAGAAGAGGAAATCCTCATCGAGAACACCGAGACCCGTGACCAGCCGAAGAACAAGGAAAACGCCATGCGTCAGTTGCGCTCTATCCTTTACGAAAAGGAAATGAAGCACCGTATGGCAGAGCAGGCTAAGATTGAAGCCGGAAAGAAAAAGATTGAGTGGGGTTCGCAAATTCGAAGCTATGTGTTTGACGACCGCCGTGTGAAAGATCACCGCACCAACTTCCAGACCTCGGATGTAAACGGTGTGATGGACGGAAAAATTGACGGATTTATCAAGGCATATCTCATGGAGTTTGGCGATGCCGAAGTATAACAATAACCCAAAAACATTTAATTACCATGAGCCAGAAAAGCAAACAAAAACATGTTGCCCGTGAAAAACGTGAGGAGCAACAAGCAGAACGTGTAGTAAAAGGTATATTTATCGGCTTGATTGTGTTGGCCGTGATTGCAATGATTTGCTACTCTATCTGGGCTTGATAGCCTATTCTATAACAGGTGAGGCACGGAGAATGTGTGAGGTGAACCGGTATGCCCTCGGGCAGAAAGGTCGGAGAAGCATACACATCTTCCGTGCTCTTTTTATAAACAGACAACCGTATGGCACAGGAAATTGAAAGGAAGTTTCTCGTCAAAGGCGAGTACAAGCACATGGCTACAGAGTGGCACCACATGGTGCAGGGATATATATGCAGCACCGGAGGACGCACGGTGCGCGTACGCATAACCGACGAAAAGGCCTATCTTACCATCAAGGGCCTTTCACGGAATGACGGACTGAGCCGCTATGAATGGGAACACGAAATACCCGTAAACGAAGCCCGTGAACTGATGAAGCTCTGCGAACCGGGAATGATTGAGAAAACCCGTTATCTCGTCCCTTCCGGCACCCATGTCTTTGAGGTGGATGAGTTCTTCGGTGAGAACAGCGGACTGGTAGTGGCTGAAGTGGAACTCCGGTACGAAGACGAGCCGTTTGAACGTCCTTCTTTTTTGGGACAGGAAGTTACAGGTGACAGACGTTATTACAATTCCTGTCTGATGAAACATCCCTATTCTGCATGGAAGAGTAACGAATGAGTGCTTTTTAGTGCGTATTTGCGTCAGATATTCGTCATAACTCTGATTTTATTTCTATATTTGCACTGTTAGCGTAATTTTAATAACAGAATGAAATAAAAGTATGGCGAATTCTAACAGAGCGAATTTTGAAAGCCGTATCGGAGTGATACTGGCATCGGCCGGTTCGGCAGTAGGATTGGGAAACATCTGGCGTTTCCCCTATGAGACAGGGCAGCATGGTGGAGCTGCGTTCATTTTGATTTATCTCTTTTGTATCATATTGTTGGGCATGCCGGTCATGATATCGGAATTCCTTATCGGTCGCCGTTCGCGTGCCAATACTGCCGGAGCCTATCAGATTCTGGCACCGGGAACTCCCTGGCGCTGGGTGGGATTTCTGGGTGTACTTACCGGATTTCTCATTCTGAGCTACTATTCGGTAGTGGCCGGATGGACGCTTGAGTTTGTCATGGAGGCCGGAGTAAACGGCTTTGCAGGCAAGACGCCGGCTGACTTTGCGGCAGCCTTTGCCGAGTTCTCGAAAGATCCGTTCCGTCCGCTGATATGGCTGGCCTGTTTCCTGCTCATCACTCACTTTGTGGTGGTGCGCGGTGTGAAGAAAGGTATTGAGAAGTCGGCCAAGATGATGATGCCCATGCTGTTTATTCTCGTGCTTGTGCTGGCCGGATGCTCCATTTCACTTCCCGGTGCTCAGGCCGGACTGAATTTCCTGTTGAAGCCCGACTTCTCAAAGGTGACTGCCGATGTGATACTGGGTGCTATGGGACAGGCCTTTTATTCATTGAGTCTGGGAATGGGATGCCTGTGTACGTATGCCTCTTATTTCAGTAAGGATACCAACCTGGCGCGTACGGCCTTCAATGTAGGAGCCATCGATACGCTGATTGCCGTTCTGGCCGGACTTATCATATTTCCGGCGGCCTTCTCGGTAGGCATACAGCCCGATACGGGTCCGGCATTGATATTCATTACCTTGCCCAACGTATTCCAACAGGCTTTCCACAATCTGCCTGTTCTTTCGTATATCTTCTCGCTGATGTTTTATGTATTGCTGGCACTGGCTGCGCTGACCTCAACCATTTCCATGCATGAGGTAGTGACTGCCTACCTGCACGAAGAGTTCCGTCTCACGCGTAAGAAGGCGGCAGCCTTTGTTACGGGCGGATGCTTTGTGCTGGGTGTATGCTGTTCGCTGTCGTTGGGTGTATGGAGCGGATTTACCGTCGGCGGATTGACACTGTTCGACCTCTTCGACTTTGTTACGGCAAAAATCATGCTTCCGTTCGGGGGTATGCTGATATGTCTCTTTGTAGGCTGGTATCTTGACCGCAAGCTGGTTTATTCCGAAGTGTCAAACGACGGAAGTCTGAAAGTGAAATTCTTCAAGGCATATATTTTCCTGATACGTTATATCGCTCCGGTTGCCATTGCGCTGATATTCCTTAAGGAAATGGGTAATCTCTAAACTGACAGGATGCATGGCAGGAGAACAGGCAGGGCAGATTTCCTGTTGCCGGTACTCCCGTCATGCCGGGCATGTCAGGCTTTCTTGAGAAACTGGTGCCGGTACCAGGCGAATCCGAGTATGGCCGAGATGACTACTCCCAGACTGTTTGCTATGAAATCCATCCAGTCGCCCGAGCGGTAGGTGGTGCAGTATCCCTGCATGAGCTCTATGATTCCGCCCATTGCTATGGGCAGTACGATGGCTCCGATACACAACTTCTTGTAGCGGATGCGCGTATGGCTTCGCAGATATTCAATCCACAGGCTTGACGAGAGGACAAGATACATGGCTATATGAGTCCATTTGTCGATAAACGGAACTTCTTCCATCGGGGTTTCGGGAACCTTGAAGAATGACAGGAACAGAATAATAGCTATCAGGAGCCATGAAACGGTGTAACGTAAGATGAGTTTTACCATAGTTGATTTGTTTTTGTTTCCGATGCTGCAAATGTATAATAACTTTACAGACTTTGTACAGGTATGTGGAAGGATTTTTTTTATTTCTCGCGAACCGAACGGAAGGGGATTGTGCTTCTCTGTGCCGTTCTTCTGCTGATGGGTGCACTCTATGGAGGTTACCGTTATGGCAGACAGCAGGCAGAGACCGAAGAAACACCTCCGGATTCTTCCCTTCAGGCTTTCATGCATCGGGTGGAAGAGGGTAATGCTCTCAGGAAACGTAAGGAAGCGTATTCTTCAGGTAGAGAAGAAAGACCGGCTCTGCGCCCGTTTCCTTTCGACCCCAATACGGCCGACTCTTCCATGCTGGCGCGTATGGGCCTTCCCGTGCGTGTGGTGCGTAATATCCTGAAATACCGCGCGGCTGGCGGATACTTCCGTAATCCCGAAGCACTGGCAAAGATATACGGTCTCAGTGGAGAGACTTTTGCGGCCTTGCGCCCTTACATACGGATAGCCGATAACGGACAGTCAGAGACTGTAAGAGACAGAGACGTGCCGGCTCCCGGGAAACCATCGGAAGAGCGCAGACCACGCGCTGTGAAGTATCCCGAAGGAATCGTTATCGAACTGAACAAGGCCGATACGGCCGAACTGAAAAAGATTCCCGGAATCGGCAGCGTCTATGCCGCAAGGATTGTGGCATACCGCCGGAGTATCGGAGGCTTCTGTGATGTGAGCCAGTTAAAGGAAGTGGGCGGACTTCCTGAAGGTATTGAGCGCTGGTTTCGTATCAGCATCCCTCCGCAAAGAAATCTGAAAATCAACCGGTGGGGTGTAGAGCGTCTGCGTGCGCATCCCTATCTCAACTTTTATCAGGCAAGGGCCATTGTAGAACACAGGCATAAGTACGGTCCGCTGAAATCACTGTCACAACTGGAACTTTATGACGTATTTGCCCCGTCTGACATAAAGAAGCTGGAGCCGTATGTCGATTTCTCCACGTTCGGTTCAGAAGGCGGTCAGGCGCAAAAAAAATGACAACTTCCGATTCAATCACGAACAAGAAGTTGTCTGATGCTAGTTTAGTTTCCCAAGCTCTCTTATGAGAAATTTTAATTATATGAAGTTGTGTGTATGTGGTCTGCTTATATCATGCTTCCTCTTTCATCGATGCGAACAATCACTTCCGTATTGTCTTTCAGCGTGATGTGCACCTTGTAAACTTTCATGCCGTTGCTGCTGTCGGCGTATATCCTGCTTATGTGTCCGCCGGGATATCTGTCGGCCAGTGTGTATACTACAGCGTCGGGCAGTTCAGAAGCACTGATTACTATATCAGTTGCAGAAGAAGCTTCGGCCGGAAGTTGTGTTATCAGCAACCATTCTTGTATATTCATATGATATGTAGTGCTAGTGGTAAATGTATGGCACATATGCTTCATGAGTACGCTGTTCATGCTGCCTTGGGCCATGATGGTCAATGTCCCCCAAAAACATATTGCCGATAAAACTGCTCTTCTCATACCTGAATCTTCTTTTGCGTTACTGACATTTGGATATTTTAGTTGCTTATAAAAAACGAGAGGGCTGTGAAGACCCTGTTCCTCCTTTTCTGATAAAAGAAGTGCAATTTGCGTGCCATACGGTGAGATTGGCTGTAAGATATTGCATTATAGCGTATTATAATGAAACAGGATTGTAATGCCGTTTGTAGACAGGTGTGGAAAATGTAGAAAGCAGTGTGGAATATTTCCACACTGCTTTCATTTTCTGCCTTATGGGCAGCTATGTTCAAAGTGATTCAAGTATGCGTTTCAGTACCACGGTAGCCGATATTTCACGGTTGGCCGCTTCGGGGATGACGATAGACTGCGGACTCTCAATCACGTCGTCGGTAACAATCATGTTGCGGCGTACGGGCAGACAGTGCATGAAGTAGGCATTGTTGGTTACGGCCATCTGGCGTTCGCCCACCGTCCAGCTGCGATCAGTGTTCAGAATCTTGCCGTAGTTGTCGCCGCTGTAGGCAGCCCAGTTCTTGGCATATACGAAGTCGGCTCCTTCGAAAGCCTTCATCTGGTCGTATTCCACACGTGCGTTGCCCACGAATTTCGGGTCGAGTTCGTATCCTTCAGGGTGAGTGATGACGAAGTCATAGTCCGTAGCATTCATCCATTCGGCAAACGAGTTGGGAACGGCCTGCGGCAGTGCGCGCGGATGGGGAGCCCATGTCATTACTACCTTGGGGCGTGCCGTCTTTTTGTATTCCTCAATGGTGATAAGGTCGGCAAAGCTCTGGAGCGGATGGCGTGTGGCAGCCTCCATGGAGAATACGGGGCGGCCGGAGTATTTGATAAACTGGTTCAGGATAACCTCGTTATAGTCGTCGTCGCGGTTTTCGAAGCGTGCGAATGAGCGTACCCCAATCACGTCGCAGTAGCATCCCATTACCGGGATGGCTTCGAGCAGGTGTTCGGGCTTGTCGCCGTCCATGATTACCCCGCGTTCGGTTTCCAGCTTCCATGCGCCCTGGTTGATATCGAGCACCATGACGTTCATGCCCAGATTGAGGGCCGCTTTCTGTGTGCTGAGGCGGGTGCGCAGACTGCTGTTGAAGAATATCATCATCAGCGTTTTGTTCTTGCCCAGTTCTACGTACTTGAAGCGGTCTTTCTTAATCTCGAAGGCCTCTTTGAGAGCCTGTTCCAGATTGCCTAAATCGTGTACACAAGTGAAGTTTCTCATCTTTCTGATTGTATTTAGTTGATAATATGTTCGGGGGATAAAGAATTAAAGGAGGTAAGGCAGGTAAAGAA
Organism: uncultured Phocaeicola sp.; assembly: GCA_944320885.1. GTDB lineage: Bacteria > Bacteroidota > Bacteroidia > Bacteroidales > Bacteroidaceae > Phocaeicola_A. The sequence goes on from CALUJE010000004.1 coordinate 120,358, forward strand.
TTATCAGTCGGCAAGCCGACTTAGAAGGTAAAGCTCAAAATGACTGTACAAGAAAAAGCTATTGAGCTTTACCTCCTTTGCCTTCTTTACCTCCTTTACTTCCTCTACTGAATTATCCCGGTCTTGTCTGTCCGTTTCCCCTGACTATCCATTTATAGGTAGTCATGGCTTCGAGCGCCATCGGCCCCCGTGCGTGCATTTTCTGTGTGCTGATGCCAATCTCGGCTCCCAGTCCGAACTGTGCTCCGTCGGTAAAGGCGGTCGATACGTTGGCATATACACAGGCAGCGTCCACTTCACGGATAAAGCGGTCTGCAGCCTCTTCGTCGTCGGTCACGATACACTCACTGTGGCCTGAGCCGTAGCTGGCGATGTGTGTCAGTGCCTCGTCCATGCCGCTCACCGTGCGTACGGCCATCCTGTAGTCGAGAAACTCCGTGCCGAAGCTTTTTTCCGTAGCCGGAAGGAGCAGTCCGGACGGATAAATACCTTCAAGTGCATGGAGCGCTTCCTCGTCGGCATAGATGGTTACGTGGCTCTCGGCCAGCGGTAGGCACAGTGCAGGCAGGTCGGCCAGACGGCTGCGGTCAATGAGCAGACAGTCGAGTGCATTGCACACACTCACGCGACGCGTCTTGGCGTTGTTGATGATGGCCGCTCCCATGTCGGGATTGCCATCGGTATGAAAATAAGTGTGGCATACCCCCGCGCCCGTTTCGATGACGGGTACGGTGGCATGCTGCCGCACGTAGCTGATAAGACTGCTGCTTCCGCGCGGTATGAGCAAGTCAATGTAACTGTTGGCACAAAGAAGTTGTGCGGTGCTCTCACGGTCGGGTGGGAGCAGTTCCACGATGTGTGTGCATATCCCCATGCGCCGGAGCACCGAATGGATAAGGCGGACGATGGCCTCGTTCGACGAACGTGCGTCACTTCCTCCTTTCAGCACACAGGCATTGCCCGACTTGAGGCAGAGCGCAAACACGTCGAAGCTCACGTTGGGCCGTGCCTCGTATATTACGCCGATGACTCCGAAGGGTACGGTCACCCGTGAAATCTCCATCCCATTGGGACGGACACTGCGCTGGAGTGTCCGTCCAAGAGGAGAAGGGAGGGTGGCTACATGCCACATATCGGCAGCGATGCCCCGCAAGCGTTCGGCCGTCAGTTTCAGACGGTCATACTTCGGGTCATCTTCCGGCATACGCCGAAGATCCTCGGCATTGGCGGCCAGCAGCGTTTCTGTCTGCTTTTCTATCTCGCCGGCCACCTGCGTAAGTATGTCATTTATCCGGCTGTCGGTCAGGTCATGCATCTTTCGTGATGCCTCCTTTACCTGTGCCAGTATGGGATATATGTCGGTCATGTTGTTATTATATATATAAGGTATATATTGGTTATTCGATAAACAGAAAATCATAGTGGACAATGGGCTTTCGGTCCTTGCATCCGCACTCGTCGCGTGCCGTGCGTGCGTCGCAGCTTACCCGTCCAATCCCGATGTGAGTACCGTCGGCCCCTGTAATGCGCACGATGTCGTCCTTGTCGAACTCACCTTCGATGCGTGTGATGCCTACAGGCAGTATGCTGGCAATCTTTCCGTCGAGCAGTGTGCGGGTAGCCTCGCTGTCGAGGTGAATCTCACCTTTGCAGAACCCGTCACTGTGAGCAATCCATTTCTTTACGCTCGATGCCGGAGTAGGTGAGGGAAGGAAATGTGTGCACGGAACTTCCTGTGGACATTCGGTGAGCCGTATCAGTATGTCGTCACGCCGGCCGTTGGCTATCCATACGTCCACCCCTTCCGAGGCAACCTTGCGGGCAATGTGCGTCTTGGTGAGCATGCCTCCGCGTCCGAATCCCGATTTCTCGGTGCTGACGTATTGGGAGAGCTCCGTGCGCGGTGCAATCTCTCGCAGCAGTTCCGAAGCGGGGTCGGAGGGAGGTCCGGTATATACCCCGTCGATGTTGCTCAGTATAATCAGCGCGTCGGCATCCATCATTGTAGCGATGAGGCCCGACAGTTCGTCGTTGTCGGTAAACATGAGTTCGGTAACAGAGATGGTATCGTTCTCGTTGACAACAGGCAATACCCCATTCTGAAGCATGGTCTGCATGCACGCCCGCTGGTTGAGGTAGTGGTTGCGCGTGGCAAAGCTCTCTTTGGTAGTGAGCACCTGTCCCACACAGATGCCATGTTCGCGAAACAGTTCATAATAGCGGTTGATGAGTTTGGCCTGTCCTACGGCCGAGAACAGCTGGCGTTGTGCCACACTGTCGAGCCTCCGGTCGGTCTGTACCTCACTCCGTCCGGCAGCGACAGCACCCGATGAGACGAGAATCACCTCAATGCCCTTTTTACGGAGCGCGGCAATCTGGTCGGTAAGTGCCGACATACGTGTGATGTCGAGCGTGCCGTCGGTGCGGGTCAGCACGTTGCTTCCTATTTTTATCGTGATGCGTTTGTAGCCTGTTTCCATACCGTCTGTTTATGATAGTGATTGTTATCCCCTGTTCTTTTCTCTCTGCGGGTTACGAAAGTGATAATAAAATTCGATAAATGCAAGCGCTTTGTATATATGATGGATGTATATGCGGAAATTTGTCATTTATGTGTGAAAAATGAATATTATTCTGCTATTTTATGCAGAATGAGGCTTTATCCTCTGGTCCGTATTGTAGGGTTCAGGGTGTGGATTCACTTTCTGAAAAGCACGTGTGCTCTTTGCCGGAAGCACGTGTGCTTTCTGAACAAAGCACGTGTCCTTTTTGAAAAAGCACGTGTGCTTTCCGGAGGTGTTTGTTGAGCCTTAACTCCCAGCGTGCTGAGCCTTGACTGCCAGCACGCTGGGGCTTGGTCGCCAGTGCGGTGAGCCTTGGTCGCCAGTAAGGTAGGTGAAATAAAAAAACTGAGTCAACTTTCATTTTTCACAAAAATATGTACCTTTGTCACCAATCAATCTTAAAATATCGAACTAATGTCGGCACACACAGTCTGGGAGAAAGAATTTGAGGAGTTGTTCAAGAAGAATTACTCCAAGCTCTTTTATTATGCGTTGGACTGGGTGGAAGATTCCGAAGTAGCAAAAGATATTGTCAGCGAACTGTTTGGTGATACCTGGAGGCGTTATGAGCGCTTGCGCAATGAGCGGATTGAAGCCTACCTTTACAGGTCGGTGCATAATCTGTGCATTAACTATCTGCGTGACAAACAGGTAGAGATGAAATACCAACAGGAAGTGATTGAAAAACGTGAAAACGTGATAGGTGGGGATGTGGATACCCATGAAGAGCAGTTGCAGGTTATAGATGAGGTGATGGACAGTCTTGGTCCGCAGACCCGTATGATTTTTGAACAATGCCATTTTGAAGGCCGTAAATATCAGGAAGTGGCAGAAATGCTGAACATAAGCGTAAGTGCCGTGCACAAGCATATGAACAAGGCCTTTACCATGTTTCGGAAAGCTTTTGAGTTAAAAAATAAGAATAAGGGGTAACCATTTCAATACATAAGGTGTTATATAGGTATGATGAATGAAGAACAAGACATACACAAACAACCGTCATCACCGGATATGCTGAACTCCGACAGTCTGGATACGGACAAGGATGATGACTCTCTGGCTTCCGAACTTACGGAAGAGGAAAAAGAGTCGTACGTCATGCTGGCAAAAATGGCCCGTATGCGTCATAAGACTCCATGCCCCGATGTAGATGAAACGTGGAAGCAGTTCAGCAGGCAACAGATTCAGACTTCAGGCAGAACGCATGCCTACAAGTGGCAGATTGCTCTGGCAGCCCTGTCGGGTGCTGCGGCCATGCTGGTCGGCATCTTGCTATATAACCATTTCGCCCTGCCGTCATCTTCAGCCGAAGACCTGCACGTAATAGCGATGAATTATGACGAGACGCGGCAACAGGTACTGCTGCAGGACGACAGCGAACTGTTTGACATCTCGTTGCAGGATTCATTATCCTTTCAGCCGGTGGCACAGTCTCAAGGCAAGCATGTGGTTTCTTCTTCCATGAAGAACAAAAAAGGTGAAGGCAAAATGCAGAAACTCTCTACTCCCCGCGGTATGGATTTCAAGGTAATCCTGTCCGACGGTTCCGAGGTATGGCTCAATGCCGAGAGCAGTCTGGAATTTCCATCGGCCTTTACAAGCAAGGAACGCCGCGTCAACCTTAAAGGTGAAGCCTATTTCAAGGTGGCACGTAACGAAGAGTGTCCTTTTATTGTTACTACCGACAAGATGCAGGTGCGTGTGCTCGGAACAGAGTTTAACTTCAGAAGTTATGTTTCGGAACTTTCACATGTGTCTCTGGTAAGCGGTTCGGTAGAAGTATATACTCCCGATGGCAAAGCTCCCGAGGTGACTTTGAAACCGGGACAGGACGCATGTCTGGATTCCTCCGGACAGATACAGGTGCGTGAGATAGATACTTATTCCGTATGCCAGTGGGTAAACGGCTTTTTCTATTTCGACAACAGTCCTCTGGTAGACATCCTTCGTGAGCTGGGACGCTGGTATAATCTGGGAGTCGTATTCCGCTCTTCAGACCTGATGGAGCAGAAAATACATTTCAGTGCGTCGCGCAGCGATGAGATAGCGCTGACTCTTGAAAATCTCAACCGCCTTCGCAAGGTGCATGTCAGCCTGGAAGGAAATAATCTGGTAGTAGATAAGTATTGATAAAACAGCATGTTCAGATATCTGTCGGCTCATCGGTTTCCGGTGAGCCGTCTTTTTTTATAAGCCGGTTTCAGTCCGGCTCTTGAAAAATTTTTGTTCCGGGTATATTTTTTTGAGAAAAGGGGGTGACCATTTTCAGGCCTTGCGTGTTATTAATAATAAAAAGCTTGATGAGAAACGGATAGGTACGCCATTAAAGACAGGTAATGGCTGTATCCGGTAACATTATGGTATTATTTATTATTAACCGTTAAACAAATGCGCTATGCAAAATTTATGCAAAGAGAAAGAAAAAGCTAGGGGGAGATGGTTCCTGTTCCTGTTGGGCTGTTTGCTTTCCATTAATACAATGGTGGCTCAGTCGGATGTAAAATCTAAAAACATTACTTACCAGTGTAAGAATGAACAATTGTCGAAAGCTCTCCGGCAAGTGGAACGTTTGTCGGAGTACTACAAGGTCCAATTCGCTTACGAGGATGTAGAAAAGTATACCGTAAGTGTAACACTGAAGGATGCTACGGTTCAGACAGCTTTGTCGAAACTGTTGCAGAATACGGATTTGAACTATGAGATAAACGACCGTTTTGTGCACGTATTTCGTGCTATAACAGAACGTGAACGACAACTGAAGCAATCATTGTCTGGTTCTATCAATGGACAGGTGGTCGACGAGCACGGTGAACCCCTAATTGGAGTGACCGTAAGGGTAGTGGGTACGAATGAAGGAACGATTACCGATTTGAACGGAAACTTTTCTCTCAGTTCAGGAGATAAGAAGTCGGTGAAGCTTCTTCTTTCCTATATCGGAAAAAATGATAAGGAAGTAACTGTTTTGTCTGGTAAATCATTGAAGATTACTATGGTAGATGACAGTCAGCTGCTTAGTGATGTGGTGGTTACCGGTTATCAGACTCTTTCGCGGGAAAGAAGTGCCGGTTCTTATGGAATCATCAAAGGCGACGCTGTCAGTAGCAAAATCGGCTTGACGGGAAGCATCATACAGAGCCTTGAAGGTCTGGCTACCGGTTTGAGCGTAAACATGAGCGAGGGGGCCGACAAGTACATCATCCGTGGTATTACCTCCGTATATTCTAACCGTTCTCCCCTGTTTGTTGTCGACGGCATGCCTTTGGAGGAAGAGCAGGTGGAGACTTTGCTCAATGGAAACGATATTGAAAACGTTACGTTGCTGAAAGACGCAACGGCTGCTTCAATCTGGGGATCACAGGCTGCCAATGGCGTAGTGGTCATTACTACCAAGAAAGGGCAGAAAAGCAACAAGACCCATGTTTCGTACGACGGTTCGTTTACCTATATCGGGAAGCCCGATTACGGATACATGAAGATGATGGACGGCGCTACCTTTATGAAGAATGCACAGGAAGTTTTTGACCTTTATTCGGAAGTCTATGATTATGACTATGTTTCTACCACGGCGACAAGTTATGGCTCAGACCCCTTTGTATTACCTCACGAACGTTACATGTATGCTTATAAGATGGGGAAAATCTCCATGGAAGAACGGGATGCGGCATTGGCGCGTTTGGCGGCACAGGATGGACGGAAAAGTTACGAAGACAACTTTATGAGTGACAAATGGATGACCCGTCACACCATATCATTGAGCGGAGGAACAGACAAGCAGAATTTTTATGTGTCGCTGGGATATATTGGCGAACAGGGAACCTTAAAGGATATGAACAATCGTTTTACGTTCAATATCAAGCAGAATTTTAACCTGACACCATGGCTGAAGTGGGATTATACGGTGAATGGTGTATACGGAAGTCTGAACAAGAAAGTAGAGCCTTGGACCTATACGGCCATATATCGTGATTTGCCATACGCTACCTTCTATGACGAGAATGGAGAAGCTGTCGACTGGGCTGTTTATTACGTTGCCGATGACAAGCGTGAAAAGGCGGAAGAGCTGACCAACATTGATACGGGCTTTTTCCCGGTAGATGATCTTAACAGTTCCAGCAGCAAGCAAATCAGTACCAATCTGCGTGTCAATACCGGTCTGACTTTCTCTCTGTTGAAAGGCTTGCGGTATGAAACACGTTACCAGTACAGTCGCTTTCATACCAAGACTGAAACATTTCTTCCACAGGAAACGTATGCGGTGCGCGAAGAACGTCTGCAGGCGACCGATGCTAATACACTGGAATGCGTATTACCGGCAAAGGGCGGACACTTTACCTTGAACAACGGTCTGGTTACTGACTGGACATTCCGTAACCAGCTTACTTATGACGGTGATTTTCAGGATGGGAAGCATCAGATAACAGCTTTGTTGGGTACAGAGTTGCGTGAGTATGTCAATACAACCTATAATTCCTTTGTGCGGGGATATGATATGCAGACCATGCTTGGAACGGATTATGACATTTATGCCTTGCGCAATTATATCAGCAATCCTGTTTACGGTGAATCAAACGGCTTTTCTTACAGATACTTCTCACAGAATGAAATCATGCGGCGCTATTTCTCTCTCTATGGTAACGCTGCCTATACTTTCGATCACAAGTATGTGCTGAATGCCAGCCTGCGTATGGATCAGTCAAACCTTTTCGGCAGTGATCCCGATACCCAATACAAGCCTATCTGGTCTGTCGGTCTGGCATGGAAAATTTCGGAAGAGCGTTTTATGGACCGTTATGATTGGCTTAACAGCCTGACATTGCGTGCCACTTACGGTTTTGCCGGTAACTCTCCCGACCCGGGCATGGGTGGAAAGTACGACATCCTGAGTGCGACGAGCAGTCCCTGGTTTGAAGAAAGCGGTTATGACATCTCTACTCCGGCCAATGACAAGCTTACGTGGGAGAAAACCCGTACGTATAATCTGGGATTTGACCTTTCGGTATTGAATCATCGATTGGATGTGACGCTGGATTATTATGACAAGAAAACCACCGATTTGATTGCACCGATGTCACTAAATCCTACCTCAGGTTGGGCAATGGCTGTGGGAAATATCGGTTCTGTATCGAACAAAGGTCTGGAAATAAGTGTCAACAGTCATAATATCAAGTCGGACGACTTTAATTGGTACACCATTTTGACTTTCTCTCAAAATAAAAGCAAAGTGCTTAAATTGGAAGTAGAAAGTACTGATGCAATTAATTTGATGCAAAAGATTGTAGGTTACAGAGAAGGGTATCCTACCGGTCCGTTGTTCTCTTACCGTTATGCCGGTCTGGATGCGGAAGGTTTGCCACAGGCATACAATAAAGAGGGCGAATTGATTTCGGGCGATGATTTGTATACGCTTGATGAGGACGATGAAGTGTATTCCGGTACAACCATTCCGGTATATTACGGTGCCTTGACCAACCGGTTTGTTTACAAAGACTGGGAGCTTTCATTCATGTTTGTCTATAATCTCGGGAATAAGATGAGAAAACAGTGTGTGGCGATTGGTAATGACAGCTCGTTTAGCGGAAGGCGTTTGACTGGAAATCTATATCAGGATTTTGACAAGCGTTGGCGTCAGCCGGGTGATGAGGCTTATACGGATATACCCAGATATACTGCTTATTCCGAAAGTGCGGACTTTACACCATATTATTATGCCGACCGGAATGTGCTGGATGCGTCTTATATCAAATTGCGTGATTTGACGCTTACCTATCGTGTGCCTTCAGAACTTTGTCGTAAGTTTTATGCTGAAAGCGCCCGGATAAACCTTCAGGTTGGAAATCTCTTTTACTGGGCAGCCAACGGAGAAGATATTGATCCGGAAGCATACGCATATTCGGGATTTTCTAATAACTATCAGGAGAAGTTTGGTCCGACCTATTCGGTAGGAGTAAACATTAATTTCTAAACAAATTAGTAATGAATATGAAAAAGATAGCATATATAGCAGCGGGCTGTCTGTTGCTTTCTGCAAACTTACTTTCGAGTTGTGACAGTTTTTTAGATGAGGCCCCACGCGGAAAGGCCATCGCGACTTCCGTAAATGAGTACAACGGTATGTTTAATACTACACTGTTTATGAATCTGATCTTAAGTCATGATTATTATGCGTTCTGGAGAAGTGACGACCTGATATTTACACCAGACTGCTATTCGCAGTTGGATATGAATACATTTTATGGCTCATCAATAAAAAATGCGTTCCAATACAAACAGGAAGTATACCGTGGCGACCAGGAAAGTTCGGAATGGGTAGAGCCTTATAAACAGATTTATGTGTTCAATTCCATTGTAAACGGAGTGATGAGTGCCACCGGCAGCGAAAAGGAAAAGCTCTATTTGCAGTCGGAAGCACGCGTCAGTAGGGCTTACATGCACTTCCTGCTGGCACAATGGTTTGCCCTGCCTTATGACGAGAGTTATGCCGAAACAGAATTGACTGTTCCGTTGGTGACGGAAGCTAATACTTCGGTTATGAATTACCGGCGTGCCACCATGAAAGAGATGTATGATTTCATCACTACCGAAATGGAGGAATCCTGCCCTAATCTGGAAGACCGTGTAGACCACCGGATGCGGGTATACAAACCTACCGGTTACGGACTGATGGGTAAGGTGTATTTCCTGATGGGGAAATATGACAAGGCGCTTACTGCCTTGCGTACCGCTTATGAGCTGTTGCCGAAAAGTGCTGCGGAAGTTTATCTGTTGGATTACAATGAGCTGATGCGTCCTTATGGCTACCGTGAGCTGACGGCGGATGAACTGTATAGTGATATGGATATCTTGCCATATCTGTTCAGCAGCAGTCAGGTATTGTGGTGCAAACAGACTACAATGATGAACTCTTATTACTTTGTATATGGTGATCAAATTACCTTTTATCTGAATCCTGAATTTTATGCGTTGTATGACGAATATGACCTGCGCCGGAATCTGATTTGTACGGTCAACAGAGAAGGAACTCCGTTGACTTATCCTTATCCCGGCTTTCTTGGTGATAAAATCAATCTTGGACTTAACCTGCCCGAGGTATATCTGATGCTGGCAGAATGTGAGGCACGTGTGGGCAGTGAAGATAATGCACGTCAGATATTGGCCGACTTCCGTAAGTACCGTGTGTTGCCGGGACATGAAGAGGTTCCTTCATCTGTTAATACCAAGGACGATTTGATCCGCTTTTGCATAGACGAAATTAATCGTGAGTTTATGGCTACGGGGTATCGCTGGTATACCGTCCGTCGTTTGTGGAATGATCCTTTGTTCCAGGATATGAAACCTGTTACTCATTTTGACGGTGAGCAGACTTTCACATTAGATGAAAGCGGATTGAAAACAGCAATTCCTGAAACGGTTCTTGAATGGAATGAGTCATGGAGGGGACAGTAATAATCTATTTTTAACAAACATAAAACTATGGAATCTTTAAGGTTAGTGGCGTATGCCACTTTGGTAGCAGGCTGGGTAGCTTGCTCCGCACAATCTGAAAATTCGGCTCTACTTACAGGAAATGTACCTGATTATCAAGGAAAGGGTGAGTTTATACTTGCACGGAGGGGACAGTCTGACACCATCCCCTTGCAGGCAGACGGTTCTTTCTCGTATGAAGTAAAAAACTTGCAGAAGGCTGAAGAAGGGTCGCTTGTCTTAAACTATCTGAAAAACAAGAAGAGTGTTCATTGCTATCTGATACCGGGAGGAAAACTGGATGTTAAGATTACGGGTGCAGACGGTGAAATAACAATAGGTGATGCTATTATTCCGGATTATAAGCTTACTGCCGTATTTACTGGTACGGGAAAGAAAGAATCTGATTATCTCAATACTCCTCCATTTTACAATTATGTATTCAAGAATGCAGATGGAACGCCTGTTACCTTTGAGAATTACATGAATCAGATTGTCGAACAGAAGCAGCGTATGCACAAGGCGTTGGAAGGCACATGCGAAGCTTTTGCAAAAGAGAAGACTGCCGAATTGGATTTGATGATGGATGATATGGAATTTATATATTATCGACGGTTGAAAAAAGACGGGAATGATGCTAGTAAAGATGCCGGTTTTATGGCTTTTGTCAACTCTATAGATTTGAATGACTCGAAGGTGAGTCCATATCTGTTGATTGAGGTGATAGATTTCCGGTTGGAGCAGTCGCCCGACTTGTATAAGGGTATGGATTATGGAATACGCTTCTTTAGTTATCTGCGTGACAACATAGCCAATAAGGAGTGGGCCGGGCAGGTTGCCGATAAGCGAATGACGCAGATGCTGTCGAATTCGGATGTTTCGGGACTTGCGAAAACGTTTGAGATTTATCGGACAATTTCCGGCAAGAGTGAAGAGTTCAAGGAAAATGAAGCTATTTATAATTCGTTGGCCAAATTGTTGCCGGGTGTGAAGGCTACCGATTTTGAAATGCAGGACAAGGAAGGGAAGATTGTGCACTTCCTGGATGTGGTAGGAAAAGGCAAAGTAACCTATATCGACTTTTGGGCGACCTGGTGCGGTCCTTGCTGTCTGGAAATTCCTTTTGTGGAGAAAAAAGTGGAAAAGTACAAAGATAATCCGAACATTGAGTTTGTAAGCATTTCGTTGGATCGAGACAAGAAAGAATGGCTTGATAAATTGGAGAAGGATAATTCGTCTTGGCAACAATACATCATTCCCGATAACTTTGAATCGGAATTTGCCAAAGAATATAATATCACGTTTATCCCTCGTTTTATGCTGTTTGATAAGGAAGGTAAGATTATTTCTATAGATGCTCCGCGTCCATCAGACGATGAGGCTTTTGAGGCACTGATAGCTCCGTATGTGAAGTAATTGTTTTTTTCTCTCTCAAAGAAACGCATGTGCGGAATCAATCTCCCGCTTTGTGCGTTTCTTTTTTTGCTAAGGTTTTTCAATCCCTTTGTAAACTATGATATAAAACTAGGTTGGGGTATTGTTTTTAGTAGACAATCTTGTGATTTTTCGTTGTTGTTCCTTTGAGGAAATATTTGATTTGAAACTTCTGTGGAATAATCTGTTCTTTCTAAACCCTCGTGTAAGAAAAACTCCGCGTTCTTCTAGTATTAGAACCGGAGCTTTTTATTTGTGAAACAAATAAGGCTGCCTCCGTATTGGGGCAGCCTTACTTGTGTGACTATAGCTGTTATGGATATTTCCTTATTCTTTCAGTCGAGGGCGGTTTTCCTTGATGATTTTCTCGGCAAACACCTGCTCTTCGTGATTCACCAGTACGACCACTCCTCGGCCTCCTGCACCGTAGGGTGCTGTGACCAGTCCTAACGTCTCGTCTTTAATCATGGCCTGTACTCCGTTTGCGGCTAAAAAGCCTTTTATCAGTTCTGCCTCCCAAAGGTCGCCTCTGAAGACTTCGACCAATGAGCCATAATCTTTTGTTGCCATACCGTGAATGTTTTTTAAATTAATACCCTGTTGTTATTCATTTGCTTCTTTAACGTTTACAATATAAGGACAATTTATAAGAAATCCAAATAAATCGTAAAAATTAAAAGCTGGCAGGCGTATTTTATTTGCTGTCGTTCTTCCGGATGTCTACTCTGCGGATTTTTCCGCTGATGGTTTTGGGAAGTTCGTCGACAAACTCTATTACACGCGGGTATTTGTAGGGAGCGGTCACACGCTTCACATGGTTCTGAATCTCCTTGATGAGGGCTTCACCGGCACGACTTTTGTATTCTTTCGACAGTACGATGGTAGCCTTTACCACCTGTCCGCGAATCTCGTCGGGCACTCCGGTGATAGCACATTCCACTACGGCGGGGTGGGTCATCAGGGCACTTTCTACCTCAAACGGGCCGATGCGGTAGCCCGAGCTCTTGATTACGTCGTCGGCACGTCCCACAAACCAGTAGTATCCGTCTTCATCGCGCCATGCCACGTCACCGGTATAGTACACTCCGTCGTGCCATGCCTCACGGGTCAGTTCCTCGTTGCGGTAATAGCCCTTGAACAGTCCGCAAGGTTTGCCCTTGTCGGTATAGATAACAATCTGTCCCTGCTCTCCGTCTTCGGCCGGACGTCCGTCATTGGTGAGCAGTCCGATGTGATATTGCGGGTTGGGCACTCCCATGCTTCCCGGTTTGGGTTCCATCCAGGGGAATGTGCCCAGGGTGAGGGTGGTCTCGGTCTGTCCGAAGCCTTCCATCAGTCTGATTCCGGTCAGTTTCTTGAAGGTGTCGTATACGGCAGAGTTGAGCGCTTCGCCGGCCGTGGTGCAGTATTCCAGCGACGAGAGATCGTACTTGGTAAGGTCTTCACGGATGAGGAAGCGGTAGATGGTAGGAGGTGCGCAGAGCGAGGTGATATGATATTCGTGAATCTTCTCCAGTATGTTGGCTGGAGTAAACTTCTCGTGGTCATATACGAAGATGTTGGCACCGGCAATCATCTGTCCGTACAGCTTTCCCCATACGGCCTTTCCCCATCCCGTATCGGCGATGGTGAGGTGAAGGCTGTTTTCGTGCAGGTTGTGCCAGAAGCTTCCGGTGGTGATGTGTCCCAGCGGATAGGTAAAATCGTGTGCCACCATCTTGGGCTCTCCGGTAGTTCCGGAGGTGAAATACATCAGTGAGATGTCATCGTTCGTATTGACATGTTCGGGACGTACGAACGGGGCGGCATTCTCAATGCCCTTGTGGAAATCATCAAATCCTTCAGGAATGTGCGGACCGATGCTCACCAGTTTCTCCAGTGTGGGCGATTCGGGGATGGCGTCAATCACGTGTTGCAGGATGACGTCTTCACCGGCAGCTACAATCATCTTGATGCTTGCCGCGTTGCAGCGGTACACGATGTCTTTCTTCGTAAGCAGGTGAGTGGCCGGGATGGCTACTGCGCCCAGCTTGTGCAGTGCGATGATGGAGTACCAGAACTCATAACGGCGTTTCAGGATAAGCATTACCATATCGCCGTGTCCGATACCCAGACTTTGGAAGTAAGAGGCCGTGCGGTCTGTTTTCTCTTTTAGTTCTGCATATGTATATTGGTGATGTTCTCCCTGGTCATTGGTCCACAGGATTGCATTTTTGTCGGGTTGCTCGGCAGCCCATGCGTCTACCACATCATAGCCGAAGTTGAAGTTCTCGGGCACCTGGATGTGGAAGTTCTTGATAAAATCTTCTTGCGACTCGAAAGTCGTCTGTGTAATGAATCGTTCTAACATTGTATCTGTTTACATTATTATAGCCAAAAATTTTACGGGTTTTCCGTCGAGGGCAAGCATTCCGTGCGGGAGGGCAGAGTTGAAGTAGAGGCTGTCTCCCTGATTGAGGATAAGTTCCTTGCCGTTGATGTTAAGCAGCAACCGCCCTTCGACAACGAGGTTGAACTCCTGTCCCTGATGTGAGTTGAACTGTACGGGAGTACCTTCGGGCTTGGGCTCTACGGTTACGATAAACGGGTCGGCTATGCGTCCGCGGAATCCCGAAGCCAGAGCTTCGTACTTGTAGGCCTTGCGTCGTTCCACAGAGATGCCAGTTCCTTTTCTGGTGAGGAAGTATGAGCTCATTTTGGGTTCTTCGCCAAACATGAGCACGTCGAGCGAGATGCCGTAGTGGCGTGATATCTTTTGCAAGGTGCTTACGGATATGTCGCGCGTACCGCTTTCAAGCTCCCGGTAGTCTTCAATCGTCAGCTGGCAGGCATCGGCCACTTCCTGCTCTGTCAGCTCCAGAACTTCGCGCAGTCCGTGCAGTCTTGCTGCGATTTGTTTTATTTGGTCAGTCATAATAGATAAAGATTATGGGTTAGTAAATGCTTCTGCATATTCCTTAGTGACGGGGATATGCAGAAGAAGTTTGTGTCATTTTTTGCGAATGGTTTCAGCGGCTGGCTTTCATGGCGCGTATTACGGCAGAGGTGAATCCGGCATGTTCCAGTTCGTTCAGCCCCTTGATGGTGATGCCGCCCGGAGTGGTAACCTTGTCAATTTCCACTGACGGATGTGTATCGTTGTTGAGAATCAGTCGGGCTGCTCCTTCGAGCGACTGTGCTACCATGCGCATGGATTCGTTGGGCGAAATACCCATCTCTATGCCTGCCTGCATGGCTGCCTGTACGTATTTCAGCGCATAGGCGATGCCGCACGATGAGAGGGCGGTAGCCGCTTCGAGCTGTTTTTCGCTGATAAGCATGGCAAGTCCCATTTCATTGAAGATGTTAAGCAGTAACTGAGTCTGTTCGTCCGAGGCGTTACGTCCGCAGATAAGCGTCATGCTGGCCTTTTCGGAGATGGCCGTGTTTGGGATAATGCGGAAGATTGGCATTTCCGGGTCAACGAAGTGTGCCACTTCTTCAATGGATATTCCGGCAGCCAGCGATACCAGCATCTGGGGGCGTTGGGGGTGGATGGGTCTCAGCACCTCTTCTACCTTCCAGGGTTTTACTGCTAGAATGATAATATCGGCATTGCGTGTGGCTTCCTTATTGTCGTTGGTTGTATTGATTTCGGGGAAACGTTCTTTCAGTTTTTCCAGCTTCTCGTTATGAGGGTTGGAGACTGTAATGTCCTTGGCGTTGATAAACTGGCTTTGTGTCAGTCCGCATGCAATGGCTGCTCCCATATTGCCTGCGCCGATAATTGTTATTCTCATATCAATGGTATTAATTTGGTTTTCAACTGTAGCAAAGGTAGAAAAGTAAATAATAAAAAGAAATTATTTCGACAATATATTTGCGAATCCTTCTGTTAAGGAATGTGTGGTGTGAAAAAAGCATCCGGCAATTGCACATATCGGTGTAAATGATGCAATTGCCGGGTGGGGCAGACCTGTGAAGTCCTTATGCCTGGTTATGCCGTGAAGATGAAGTTGCCGGATGGAAAGACAGCCCGGCGACTCGTTTCCGGGTGTCGGGCTGTTTATTGGTATTTACTTTGGAAGAATGTTTTTAGAAACGGGACTTTTAATTTCTTGATTCCCAATATAAAGTTTATCTTTAGACTAGAGATACATATCTTTAAGTTAGAGATACGTGTACTTAGCTTAGAGATACATGTACTTAGGCTAAAGATAGAGTTTTACTCCTGTGTTGTTTATGTATTTATCTTGTCGTCAGCACTGTTTATGCCAGCAGTGACTTGAACCGTTTCAGGAACTCGTCACTCTCTTCCATGCTCAGGCAGAGCGGTGGCAACAGACGGATGACGTTTGTACCGCTGGCACCGGTGAATACATGCTGTTCGTAGATAAGGCGTTTGCGGAGTTCCTGTACCGGCTGGTCGAACTCGATACCAATCATCAGTCCTTCGCCGCGCACTTCCTTGATGCCGTCAATCTTCTTCAGTTCGTCTATCAGGTGTTGTCCTACCTTGGCTGCATTGTCTACCAGGTGTTCGCTCTCCATGACATCGAGCACGGCGAGGGCTGCGCTGCATGCCAGATGGTTGCCTCCGAAGGTGGTTCCCAGCTGTCCGTATACGGGTTTGAACTTGGGACTGATGAGTACACCTCCCATGGGGAATCCGTTGGCTATGCCTTTGGCTACAGTTATCATGTCAGGACGGATGCCGGCATGCTGGTGAGCGAAGAACTTTCCGCTCCGGCCGTAACCCGACTGAATCTCATCGAGAATAAGAACAGTCCCGGTCTGGTCGCACAGCTCTCTCAAGGCTTTCAGGAATGCCGGTTTGGGGATGCGTATTCCGCCCACACCCTGTATGCCTTCGATGATGACAGCGCATACATCGCCCTTTTCGAGTTCAGCCTTTGCACCTTCGATATCGTTCAGTTCGAGGAAGGTTACATGGCTGTTGGCATTGACGGGAGCAATGATTTTCGGATTGTTGGTTGCTTCAACGGCCAGGGATGTACGTCCGTGAAAGGCTTTGCTGAATGATACAACGCGTGTGCGTCCGTTATGGAACGATGCCAGTTTGAGTGCGTTCTCATTGGCTTCGGCACCCGAGTTGATAAGGAACAGACTGTAGTCTTCATATCCGCAGGCTTTGCCCAGACGTTCGGCCAGTTGTTGCTGAAGCTTGTTGATGACCGAGTTGGAGTAGAAACCGAGTTGAGCCACCTGGTTGCTGATAGCTTCTACATAATGCGGATGAGCGTGTCCGATGGAGATAACGGCATGACCACCGTAAAGGTCGAGGTATTCGGTATTGTTCTCATCCCATACGTGGCAACCTTTTCCTTTTACTATATTAATATTAAATAAAGGATATACGTCGAATAGTTCCATAATTAAATGAAGAATTAGGAATGAAGAATGAAGAATCTTTCCGATGTGTTCCTACGTTAGTTCTTCATTCTTCTTCATGTTGTTTTTTACCGTTCGGATGGAGGAAACGAGCAGGGCGATGAGCTCGCCGCAATCGTTTTCCATACTGTCGAACGAAATCTCGTTTATGTATTGTGAATGCTTCATTAAAAAGCGCTCGGCTTCAGTCTCAAACCTACGGTCTCTTCCAGATTGAACATCAGGTTCATGTTATGCACGGCCTGTCCGCTGGCACCTTTCAGCAGGTTGTCAATGCAAGAGACGATAAGCAGCTTGTTGCCGTATTTCTCCAGATGGATAAGGCATTTGTTGGTGTTTACCACCTGTTTCAGGTCAATGTTCTCTTTTACGATATGCGTGAAAGAGTCTTTGGCATAATACTCTTCATAGATTCGTTCAATCTCCTCCAGACTTACCTGGGTTTTTACCACGAGGGTGGCGAATATGCCACGGGGGAAGTCACCGCGGTAGGGGATGAAATCAATTTCGGAGTCGAAACTGTTTTGCAGTTGTTTCAGTGACTGCTTGATTTCGGGCACATGCTGGTGATTGAAGGCTTTGTAGATGCTGATATTGTTATTGCGCCAGCTGAAGTGACTGGTGGCGCCCGGCTTTACTCCGGCACCGGTGCTTCCGGTGATGGCGTTGACCGATATGTCATCGTTCAGCATCAGGTGTTTGGCAAGCGGAAGCAGTCCCAGCTCGATGCAGGTAGCAAAGCATCCCGGATTGGCTACATACTTGCTCTTGCAGATGGTGCGGCGGTTCAGTTCCGGCAGACCGTATATGAAATTGTGCTCCTCGCTCTTGATACGGAAGTCCATTGAGAGGTCGATGATTTTCAGCTCTTCGGGAATGTTGTGGCACTCAAGGAATTTCTTGGTGTCTCCGTGAGCCGTGCAGAAGAACAGTACGTCGATGTCGTCGAGCGGAAGCTCATCGGTAAACGTGAGCTCTGTCTCACCGTAAAGGCCTTCGTGCACTTCCGTAATCTTGTGGCCTGCATGGCTGTTGCTGTTAATGAACACGATTTCCGCGTCGGGATGATTGATGAGCAGGCGAATCAGTTCGCCTGCCGTATATCCTGCGCCTCCAATTATTCCAACTTTTATCATGGCAATTATATTTTTTCGTCTTTATGGTTATTGTAGTATACTCTTAGCGGGGTAGACAATACCTTGATAAATCCTTTGGCATCTTCGGCTGTCCATCCTTTCTGCATTTCACCGTATTCGCCGAACTTGGTCTTAACCAGGTCGTCGGGAGAGTCAACTCCTACGGTAGAGAACGAGAGCGGACGCAGTTCAAGGATAACCGTTCCGTTCACATTGCGCTGTGATTCCTGAAGCATGGCCTCGATGTCGCGCATTACCGGCTCCAGATACTGGCTTTCGTGCAGGAACATGCCGTACCAGTTGGCCACCTGGTCTTTCCAGTACTGCTGCCATTTGCTCAGGGTGTATTTTTCAAGGAAACGGTGTGCTCCGATGATGAGCATCGGTGCGGCGGCTTCAAAGCCTACACGTCCCTTGATACCGATGATGGTGTCGCCCACGTGCATGTCACGTCCGATGCCGTATGCGGCTCCTATCTCTTCGATTTTCTGAATGGCCTTTATCTTGTCTTCAAATACCTGTCCGTTTACCGCATGGATTTCACCATTCTTGAATTCCAGTTTCAGCTGTTCGCTGCCGGTCTTGGTAACCTGTTTCAGGTAAGCATCCTCAGGAAGCCCCTGTGCAGAATCCAGAATCTCTCCTCCGCAGATGGATGTTCCCCACAGACCTACGTTATAAGAGTATTTCAGTTTGGTGAAGTCGGCCTCAAAACCGTGTTCCTTCAGATAGTTTATTTCATATTCGCGGCTGAGGGCCATGTCACGGGTCAGGGTAATGATTTCCACATCGGGAGCCAGCACCAGGAAAGTCATGTCAAAGCGCACCTGGTCATTGCCGGCACCGGTTGAACCGTGTGCGATGGCGTGTGCTCCGATTTCATTGGCATAACGGGCTATGGCGAGTGCCTGGAAAATACGTTCGGAGCTTACGGAAATAGGATAGGTGCCGTTACGCAACACATTTCCGAATACCATGTATTTCAGGCTCTTTTCATAATACTCTTGGGTGACGTCAAGTGTCACATACTCTTTGGCTCCCAGCTTGTAGGCGTTCTCTTCGTTCTTTTTCAGCTGTTCGGCACTGAATCCGCCGGTATTGGCGCATGCCGCATAAACTTCATATCCTTTTTCCTTGGCAAGATACATTACGGTAAACGAAGTGTCAAGTCCTCCGCTGAATGCCACTACTACTTTCTTTTTCTCTTCCATAGCGTTATTTGTTATTTTGTGCGTTGTTAATATTCATGTTTATCTGGTCATTGGGATGCTTTTCCGGATCATAGAGCATGGCGGTGCAGATGCAGTAACGTCGTCCGGTACGTTCCAATACATCGTGGTTGCAACAGCCCTCACATCCTTTCCAGAAAGCGTCGTCGTTTGTCAGTTCGGCAAACGGCACGGGTACGTATCCCAGTTCGGTATTTATTTTCATTACGGCTCCTCCGCTGGTCAGTCCGAAGAGCTTGGCATGCGGCCATCGCAGACGCGACAGCGTAAACGCCGCACGTTTGATTCGTTTGGCCAGTCCGTGTCCTCTGAACTTCTCGACTACAATCAGTCCGGAGTTGGCTACGTATTGTTTGTTCCCCCAGCTCTCTATATAACAGAAACCGGCAAATTCGTTTCCGTGCAATGCGATGATGGCTTTGCCTTCTTTCATTTTCTGTGCCACGTATTCATGGGTTCGTTTGGCAATGCCAGTACCTCTCACTTTAGCTGCAGCTGTAATTGTTTCAAGGATAGTGTCGACATAAACCTCGTGTGAGGCATCGGCAACCATAACGTCAATTTGGTCCATTTCCATAATTAAATCGACAATTTGTATATTTATTCTTTTATTGTAATGCGTTTGTTAGAACTGTATGTTCGGAATAATGCGGCGGAGCGATTTCACTACTTCGGTGCGTGTTACTCCTTCGTTCAGAATCATCATGATAGTATCGTCTCCGGCAATCGTTCCCAGAATCTCTTCAATGTGTCCGTTATCTATATCGTAGGCTATGCTGCTGGCATATCCGGGTCGGGTGCGTATCACCGCTACGTTTCCTGAAAAGCGCAGAGAAATAAACCCGTTGGAAATAGGCATGTTGGCTATGGGGTGCGGCTCGCTGATACGTTTGTATAGCGTATTGTTGGGCAATACATAGATATACTTTCCGCTGATGCTGGCAGCTTTGGCTACTTTGAGCTGTTTCAGGTCTCTCGACAGAGTGGCCTGAGTCAGGTTGTAACCTTCAAGTGTCAGTTCCTTCAACAGTTCTTCCTGGCTTCCTATTTCTTTGGTCGAAATGATAATCTTGATAGAATCGAGACGGCTGCTTTTATTTTTCATACTGCATAATTATTCTAAAACCGGGGCAAAGATAGTAATAATATTCAATTTGCTGCATAAAAATAAACTCTTTTTCATTTTTATACGCTATAAATATGCATTCTTTTGCTTTTCCTTAAGGGAAAGGGGTATAAAAATCATAAAAAGAAGCGGCATGTTTAAAATATTTCCGTACATTTGCTTCATTATTAAAACATTGTAAAATACAAACCTAAAACAACGATTACCGTATGGAGAACATGAACTTTTTTGCCGTAGACTTGGGAGCAACTAGCGGTAGAACGATTCTTGGAAAAATATGTGATAAAAAGATAGAGTTGACAGAGTTGACTCGTTTCCCCAACAATATAATTGAAACAGGCGGACATTTTTACTGGGATATATATGCCTTGTATCTTGAAATCATCAAAGGCCTGAAGAAAGTGGCTCAGGAAAACATTCAGATTAATTCAATCGGTATCGATACATGGGGAGTGGACTTTGTGTTCATTGGCAAAGACGGAGCCATCTTGCGCAATCCTTACTGTTATCGTGACCCTCATACGGTAGGCGCACCCGAAGAATACTTTACCCACATTTCACGTGAACGTGTGTATGACATTACCGGTATACAAATCATGAACTTCAACTCTCTGTTCCAGCTATCGACCCTTCACCGCAACAAGTGTTCGGCTCTGGAGGCTGCCGACAAGATTCTGTTCATGCCCGATGCCCTTTCATACATGCTCACCGGAGAGATGGTGACTGAATATACCATTGCATCTACTTCACAGATACTGAATCCGCGCACCAAACGTTTTGAAAAGGAACTGCTTGATGTGGTTGGTGTGAAGGAAGAACAGTTCGGACGTTTCGTCTTCCCGGGTGAGAAAATCGGTGTGCTGAGCGAGGAAGTGCAGAAGATGACCGGTCTGGGAGCTGTTCCGGTGATTGCTGTTGCCGGACATGATACCGCTTCGGCCGTTGCAGCTGTGCCTGCACGCAATGCCAACTTTGCATACCTGAGTTCAGGTACATGGTCGCTGATGGGTATCGAAGTAAAAGATGCCATTATCAACAAAGACAGTTACGACAAGAACTTTACCAACGAAGGCGGCGTGGAAGGAACCACCCGTTTCCTCAAAAATATATGCGGTATGTGGCTGCTTGAGCGCTGCCGTAAAGAGTGGGAGGCAACCAACAATTATTCGTATACCGAACTGATTGATGCCGCATTGGCCGTACCGGCATTCCGCAGTGTTATCAATCCGGATGCTCCTTGTTTTGCCAATCCGACATCAATGATTGATGCCATCCGCAACTATTGCGCGCAGACCGGTCAGCCTGTGCCTGAGACTTACGGCGAACTTACCCGCTGTATTTTCGACAGTCTGGCACTGCGTTACCGTCAGGTATTCGGATACATGCAGGAGATGGCACCGTTCAAGATTGAGCGTCTGCACGTAATCGGCGGAGGTTCACGAAACAACCTGCTGAACCAGTTTACCTGCAACGCCGTAGGAGTGCCCGTAACCGCTGGTCCGTCAGAAGGTACTGCACTGGGTAACATCATGCTGCAAGCCAAGGCTTTCGGACTGGTTGACACCGTGCAGCAGATGCGCGACATGATAGGCCAGTCAATCGAGCTTGCCGAGTTTGAGCCGAAAGATGCCGCTGAGTGGGATGCCGCATATGCGAAATACCTGTCAGTTTATCGTGAAGATATCTGATGAGGCTGCCTGATAGAAACAGAAACACATTATTTTACTTAATTGAAAATATATTATTATGAAAGAAGAACTTGTAAAAAAAGCCTATGAAGTAGCCAAAGAACGCTATGCTGCCGTAGGAGTAGATGTAGAAAAAGTGTTGGATACACTTCAGAAGATTGAAATCTCAATGCACTGCTGGCAAACCGACGACGTAGTTGGTTTCGAACCGAAAGCAGGAGCTTTGTCTGGTGGTATCCAGACTACCGGAAACTATCCCGGTAAAGCACGCAATATTGACGAGGTTCGTAAGGACTTGGAATTTGCCATGTCATTGCTGCCTGCAAAACAACGTGTTAACCTTCACGAAATCTACGGTGATTTCCAGGGTAAGTTCGTTGACCGTGACCAATGCACCATCGACCTGTTCAAGAGCTGGATGGACTGGGCTGACGAGCAAGGCGTAAAACTTGACTTCAACTCATCTTCATTCTCTCACCCGAAGAGCGGAAACCTTTCTCTTTCTAATCCTGACAAGGGCATCCGTGACTTCTGGATTGAGCATACCAAACGTTGCCGTCAGATTGCCGACGAAATCGGTAAGCATCAGGGAGATACCTGCTACATGAACCTTTGGGTACACGATGGTAGCAAGGACATCACTTTGAACCGTATGAAATACCGTGAGCTGTTCAACGACTCACTCGACCAGATTTTTGCAGAGAAATACGACCACATGAAGACCGGTTTGGAAAGCAAGGTATTCGGTATCGGTCTGGAACACTATACTGTAGGCTCTAACGAGTTCTGCATGGGTTATGCTACCAAGCACCAGACTTACCTGACCATCGATACCGGTCACTATCATCCGACAGAAGTTGCTGCCGACAAGGTTTCGTCTGCACTGCTCTTCGTTCCGGGACTTATCCTTCACGTGAGCCGTCCTATCCGTTGGGACTCAGACCACGTTACTCTGATGGACGACGCTACTACCGAACTGTTCCAGGAACTGGTACGTTGCGACGCGCTTGACCGTACAGCTATCGCACTCGACTACTTCGATGCTTCAATCAACCGTATCGGTGCTTACGTTATCGGTACCCGTGCAGCACAGAAGAGCCTGTTGCGTGCATTGCTTGAGCCGCTGGCTATCCTGCGCAAGTACGAAGCAGAAGAAAAAGGTTTCCAGCGTCTGGCTCTGCTCGAAGAGGCTAAGGCATTGCCTTGGAACGCCGTATGGGATATGTTCTGCTTGAAGAACAATGTACCTGTAGGTGAAGAGTTCATTCCTGAAGTTGAAAGATACGAGGCTGAAGTAACTTCAAAGAGATAAATCGTTCTTTTTTTGGAATATGCTGAAAGGTTAATGGCGGTATTTGCTCCGCCACTAACCTTTACTTATATTATCAAGGACATATGGAAATCGTATTAGGACTATTGATTATTGCGGTTGGAGCATTCTGTCAGTCCAGCTGCTATGTACCTATTAATAAGATTAAACAGTGGAGCTGGGAGTCATACTGGATAGTACAGGGTGTGTTTGCCTGGCTGGTGTTCCCGTTTCTCGGAGCCTTGCTGGCTGTTCCTGAGGGACGTTCTCTCTTTGAAATCTATGCGGCCAATCCGACCGATGCCTTGTGGTCAATGTTCTTCGGTGTACTGTGGGGAGTAGGAGGCTTGACCTTCGGTCTGTCCATGCGTTACCTGGGTGTAGCTTTGGGACAGTCTATCGCGCTGGGTACCTGTGCCGGACTCGGAACCATCCTTACACCGATATTTACCGGTAATACGGGTGATCTTACCACTCCCGTCATCGTGGGTGTAATCGTGACTCTGCTGGGTATTGCCATCATCGGATATGCCGGAAGCCTGAAGTCGGCCAGTCTGAGCGAGGAGGAGAAGAAAGAGGCCGTAAAGGACTTCAACTTTACCAAAGGTATCATCGTGGCACTTCTTGCCGGATTCATGAGCGCCTGCTTCAGCATCGGACTCGGTTTCGGAGAGAGTCTCTGCTTTGCCGAGAGTGCCGACATCTATAAGACATTGCCCGCCACCTTCATGGTGACACTGGGTGGATTTATCACGAACGCCATTTACTGCTTCTATCAGAACTCGAAGAACCATACATGGGCCGACTACGGAAAGAGCTCGCTCTATGTGAACAACATCCTGTTCTGCGCGCTGGCCGGTGTGCTGTGGTACAGCCAGTTCTTCGGACTGAGTCTGGGCAAGGGTTTCCTTACCGATTCGCCCGTACTGCTCACCTTCTCGTGGTGTATCCTGATGTCGCTCAACGTAACTTTCTCAAACGTATGGGGCATCATCCTGAAAGAATGGAAGGGATGTACAAGCAAGACCATCACCGTGCTGGTAGTGGGACTGATTGTGCTTATCATCTCCTCATTCCTTCCTCAGCTCTTGAAATAATATTATTAAACAATTCATTAAAATACAACTTATTATGAAATCAATACTAGAAGGACGTCCGGCTCTTGCAAAGGAAGTAAACAAGGTTGCAGAGGTTGCCGGATATTTGTGGCAGAAAGGCTGGGCCGAGCGTAACGGCGGTAACATTACCATCAACGTTACCGAGTTTGTTGACGACGAAATCCGTCAGATGGCTCCCATCAGCGAAGTGAAACCTATCGGTGTTACTCTTCCGAACCTGAAAGGATGCTATTTTTACTGCAAGGGAACCAATATGCGTATGCGCGACCTGGCACGCTGGCCGATGGAAAACGGTTCTGTAATCCGTATTCTTGACGACTGCGCCAGCTATGTAATCATTGCCGACAATCCGGTTCGCCCTACCTCTGAGTTGCCCTCACACCTGAGCGTGCACAACTGGCTGATTGGTACCGGTTCAAACTACAAGGCTACCGTTCATACTCATCCTATCGAACTTATTGCCATGAGCCACACCAATAAATTCCTTGAAAAAGACGTGCTTACCAATCTGTTGTGGAGTATGATTCCCGAGACTAAGGCATTCTGTCCGCGTGGTTTGGGTATCATTCCTTATCAGTTGCCGGGTTCTGCCGAGCTGGCTAACGCCACACTGAAAGAGCTTGAAGACTACGACGTGGTAATGTGGGAGAAACACGGTGTGTTTGCCGTAGGCGAAGATGCCATGACAGCTTTCGACCAGATTGACGTGCTCACCAAGTCTGCTCAAATCTACATCAATGCCAAATGCATGGGCTTTGAGCCCGATGGCATGAGCCAGGAGCAGATGAAAGAAATGTCGGTTGCCTTCAACTTGCCGAAATAATCGGTCTGTATAGCTCATACTGACATATATGTCCCCTTGTTCTCTTTTTGCCTTTCCGGCAAAGACGGAGCAAGGGGATTTTCGTATATATAAAGGTATGTTTCCTTTGCACGGACTACTGTTTTTTCTTCTACCCGTAGAGCCGTTTGTTGAGCCTTGGTCGCCAGCGTGCAGAGCCTTAACTCCCAGCGTGCTGGGGCTTGGTCGCCAATACGCTGAGCCTTGGTCGCCAGTAAAGTGCTCTTTTTCTTGCTTTTCTGGATTTGAATGTCTATTTTTGAGAAATTCCTATAGAGAGAGGTTGGAAATATGGAGAGTCATGATAACTTCCTTCTATTTGTATTCTTTTAATAAGAAACATCAGCTGGTGTAAGCACCGGAAAGCATTGGGAAAGGAAGTTTGGGAATATATAGTCAGAAAGTAGGTATTTGGCCAATGGAAAGAATATTATCAGTAATTGTAGTCAAATAGATATGCTTTTATGGATGATAAATAATTGGATTTACTTATGGTGAAACGTTTATTATTATTAATAGGCTTATTTTGTTCTGTAGCGTTATATGGACAAAAGGATTATGTATTGGAAAAACGAGATACGGGTTTCTCGTCGTTTTATAAAATTGAAGCGCCTGATGCCTGGGAACAGCGGAGTGCTTTTGTGAAAGGAAAAAAACTTTATATGGGCATTAATCCACCATCAGTTGAGTATTGGCAGAAACTGGTAAAATCCGTTCGACAAACTTATATTCCACCCCAACTAGTTCAAAAAATGGTAGAAGCAAAAACTACGTTATCCGTTCATTTTGTATTTGACTATGAAGGCAATATGATAGATGTCAGACTGATGGCTGGTGCTCAAATCTTTCAGTTCTTAACCAAAAAACAGTTGGTTGAGATTTATCGTCATTTTTGGACGATAAAAGTTCCTGTGAGCAATTGTTTTGGAAGTGATCAGTATTTTCAAGGACAGATGTCGTTGTTACCTATAGAAAAGAAAGAGGTAGATTGGGAATCATTGAAAAAGCGACATGTGCGTTTGAAGGAATCTGACGAACCTGATAACTAAAAACTCAAAAGATAGAGAGCATATTAAGTGCATTTTGAGTTAGTCTCTTATATGCTATTACAGATAGGAAAAGAAAAGTCAGCAGTAAAGGCATTTTTGACTTCACGGATACTGTCCGAATATTTGTAATCTCGTTATGAAGTCGTAACTATATATGAGCAAATGGGGTGTTATGATGTCGCACTCCAATGTGCATAAGAAACATAGTCCTTTCTTTGAAAAACCGTGTATTACATTTTAAAGTAGTTTCAAGAGTATGAATCAAGTCATGATGTAAGCATTGAACATTCTCGTATGGCGGAAAAGAAATGGAAACAGGTAAGAAGACGGGCAGAGGCAGGTATGTTTGCGAGAGTAAAGAAATACCTGGAACTGGGTGCAACGGGGTAGGATAGGGCCGGTTTTGTTACAAATCTATATCCTCTTAGAGTTAACTTCTTATAAAAAATGCAAAAATGGCCAATCTTGTGATTTTAAGATTATAAACCTATTGCTAATTAAAATGTTATTAGTAACTTTGCAGCCCGAAAAGTATATTTTCGCCTGAATAGAAAAAGTAACAAAACAATATATAACAATTAAAAATCAAACAAAATGCCTACTATTCAACAATTAGTAAGAAAAGGAAGAAAGGTTTTGGTTGAGAAGAGTAAATCTCCAGCGTTGAGCGCATGTCCTCAAAGACGTGGTGTTTGCGTGAGAGTATATACTACTACTCCGAAAAAACCGAATTCAGCAATGCGTAAAGTTGCTCGTGTGAAACTGACAAATCAGAAGGAGGTTAACTCTTACATTCCGGGAGAAGGACACAACTTGCAAGAGCACTCAATCGTTTTGGTTCGTGGTGGTCGTGTGAAAGACCTTCCGGGTGTACGTTATCACATCGTTCGTGGTACTTTGGATACTGCCGGTGTAGCTAACCGTACTCAACGTCGTTCTAAATACGGTGCTAAACGCCCGAAACCAGGACAGGCTCCAGCAGCAAAAGGTAAGAAATAATCCTGCTGATTGAAATTTAAACTATTTATTAAAACGTTTTGGTTTGTTGGAAAATGCTTAAGGGTTGAGTAAATGCTTCGGTGGAAGCGTTGAAGAAAACATTTGCAGCCTCAAACAAAACACTATTTTTCAAAACGAAATGAGAAAAGCAAAACCAAAAAAACGTGTGGTTCTTCCAGACCCTGTGTTTGGTGACCAAAAGGTTTCAAAATTTGTAAACCACTTGATGTATGACGGTAAGAAGAATACTTCATATGAAATCTTCTATACTGCATTGGAAACAGTAAAAGCAAAACTTCCTAACGAAGAGAAAACTCCTCTTGAAATCTGGAAAAAAGCTTTGGATAATGTAACTCCTCAAGTTGAGGTTAAATCTCGTCGTATTGGCGGTGCTACCTTCCAGGTTCCGACTGAAATCCGTCCGGATCGTAAAGAGTCAATCTCGATGAAAAACTTGATCCTTTTTGCTCGTAAACGTGGCGGTAAGTCAATGGCTGACAAGTTGGCTGCTGAAATTATCGATGCATTCAATGAGCAAGGTGGTGCATTCAAACGTAAAGAGGATATGCACCGTATGGCAGAAGCTAACCGTGCATTTGCTCACTTTAGATTCTAAAATCAGGTATTAATTCAATTATAAGAAAGCTAAGATGGCTAAACAAGATTTGCATTTGACTCGTAACATCGGTATCATGGCTCACATCGATGCCGGTAAAACCACAACTTCAGAACGTATCTTGTTCTACACCGGATTGACTCACAAAATTGGTGAGGTGCACGATGGTGCTGCAACAATGGACTGGATGGAGCAAGAACAGGAACGTGGTATTACCATTACTTCTGCTGCGACTACTACTCGCTGGAAATATGCTGGTAATACTTATAAAATTAACTTGATTGATACTCCGGGACACGTGGACTTTACTGCCGAAGTAGAACGTTCTTTGCGTGTTCTTGATGGTGCTGTTGCTGCTTACTGTGCAGTAGGTGGTGTTGAGCCTCAGTCAGAAACTGTATGGCGTCAGGCTGACAAGTACAATGTACCTCGTATCGGTTACGTTAACAAGATGGACCGTTCTGGTGCAGACTTCTTCGAAGTTGTTCGTCAAATGAAGGACGTGTTGGGCGCTAACCCATGTCCGGTTGTTATCCCTATCGGCTCAGAAGAAAACTTTAAAGGTGTAGTTGATTTGATTAAGATGAAAGCTATTCTGTGGCACGATGAAACAATGGGAGCTGACTATGATGTTGAAGAAATACCTGCAAACTTGGTTGACGAAGCTAACGAATGGAGAGATAAAATGCTCGAAAAAGTAGCTGAGTTCGACGAAGCTTTAATGGAAAAATATTTTGATGATCCTTCTACTATTACTGAAGAGGAAATCTTGCGTGCTTTGCGTGCAGGAACACTGAAGATGGAAATCGTTCCGATGCTTTGTGGTTCTTCTTTCAAGAACAAGGGTGTGCAGACTTTGCTTGACTATGTTTGTGCTTTCTTGCCTTCACCACTGGATACTCCGAATATCGTGGGTACAAATCCTGAAACTGGTGCAGAAGAAGACCGTAAACCGGATGAAGATGAAAAGACTGCAGCTCTTGCATTCAAGATTGCAACTGACCCGTATGTAGGTCGTCTGACATTCTTCCGTGTATACTCTGGTAAGGTTGTTGCCGGTTCATATATCTTCAATACCCGTTCTGGAAAGAAAGAACGTGTTTCTCGTCTGTTCCAGATGCACTCTAACAAACAGAACCCTGTTGAAATTGTAAGTGCAGGTGATATCGGTGCAGGTGTTGGATTCAAGGATATTCGTACTGGTGATACTTTGTGTGATGAAGAAGCACCAATCGTATTGGAATCTATGGACTTCCCGGAACCGGTTATCGGTATCGCAGTTGAGCCGAAGACTCAGAAAGATATGGATAAGCTTTCTAATGGTTTGGCTAAGCTGGCAGAAGAAGACCCGACATTTACAGTACGTACCGACGAGCAGACTGGTCAGACAGTTATCTCTGGTATGGGTGAGCTTCACTTGGATATCATTATCGACCGTTTGAAACGCGAATTTAAAGTAGAATGTAATCAGGGTCGTCCTCAAGTTAACTATAAGGAAGCTGTTACCAAGACTGTTAACCTTCGTGAGGTTTACAAGAAACAATCTGGTGGTCGTGGTAAGTTCGCTGATATCATTGTTAACGTTGGTCCGGTTGACGAAGATTATAAGGAAGGCGGATTGCAGTTTATCAATGAAGTTACTGGTGGTAACATTCCTAAGGAATTCATTCCTTCAGTACAGAAAGGTTTCCAGACCGCTATGAAGAATGGTGTGTTGGCAGGATTCCCGCTCGATTCATTGAAAGTAACTTTGCTTGACGGTTCATTCCACCCGGTTGACTCTGACCAGTTGTCTTTCGAAATCTGTGCAATCCAGGCTTACAAGAATGCTTGCGTTAAGGCAGGTCCGGTTCTGATGGAGCCGATTATGAAACTGGAAGTTGTAACTCCGGAAGAAAACATGGGTGATGTTATCGGTGACTTGAACAAACGTCGTGGTCAGGTTGAAGGTATGGAATCTAGCCGTTCTGGAGCACGTATCGTAAAAGCTATGGTGCCACTGGCAGAAATGTTCGGTTATGTAACAGCTTTGCGTACTATCACTTCAGGTCGTGCAACCTCTTCAATGACTTACGATCATCACGCACAGGTTTCTGCTTCTATTGCAAAAGCAGTGCTTGAAGAAGTTAAAGGTCGCGTAGACTTAGTATAAAACTTATCGGGAAGCAGGTTAGCGAATGACTCTTAACCTGCATCCCACTTTTAAATAACTATTAAATAATCATTTTACTAATGAGTCAAAAAATTAGAATTAAACTGAAATCCTACGATCACAACTTGGTAGATAAATCTGCTGAGAAGATTGTAAAGACAGTAAAGGCTACAGGAGCTATCGTTAGTGGTCCTATTCCATTGCCAACTCACAAACGTATCTTTACTGTAAACCGTTCAACATTCGTTAATAAGAAATCTCGTGAACAGTTTGAGCTTTCTTCTTACAAACGTTTGATTGATATCTATAGCTCAACAGCTAAGACTGTAGACGCTTTGATGAAGTTAGAGTTGCCGAGTGGTGTAGAAGTAGAAATTAAAGTTTAACGTTAAAAATTAACTGAAATGCCAGGATTATTAGGAAAGAAAATCGGAATGACATCCGTTTTCAGTGCTGATGGAAAAAATGTTCCATGCACTGTTATCGAAGCTGGTCCTTGTGTAGTTACTCAGATTAAGAGTATTGAAAAAGATGGCTATGAGGCTGTTCAAGTAGGTTTCCAAGATGCAAAGGAAAAACACACTACAAAACCTCTGATGGGTCACTTTAAAAAAGCTGGAGTAACTCCAAAGAGACACTTGGCCGAGTTCAAGAATTTTGAAGGTGAATTAAACTTGGGTGATGTTATCACTGTAGAACTGTTCAATGACTCTGCTTATGTAGACGTTATCGGAACTTCTAAGGGTAAAGGTTACCAAGGTGTTGTAAAAAGACATGGTTTTGGTGGTGTAGGTCAGACTACTCACGGACAGCACAACCGCGCTCGTAAACCGGGTTCTATCGGTGCATGTTCTTACCCTGCAAAAGTATTCAAAGGAATGCGCATGGCAGGACAAATGGGTGGTGACCGCGTAACTACTCACAACTTACAGGTATTAAAAGTGATTCCAGAACACAATCTTCTTTTAATCAAAGGTTCTGTTCCGGGTTGCAAAGGTTCAATCGTAATAATTGAGAAATAATGGAAGTTAACGTATATAATATTAAAGGTCAAGAGACTGGAAGAAAGGTAGCGTTAAATGAATCTATCTTCGGAATTGAACCCAATGATCACGCTATTTACTTGGCTGTAAAACAGTACATGGCTAACCAACGCCAGGGAACTCACAAATCAAAAGAAAGAAGCGAAGTCAGCGGTTCAACACGTAAATTAGGTCGTCAGAAAGGTGGAGGCGGCGCTCGTCGTGGTGATATCAACTCTCCGGTATTGGTAGGTGGAGGACGTGTTTTTGGTCCTAAACCACGTGATTATTGGTTTAAGTTAAACAAAAAGGTAAAGGATTTGGCTCGTAACTCTGCATTGTCTTACAAAGCACAGGAAAATGCAATCGTTGTAGTTGAAGACTTTAGCTTTGAAGCTCCTAAGACTAAGGAATTTGTAGATATCGTAAATAATCTTAAAATTTCTGACAAGAAGTTGCTTTTGGTTTTGCCGGCTGCTGATAAAAATGTATTTTTGTCGGCCCGTAACATCAAACGTGCAAATGTTATAATCGCTTCTGCTCTGAATACTTATAAGGTTTTGGAGGCAGATACTCTTGTGATTACTGAAAGCTCATTGAAGAGCATTGATAACTTTGTAAAATAAGGAGGCTTAGGTAATGGGAATTATAATTAAACCGTTAGTAACTGAAAAAATGACTTCGATATCCGAAAAGAGCAATCGTTTCGGATTTATTGTGCGTCCGGAAGCTAACAAGATAGAAATTAAGAACGCAGTTGAAGCTTTGTATAATGTTACTGTAGTTGACGTAAACACTATTAGATATTCTGGTAAGAATAAGACTCGTTATACTAAAGCTGGAATTGTTAGAGGTCGTACAAACGCTTACAAAAAAGCTATTGTGACCTTGAAAGAGGGCGATACTATTGATTTTTATAGCAATATTTAATAAAAGATGGCAGTACGTAAATTTAAGCCCACAACACCGGGGCAGAGACATAAGATTATTGGTACTTTTGAAGAGATTACTGCATCTGTACCAGAAAAATCTCTTGTATGTGGAAAACGTTCGACTGGTGGTCGCAACAACGTAGGTAAAATGACTGTACGTTATATTGGTGGCGGTCACAAGAGAAAATTCAGATTTATTGACTTCAAGAGAAATAAGGACGGTGTTCCAGCAGTGGTTAAAACAATCGAATACGATCCAAACCGTTCGGCTCGTATCGCTCTGTTGTTTTATGCTGATGGAGAAAAAAGATACATCATTGCTCCTAATGGACTGAAAGTAGGAAGCACTTTGATGTCTGGTGAGACAGCAGCGCCTGAGATTGGTAATGCTCTTCCTCTTCAGAATATCCCCGTTGGTACTGTAATTCACAATATCGAATTACGTCCGGGTCAAGGTGCAGCCTTGGTTAGATCAGCTGGTAATTTTGCTCAGTTAACTTCGAGAGAAGGTAAATACTGTGTTATTAAGTTGCCTTCAGGTGAAGTAAGACAAATCCTTAGTGCTTGTAAGGCTACTATTGGTAGTGTAGGTAACTCTGATCACGCTCTGGAAAGTTCTGGTAAAGCAGGACGCTCTCGCTGGTTAGGTCTTCGTCCTCACAACCGTGGTGTTGTAATGAACCCTGTTGATCACCCGATGGGTGGTGGTGAAGGACGTGCTTCAGGAGGTCATCCGAGATCACGCAAGGGATTGTATGCTAAGGGCTTGAAGACTAGAGCTCCGAAGAAACAATCTTCTAAGTACATTATCGAAAGAAGAAAGTAATAACAAGGTTAATTGAGTAAATTATGAGTCGTTCATTAAAAAAAGGTCCATATATTAACGTCAAACTTGAAGGCAAAGTGCTTGCTATGAATGAAAGTGGCAAGAAGTCTGTTGTTAAAACTTGGGCTAGAGCTTCAATGATTTCCCCTGATTTCGTAGGGCATACTATTGCAGTTCATAACGGAAATAAGTTTATTCCTGTTTATATTACAGAAAACATGGTAGGACACAAGTTGGGTGAATTTGCACCTACTCGTACTTTCCGTGGACACGCAGGTAATAAGAAAAAATAAACAGGTATTTGTTCTGAAATAATAAAGTAAAATAAATAAATGGGAGCAAGAAAAAGAATTTCGGCTGAAAAAAGAAAAGAGGCCCTTAAGACCATGTATTTTGCAAAGTTGCAAAATGTTCCTACCTCTCCGCGAAAGATGCGTTTGGTTGCGGATATGATTCGTGGTATGGAAGTGAACAGAGCACTTGGAGTCTTGAAGTTTTCTTCTAAAGAAGCTTCTGCAAGAGTGGAAAAATTGTTGCGCTCTGCTATTGCTAACTGGGAACAGAAAAACGATCGCAAGGCTGAAGACGGCGAATTGTTTGTAACTAAGATTTTTGTTGATTGTGGTGCTACCTTGAAACGTATGAGACCAGCTCCACAGGGAAGAGGTTACAGAATCCGCAAACGTTCTAACCACGTGACTTTGTTTGTTGATACAAAGAATACTAACGATAATCAAAATTAAGAGTAATGGGACAAAAAGTTAATCCGATTAGCAACCGTCTGGGAATTATTAGAGGATGGGATTCAAATTGGTACGGTGGCAAAGATTTTGGTGATGCTTTGCTCGAGGATAGCAAAATCCGTAAGTATTTGAACGCCAGACTTGCAAAAGCTAGTGTTTCGAGAATTGTTATCGAACGTACACTGAAACTTATAACTATAACTGTTTGTACTGCTCGTCCGGGAATTATCATTGGTAAAGGTGGTCAGGAAGTTGATAAGTTGAAGGAAGAATTGAAGAAGATCACCGACAAGGATATTCAAATCAATATCTTTGAAATTAAGAGACCTGAACTTGATGCTGTGATTGTAGCAAATAATATTGCACGCCAGGTAGAAGGTAAAATTGCATATCGCCGCGCTATCAAAATGGCTATTGCAAATACCATGCGTATGGGTGCTGAAGGTATCAAGGTCTTAATCTCTGGACGTTTGAATGGTGCAGAAATGGCACGTTCAGAAATGTATAAGGAAGGAAGAACTCCATTGCATACTTTCCGTGCAGATATCGACTACTGTCATGCTGAAGCTTTGACTAAGGTAGGTTTGCTGGGAATCAAAGTATGGATTTGTCGTGGTGAAGTTTATGGTAAGAGAGATCTTACTCCGAACTTTGTGCAGAGTAAAGAAAACGGTCGTGGTGGAAACAACGGCAACAACGGAGGAAAGAACTTCAAAAGAAAGAAAAACAATCGCTAACGAATTTGAATTTTAGGAAATATGTTACAACCGAAAAAGACAAAATTCAGAAGACAGCAAAAAGGTAGTCAAAAAGGGAATGCTCATAGAGGAACTCAACTCGCTTTCGGTTCTTTCGGCATTAAATCTTTGGGTACGAAATGGATTACAGGACGTCAGATTGAGGCTGCCCGTATTGCTGTAACTAGATATATGCAACGTCAGGGTCAGATTTGGATCCGCATTTTCCCGGATAAACCTATTACTAAGAAACCTGCTGATGTACGTATGGGTAAAGGTAAAGGTAATCCAGAAGGCTTTGTAGCCCCTGTTACTCCGGGAAGAATCATTATTGAAGTGGAAGGTGTTTCTTATGAAATTGCTAAAGAAGCTTTGCGCTTGGCAGCTCAGAAACTCCCTGTAACTACGAAGTTTATTGTTAGACGTGATTACGATATTCAAAATCAAAACGCATAATTATGAAGATTGCAGAAATTAGAGAAATAGCTACCAATGAACTGGCAGAAAGAATTGATGCTGAAGTAGCCAAGTACAATCAAATGGTTTTGAATCATTCTATCTCTCCTTTGGAGAATCCTGCACAAATCAAAAACTTGCGTCGTACTATCGCACGCATGAAAGCAGAGTTGCGTCAGAGAGAACTTAACAAATAATAATGACCTGATGGAAGCTAGAAATTTAAGAAAAGAAAGAATGGGTGTTGTTATAAGCAATAAAATGGATAAAACCATTACAGTTGCTGCTAAGTTCAAAGAGAAGCACCCGATGTATGGTAAGTTCGTTAGCAAAACGAAGAAATACCATGCTCATGATGAGAAGAATGAATGTAATGTTGGTGATACAGTACGCATCATGGAAACTCGTCCTTTGAGCAAAACTAAGAGATGGAGATTAGTAGAAATAATCGAAAGAGCTAAGTAATTATGATACAAGCAGAATCGAGACTTACAGTATGTGATAACAGTGGCGCAAAAGAAGCTCTCTGTATCCGCGTTTTAGGCGGTACCAGAAAGCGCTACGCTACTGTAGGAGATGTGATCGTCGTTTCAGTTAAGAGCGTGATCCCTTCAAGTGATATTAAAAAAGGTGCAGTGTCTAAGGCTTTGATCGTACGTACTAAGAAAGAAATTCGTCGTGCTGACGGTTCTTATATTCGTTTTGATGATAATGCTTGCGTTTTGTTGAATAACGCTGGTGAAATTAGAGGTAGTCGTATTTTCGGTCCGGTAGCCCGTGAACTTCGTGCTGTAAACATGAAAGTTGTATCATTGGCACCTGAAGTACTTTAATTTTGTAAAAGAACGAAGTAATGAGCAAGTTACATATTAAAAAAGGTGATACAGTTTACGTTAACTCTGGTGAAGACAAGGG
>CALUJE010000005.1 GCA_944320885.1 uncultured Phocaeicola sp.
TACCGTCTGATACAGCAGTATCGCGAATCAGGAATCAGCATAAGCGAATCTACCATGTGCGGATGGTATGAAATGGCGGTGGAGAAGCTCAGGCCTCTGTACAACCTGCTCAAACAGAAGATACTGATTGCCACCTGCAAATCAGCAGAAATAGACCCTAGAATCTGGATGGAAGATGTCTTGAGCAAAATCTCATATTATGAGAGGGATGAGAAGAATATGGAAGAACTTCTACCACGTAACTGAGCAAAATCCAATCAAACTTGTTCCGAATAGGTACTATTATTTCCGAATCAGCTACGAATAGCACCGATTCGGAAATAATTCACAAAATTTGCAACGTGGTTTACCGAATGCTTACGTTTCATCCAGACTTTATCCCTGTTTTGTGGTTGTCCGAGGAAAGTACATACCTGTATGTGGTATATAAGTCATGATAGATGGAAGCAAATATGATTTCCGGACGGGGCTTGTTGGCATCTGAAAGTGTACTGCGAGAAGCATGGTTGTTATACCCAAATGACAAAGTTAGTGGTTTTCTGTCTGTATGGACATCATTATCTCATGCAAGGAATCAAAACAAATGTATACTTTTGTTCATAGTTGGATTAATTCTGTTTTGTGACAGAATTCTAACGAAGATGGGCTGACCTCGTAAATAAAGTCAGCTCTATTTTTATGGTTTCGCAAAATTTTTTTCGGATGGTAATAATGTGTTGACAGATAATTAATTTCCTAAAAGCAATTAAAATTCTTATACTTACACATTAAATACTAATATTGTTTTTGTGTAAATTATATATGTGTTTTTAGATGTCTTTTTTGATGACATTCTTGACATAATGTTATCAGTTCATCATTTGAATATATCCATGGTTTTTGATAAAAAATATCATCATATTTATTATGATGGATATTTAGATGTTTTATTCTTGAAAAAAAATCGAAAGGAAAGCTAAATGTAAAATAGTAAAATCTCTTTTGGTAATGTATGCTGATACAGAGTGATTCCCTTGTATGTATACATTGAGTTCCTTTATTTTTAATATTTTCCGTTTGATGGGTTATTGAAGCATAATTTGTATTTCCAATGTTGTGTTGAAATTCAAAACATTCAGCTGAAATTATGAAATTTCTGTTATCATTGTAATTGTTGTTAATTTTTCCTCTTTTAATATATGTAATAGATGATTGGTAGTCGTCTGCTGCAAACATATAAGGTTCATGTGATATGTGCCCTAATGAAGGATGGATTTGGTAGATGAATTTATGGTCAGATATCTTTTCTATTTTTGTAATAATAAGTTTATTATGAATATCTTTTAATAATATATTTTCTATATAATGTTCTATTCCTTTGTTTGGCAATAAAGAATTTTCTGAGAAGAAGTAATTGATATCATCTAAATTATAGATTCGAAAAAAACTATTATTATGTATTCCAATGCATCCGCAGTCTAAACATTTAAAATGATCTCGTTCTAAAATTTCAATACATTTAGTATTCCATTCGTTGGTTTTTAGGTCCTCTTTATATCCCATTTTTATTAGCTAATCTTTAAAATATCAATGTATATATATATTTAATAGCTTTTTGCTAAAAGATAAACTTATAATAAATTCTTCTTTGTACACTTTATCTAGTCCTAAAGTATCTATTCAATTATCACTTATTTCTTATGCAGTCAATATTGCACAAAATCATCCTGTTCCCTTTAATCCGGCTGTTGTCCGTCATGTGCTTTCCATGCGCATTCTGTCAGTTTCATATTGCTGAATATAGCCTTAAATGAAGACTCTTCCGGTGAGCAGGCATAAATACCAAATTGTATTTTACCGCCTCCATGATGCATGTGACAAATGCGCATCTGAGTGAAGTGCAATCCGTCTGATGAGCATTCGATGCAATAGTCATCTTCACGTCGTGAAAGGCGATACCACATAGACTTTATGTTTGCATCAATGGCAGTTGTTGCCCAATCGGAATATCCGCAGTTAGTCACTACACTGCCCAAGTGTTGGAAAGTCTCGTTTTCGTATTCTACACTTCCTTTCAGCCAGTTCTCACTGTCAAGATACATGACAATGCCACATTGGTCGAAACGGTGATGGCTTTCGCTGAAATCGGTCTTTACTGTAAAGCTGAAAAACTTTTCCTCTGTTTCCATTTGAAAAACAGGTGCATTATCATTACGGAAATGATAATAGGTACGTTGCCAAAGGTCGGTATTGGGTTTTGTGACTACTTCGATAATTCCTTCTTTGACGGTATAGCTTTGTGGACTGTGTGTCCATTTGAATTTATTGATATCTAGTTCCATGTTTTCAAAGGTAGAATTTTTTGAGCATTCCAGACAGAAAATGCGAAGAATGTTTTTTTGTAAATTACTCTGATGAACATATTTCCCCGAATTTTCCTTAATTTAGCACACATAAAAATACTAACATCATAACCATGAAACAACAGATATTGCTGATTATGCTATTGTGTGTAGCTGTGCATCTGCCATCGTTTGCGGCTTTGCCCGACGAATGGTTGGCAGAAGGAGTGAGTGAGCAACTGGCATCCTGGCGGAAGAAGACTTGCAAGGATGTAACGTATGATTTGTTCTTTTCCATTCCGGGAGAGAAGAGTGAACCTGTTCCGGCCGAAATGAAGCTGGCATTTACGTTGGATGCTCCTCAGCCGATAGTGCTCGACTTTAAGGAGAGTGCCGGTCATATCCAATCGGTGAAACTGAATGGGCGTGACGTGGATTACCGTTTTGAGAAAGAGCATATCCTTATTCCGGAGCACGGAGCCAGAGCCGGAAAGAATACGGTGGAGATTACCTTTGTGGCCGGTAACCAGTCTTTAAACCGTAATGACGAGTATCTGTATACGTTGCTGGTTCCCGACAGGGCGAGAACGCTTTTCCCCTGTTTTGACCAGCCGGGCATCAAGGCACGCTTCTCTTTGTCGCTCGAAGTACCGGCCGAGTGGAAAACCGTATCCAATACGTATGTCAATCATACGGAGAGCAGAGGCGGACGAACGTTTGTCCGTTTCGGGCAGACAGAGCCGCTGAGCACTTATCTGTTTGCGTTTGTTGCCGGAAAGTTCAGTCAGCAGACCTATGATGATGGGAAGCACCGCTTTTCGGCCTATTATCGGGAGACCGATCCCGACAAGGTGAAACAGCTCGACGATGTGTTCCGTGAAGTGGCCGCATCGCTTGAATGGCTCGAAGCCTATACGGGTATTCCTTATCCCTTTGCCAAATATGATTTCATCATTCTGCCGGGATTCCAGTTTGGAGGCATGGAGCATACGGGCGCTACCTTTTATAATGACAGCCGGATATTCCTGAACAAATATGCCACGCTCGATGAGAAGCTAAGCCGTTCGGAACTGATTGCGCACGAGACGGCGCACATGTGGTTCGGCGATTTGGTTACGATGGAATGGTTTAACGATGTATGGACCAAAGAGGTCTTCGCCAATCATTATGCAGCCTGCATCTGTGAGCCTCTTTTCCCGGATATCAATCATCGGCTCAACCGGATGAAGAACTTCTACAATGCCTCGCTTTCGGAAGACCGTACTCCGGGCAGCAATCCAATCCGTCAGCCGTTGGCGAATATGAACAGCGCAGGGCTTGTCTACGGAAACATCATTTACAACAAGGCTCCCGTAATGATGGAGAAGATGGTTGAGCTGATGGGTGAGAAGGAGTTCAGGGAAGGTATCCGCATTTACCTGAAACGCTTCTCTTACGGCAATGCCACGTGGGACGATTTGATTCAGATTCTTGACAGCATCTCGCCGGTAGATTTGGCCCAGTTCAGTGACGCATGGGTAAACCGGAGGGGAGTTTCCCATATTTCGGCGAAGGCCGACGGAGGCATGCTGACCGTTACGCAGACAGACCCGTTCAAGAGCGGGACGCTGTGGCCTCAGACCTTCCGGATAACACTGGTGGGCGATGCCGGACAGCAACGGAATGTGGAGGTGAAGATGACCGGAGCGGCAGTGAGCATACCGTTGGACTTCCGTCCTCTCTATATTTTGCCCAATACTGACGGGAAAGGCTATGGATGCTTCTTGCTCGACAAGGCTACGGCCGCATGGCTGTTGGCCAACTGGCAGACCATCGGAGACGAAACGGCCCGTTATGCTTCTCTGATGAACTTGCGTGAAAACTATCTGCTGGGGTGCATCACGGCTTCAGACTGGAACCGTTCGATAACGGACGGACTGCTCTCTGAAAAGAATGAGCTGATAGCTACGGCTCTGGCGGCCAATGTGGCGGAAGTGATGCGTGAGTTGCCGGCAGAAGAGGCAGCCGCAGCCGAGAAAAAATACTGGGAGATGAGCCATGCGCATGCATTGCCCTCATGCAGACTCCAGCTGTTGCGCAGCCTGATACCCGCCATGCGTTCCACGGCAATGACCGACACGCTTTATGGCGTATGGGAACGCCAGACAGAACCTTTGCTGAGCGAGAATGATTATACCACTCTGTCATACGAGCTGGCTCTTCGCATGCCCGGACAGTATAGCCGGATACTGGAAATACAGCGGAAGCGCATTGAGAATCCCGACCGTCTGCGCCAGTTCGATTTCATATCGCGTGCAGTGAATCCCGATACCGGGGCGCTCGACTCCCTGTTCGCCAGTCTGAAAGACAAGGACAACCGGCGGATTGAGCCGTGGACGGCTACCGTGCTGGGCTATCTGAATCATCCGCTCCGTGAAGCGCATGCGGTGAAGTATATCTATCCGGGTCTTGACCTGTTGCAGGAGGTGCAGCGCACCGGTGACATCTTCTTCCCGAGCAACTGGGCAAAAGTGCTTCTGCGCGGACATCACAGCAAGGAGGCTTACGATGAGGTGGAGCGTTTTCTGAATAATCATCCCGACTACCCCCAGTTGCTTAAGAATAAGGTATTGCAGGCTGCCTACAGTCTGTTCCGCCTGCATCGTCCGGTAGCGGAAGCGTTATAGGGCATTGAAATCGGTTCTTTCTTTTCTATTGATTGAGGCATCCGTTTCTGGAGTGACCGTTCATCGGTTCGGAAACAGAAACGGATGTCTCTTTTTTTGTATCCATTTTGTTGGAAAAAAGGACGTGTGCTTTTTTTGAAAGCACGTGTCCTTTGGAGGGAAAGCACACGTGCTTATGAGGGAAAGGACGTGTCCTTTTTTTATGGTAAACTTTCCTGAAAACAAACATTCCATTCCTTTTAGAAAAATGCTTCGCCAGTTGAGACGAAGTTGACCCTTAAGGCTCAGCGTGCTGGCGACCAAGCCCCAGCGTGCTGGGAGCAAAGGCTCAGTGCACTGACTGTCAAGGCTCGGCAAGCTGTTTTGTGAGGTGACGATAAGTGGTTGATTGACAAGGCGTATTGGAGCTGGAAATACAGCCACGAATGCTTGCTGACGATGCATTTTTCGTAAGAATGAGATAAACAATCAGTGTTTGGAAATGATGAAAAAAACTTACTTCTGTAGATGTAGGCATAAACGCAACCGAAGCCGGTTATATCCGTTTCTGGAGGATATGGCCGGCTTCGATGCTCCTTATGGTTGAGGCTGTTATAGCCTTTCGGTGCGGATGGACGAATAGAACTGTTCCCACTCGTTGTTGAAGGCAGGCATGGACGGGAAGAGAAGGTTTGCGCCCTCGTCGAGCAATACCTTGTCGGGCAGCGGACCGGTATTGACCGCTACGGTAAAGATGCCTGCCGCTACTCCGGCCTTTACTCCCATCGGGGCGTTTTCTACCACGATGGCTTCGTTGGGTTGCAGACCGCCCTTCTTCAGAGCCATCAGATAAGGTTCTGGTGAAGGCTTCCCATGTTTTACGTCATAGGCCGTGACCATCAGTTCCTGACGGAACGTATCGGGGAAGTTTCGGTTCAGGCGTTCGAGCAGCGAGTGCTGTCCCGAGCCGGTGACAAGCATCACGGTCAGTCCGGCGCCTTTTATTTTCTGAATCAGCTCCCACGAGCCCTCCATGCGTGTAGCCTTGGGGTATGAGTTGAATATCTCCGTCTTGGTATGGTAGATTTCTTCAATCTCTTCGGGAGTGGCATCCTTGCCGCGTTCTCTTTGACTCACGATGTTGATGGTGGCAGCTCCCGTACGTCCCTCGTGCAGGTAAGCCTCTTCATACGAGAGGTCGAACCCGTAGCGTTTCATGGCCTCGTTCCACGCGCGTGCATGGTTGGGCATGGAGTTGAAGAGTACACCGTCCATGTCGAAGAGTACGGCTTTCAGGTTGATAGAGCCGAATGAATGTTGTTGTAAGTAATTTGTAATTGCGTTGTTGTACATTATGATAGATTTAAAATGTATATCCTAAACTGATGTAGGCGCCGACTCCTTTGGTTACGTTGGAGTAACTGAAGGTGGCTTCGAGCGGACCGAGGAAGGTATCGTATCCGTAACTTACTCCGCATCCCCATATCGTGTCCTTGAACAGCTGGTTCCATTCGTCGTTGTTCACTCCGAAGTTGCCAATCAGGCTCACGTATTGGCTCGAACCCATTTTCTGGCGGATGCGCAGACCGGCTACGAATGTCTTTGAGTAGGCGAGCTCCATGTAATCTATGCCTACAAAGGGAATCTGCTGGTTGAGATAACGTCCGGGAGCGTTTCCTCCAATCATGTTTGCTACGGCATAGCTGTATTCATCGTTGATGATGGCGCGTCCGCTTACCCATGGCAACAGGGTGAGGCGGTTAAGTACCCGGTATGCTCCTTCCCAGTGGATGCTGAAGATGGGGGCGATGGCCTTGTTCTTGTAGTTGATACCGTTGTCGGTATACAGCTCGGCCATTACGTTCCATTTCATACCTTTGGTGGGATAAGTCCTGCGGTTGTAACTGTCGAACTGCAGTTGTCCGAAGTAAGTCAGCTGATGCTGGTTCTTCCATATGATGTCTCCGTCGTCATATCCGGGAGGAAGCAGAATGTCATCATATTTGAAGTATTCGTATTTTGCTCCCAGTGAAAGGCGGATACTGTTCCAGCTGCGTGAAATGTTGACGGTACCCAGATGATGGAGGTATGAATAGGTACATGTCTTCTTGCCCTGGTTATACAGGTCGAGGTCATTATAGCTGAACTGGTATGCCAGATTCATGTTCCAGAGCGGATGGAATGGCTGGGCGGTATAGTCCAGACGGCCGAATGTCTGACGGCCCAGTCGGATGGTCAGTGCCGCCTGATGGTTCTTTTTCTCGTTCAGGTTGATATAGGTGTTCAGAATCAGAGCGGCCAGTGATTCGTTGTCGAATCTTACTCCTACGCTGATGGTGTTGTCGGGCCGTTTGCCCGGATCTATTTCCGGAATGATTTTTACCTTTTTCTCTTCAATGTCTTTCTTTTGCTTGTCGGTCATCACAAACGGACCGTGAGGCTTGGGTTCGAAGGTAGGTGATATGCCGATTCTCTTTTTCAGGTCAATCAGGCTCTCCCAGTATTGCAGGGCAGTGTGTTCGCCTCTTTCTTTCAGTACGTTGATGGCGTCCTTGTTGAAACTGGCGGCAGAATATCCTGAAGTGTCAATGTGTATGTGCACGTCACTGTCTTCTACATTCTCGTTGTATTTCTTTATTCCCAGTATGTTGATAATCTGTCCGGCTATTTCGGGAAGTGAGTTCAGGTTGTCGGCCTTTTCCAGTTCTGACTGTACGTCTACTCCGATAATGATTTCCGCTCCCATGCGTCGGGCCACATCTACCGGATAGTTGTTTATCATTCCGCCGTCTACCAGTACCATGTTGTTCCACTTTACGGGAGTGAATGCTCCCGGGATAGACATGCTTGAGCGCATGGCCAGTGCCAGTTTTCCGCTGTGGAATACATATTCCTGTCCGGTTACGATATCCACCGCAACGCAGGCGAAAGGAGTGGGCAGCTTGTTGAAATCAATGGAGTCATGATAGCCTATGGTGAGGTCTGAGAAGAGTTGCGCAATGT
Source organism: uncultured Phocaeicola sp. (assembly GCA_944320885.1). Taxonomy (GTDB): domain Bacteria; phylum Bacteroidota; class Bacteroidia; order Bacteroidales; family Bacteroidaceae; genus Phocaeicola_A. The sequence continues at coordinate 7,970 of CALUJE010000005.1, forward strand.
TCTTTCCGCTTATTACTCCTCCCTTGATGGCATCTTTGGGAGTTTTCTTGAACGGTACGGAAAGGGTGTATTGTTCGGAGCGCTGTTTCTTTACGAGCAGTTCCTCGTTGCGGTTTACAGCATCAGAAAGAATATAGCTCCAGTTCTGGTTGCTTACCAGACTGTCCATTTGTGCGGGAGTATATCCGATGGAGTACAGTCCTCCGATGATGGCTCCCATGCTGGTTCCTACGATGTAGTCAATCGGTATGCCTGCTTCTTCAATTACTTTCAAAGCCCCGATGTGGGCCACTCCTTTGGCTCCGCCTCCGCTAAGCACCACTGCCACCTTTTTGCGTTGGGGGTGTGTACTGTTCTGGGCAATCATGTTGCCTGCCGTGAGCAACAATATCAGTGTATAAATAATCTTTCTCATATGAGGAACTTGTTGTAATGAAGATTAGGCATAAAAAGCCATTAATCTATGCGGTGACTGTTCATGATTGTATGATGGCATCTTTTTCATAGATTAATGGCTTGTGGGTATTAAGGAGGATGCAATAATGAACGGTTATTGCATCCGGTTGTTCTTATAATTTGGCGCGGATGGCTTTTGATTCTTCTTCATATCCGGGCTTGTTGAGCAGAGCAAACATGTTTTTCTTGTATGCTTCTACTCCCGGCTGGTTGAATGGGTTTACGCCAAGCAGATAGCCGCTTATGCCGCAAGCCTTTTCAAAGAAGTAGATAACCTGTCCGAGATAGTATTCGTTCAGTTCGGGGATGATGACGCGCATGTTGGGGACGCCGCCGTCAACGTGTGCCAGCTGGGTTCCGAGTTCGGCCATCTTGTTTACTTCGTCTACGCGTTTTCCTGCCAGGAAGTTCAGTCCGTCGAGGTTTTCGGCGTCGCTTGGTATTTCCAGATGGCATTTGGGCTGTTCGATAGAAAGAACGGTTTCATAGATAAGGCGTTCGCCTTCCTGAATCCATTGTCCCATTGAGTGAAGGTCGGTCGAGAAGTCAACGGCAGCAGGGAATATGCCTTTGTGGTCTTTTCCTTCTGATTCGCCGTACAGCTGTTTCCACCATTCGCTTACGTAGTGAAGTTTCGGATGATAGTTGACCAGAATTTCAATCTTCTTTCCGTTTTGTGCGTACAAGGCGTTACGTACGGCAGCATATACGGCCGACGGGTTTTCCATGAACGGCACTTCAGAAGAAGTCAGTTTCTCCATATCGGCAGCACCTTCTACCAGTTTTTCAATGTCATATCCTGCGGTTGCGATGGGGAGCAGTCCTACCGGAGTAAGCACGGAGAAGCGTCCGCCCACGTTGTCGGGGATAATGAATGACTTGTAACCTTCCTTGTCGGCTGTAACGCGGGCAGCACCTTTCTTGGCATCGGTAATAGCTACGATGACTTTGCGTGCCATTTCCTTTCCGCGTTGTCTTTCACACTGCTCTTTCAGCAGACGGAATGCAAGGGCGGTTTCGGTAGTAGTTCCTGATTTTGAAATGTTGATAACGCCGAATTTCTTGTCCTTCAGATATTCGGTAAGTTCATATAGATAATCTTCGCTGATGTTGTGTCCGGCATGAATCATGACAGGGCCGTTATGTTTGGCCTGCAACCATTCGAAGCTGTTTGAGAGGGCTTCGTTTACGGCGCGTGCTCCAAGATAACTTCCTCCGATTCCGGCAACGATTACAACGTCGCAGTTCTCACGCAATACCTGTGCGGTAGCTTTCAGCTCTGCAAGATGTTCTTTACTGATAGATGAGGGCAGGTGTAACCATCCAAGGAAGTCATTACCCAGTCCTGTTCCCTTTTCCAAAGTCTCCATGGCAGCTTTTACCTGAGGCTCGTAAGCAGCAATTCCTTCTTTTGATACGAATTTGGCTACTTTGTCAATGTTTAAACTAATGTTTTTCATACTCAATAATTATCTAAAAGAATCGGTTAAGAGTTTTATTTCAATTCTCGGTGATATCTGTTCATAAAGTATATTATACACGGCATCCAGTATGGGCATGTTTACGTGTACTTTCTTGTTGATTTCCTTCATGCACTTGGTTCCGTAATATCCTTCGGCCACCATCTCCATTTCTATCTGTGCGCTCTTTACGGAATATCCTTTTCCTATCATGGTTCCGAATATGCGGTTACGGCTGAAGTTGGAATATCCGGTAACGAGCAAATCGCCCAGATAGGCCGATTTGTAGACGTTGCGCTGAATGGGGTGGATGATGCTCAGAAAACGGTCCATCTCCTGAATGGCGTTTGAAATCAGTACGGCCTGAAAGTTGTCTCCGTACTTCAGTCCGTTGCAGATGCCTGCGGCGATGGCATATACGTTCTTCAGAACGGAGGCATACTCGATGCCTTCTACGTCTTCGCTCACAGAAGTCTTTATGTAAAATGTGTTCAGCTTCCTGGCAAACAGTTGTGCCTTTTCAAGATCGCTGCATCCTACGGTAAGGTATGACAGACGTTCCAGGGCTACCTCTTCGGCATGACACGGACCGGCAAGGACGGCAATGTTTTCCATCGGTATTTCCCATGCCCGGTTCAGGTAGTTTGAAACAATCATGTTCTCGTCGGGCACAATTCCCTTGATGGCTGTTACCACAAACTTGTCTTTGATTTTGGTCTTCAGTTTTTTCAGCTGCGCCTTCAGATAAGGCGACGGAGTAACGAATATCAGTATCTCTGATTCTCTGACGATTTTGTTCAGGTCGGATGAGAACTGGATGCGCTTGGTATCAAAGTGTACTCCGGTAAGGTATGACGGGTTGTGCTCCAGTCTTTTGAAGTCTTCAATCTGGTCATCACGGCGTAGATACCAGTTGATGCTTTCTTCTTGAGTCAGTATTATCTTGGCGATAGCTGTGGCCCAGCTACCGCCTCCGATAATTGCTGTTTTTCCGCTAGGAAGTTTTGTCATTTCTATTCTATCTTGCCAATCCATTCGGCTACCTGGTCGACTGTAGGATTGGTGAGGTTCAGTTTATATTTCTTGTTGACTCCGCATATGTCCATGTGAAGCTTTTGCGGATTAACGTCTTTCATGTCAGAAACAAGATTGTATCCGGCTTTCTGGATGAGTGGTACCCATTCTTCGGGAACACCCAGCTCGGTATATTTGGCGGCACTGTCTTTCGGAGCAACCTTTTCCGGACGCATTTGCGGGAAGAGGAGAACTTCTTGTATGTATGACTTGCCGGTCATCAGCATTACCAGACGGTCGATACCGATTCCCACTCCCGATGTAGGAGGCATACCGTATTGCAGGGCACGCAGGAAGTCCTGGTCGATAATCATTGCTTCGTCGTCGCCCTTGTCGGCCAGTCTCATCTGTTCCTTGAAGCGTTCTTCCTGGTCTATCGGGTCGTTCAGCTCTGAATAGGCATTACACAGCTCTTTACCGTTGACCATCAGCTCAAAACGCTCGGTAAGTCCCGGTTTCTCACGGTGACGTTTGGTAAGCGGTGACATCTCTACCGGATAGTCGGTAATGAATGTAGGCTGGATGAAGTTGCCTTCGCAGAATTCGCCGAAGATTTCGTCAATGAGTTTGCCTTTACCCATGGTGTCGTCTATCTCCATGTTCAGCTCCTTGCAAATCTGGCGTATTTCGTCTTCACTCTTTCCGTTGAGGTCATATCCTGTTTTCTCCTTGATGGCATCGAGGATAGGCAGACGGCGGTAAGGAGCCTTGAAGCTGATAGTCTTTCCGTCGATAACCGTTTCGCTGCATCCGTTTACGGCAATACAGATACGCTCAAGCATGTTTTCGATGAAGCTCATCATCCAGTTGTAGTCTTTATACTGCACATACAGCTCCATGCAGGTGAATTCGGGATTGTGCGTGCGGTCCATACCTTCGTTGCGGAAGTTCTTTCCGATTTCGTATACACCTTCGAATCCGCCTACGATGAGTCGTTTCAGATAAAGCTCTGTGGCAATGCGCAGGTAAAGGTCAATATCGAGTGAATTGTGATGCGTGATGAACGGGCGTGCGCTGGCACCACCGGGGATAGACTGCAGAATAGGTGTCTCTACTTCGGTATATCCGGCTTCGTCGAGCACGGCGCGCATGGTTGATATTACTTTGGAGCGTTTCATGAATATTTCCTTTACTCCTTCGTTTACTACCAGGTCAACGTAACGCTGGCGGTAGCGGAGTTCGGGGTCTTCAAACTTATCATAGGCCACTCCGTCTTTGTATTTCACGATAGGAAGCGGCTTGATGCTCTTGGCCAATACGGTAAGCTTGGTTGCATGTACGCTGATTTCGCCCATTTGAGTCTTGAATACGGTACCTTCGATACCGATAAAATCGCCCAAGTCGAGCAAGCGTTTGAATACAGTGGTATATAAATCTTTGTTCTCTCCCGGGCAGATGTCGTCACGGGTGATGTATACTTGGATTCTTCCTTTAGAGTCTTGCAGCTCGATGAATGATGCTTTTCCCATCACACGGCGTGACATCATACGTCCGGCAATAGACACAACGCGAGGTTCGGTTGCGTTCTCGTCGAATTCGTTTTTTATGTCTGTAGAAAAAGCATTGGTCACATACTCAGCTGCGGGATAAGGTTCTATACCCATCGCTCTTAATTCGTTCAGACTGTTGCGTCTGTTAATTTCTTGTTCGCTTAGTTCCAGAATGTTCATCTTTCTAAATTCTTCAATATCATTTGGGGCAAAAATAATCATTATTCTGCAAATAAGGGGCATAAATGTAGTGATTTCTTTGTGCCAAAGAGAAATGGAAAGCCCCTATGGGAGGGTTGTTGTGGTAAGAAAATGAAAAAAGCATCGAAAACGGGCGTTAACGATGCTTTTCCAACACAAAAACTAAACTAGACTTAACTAAACTATTCTATTTAGGAATTTCACAACTCCTGTCTGTCTATGTTGCAAATATAGATATTGTTTTGTTAAAAACAAATAATTCGTAAATATTTTATTTAGTTTCCATGTTTTTTTTCTGCTTAAAAGCCGAAAATCATGTAGTTTTTATTAAAAACTCTGCTTGTGGAACTCTACAACGGCTTCAATACCCTTGCGGAAAATGTCGAGTGAGAAATTTTCGTTGGGTGAATGAATGGCGTCGCTTTCCAGTCCGAATCCCATAAGAATGGTTTTTACTCCAAGAATCTGTTCAAAATCAGAGATGATAGGAATACTTCCTCCGCGTCGTACTGCCAGCGGCTTCTTGCCGAAAGCTTTGGTAAATCCGGCTTCGGCTGCCTTGTATGCCGGAAGGTCTATCGGACATACGTAGCCTTCTCCACCGTGCATCGGGGTTACTTTCACCTTGACTGAGCGTGGAGCGATAGACTGGATGTAGTCTGCAAAGAGTTTGGAAATTTCTTCATGCTGCTGGTGAGGAACAAGGCGGCATGAAACCTTAGCGTATGCTTTTGACGGAAGTACGGTTTTTGAACCTTCGCCGGTATATCCTCCCCAGATTCCGCAGATGTCGAACGACGGACGGCAGCTGTTGCGCTCCAGTGTGGAATATCCTTTTTCACCCTGAAGTTCTTCTACGCCGATAGCAGCCTTGTATTTCTCTTCGTCAAACGGTATCTGTGCTATCATCTTGCGTTCAGCTTCGGGCACGGCTTCTACCTTATCGTAGAAGTGGGGTACGGTGATGCGGCCGTCTTTGTCAATAACCTGCGAGAGCATGTTGCAAAGGGTATTGATTGGGTTTGCCACGGCACCGCCAAAGTGTCCGGAGTGCAGGTCGCGGTTAGGACCGGTGACTTCTATCTGCCAGTAAGCCAGTCCGCGAAGACCGGTGGTCAGTGACGGAAGTTCTGCTCCCAGCATGCTGGTGTCTGAAACGAGAATGATATCTGATTTCAGCAGTTCCTTATGTTCCTTGATGAATGCGTTGAGGCTGGGTGAACCGATTTCCTCTTCACCTTCAAAGATAAACTTGACGTTGTGTTTCAATTCGCCGTGACGTACCATGTATTCGAAAGCCTTGACCTGAATCATAGCCTGGCCTTTGTCATCGTCGGCACCGCGTGCATAGATGTGCTCGTCGCGTATTTCTGGTTCAAAGGGCTGGCTCTTCCAGAGTTCCAGCGGTTCGGCCGGCATCACGTCATAGTGTGCGTATATCAGTACGGTAGGTGCATCGGGCGAAACCCGCTTCTCTGCATAGACCAGCGGATTACCCTGTGAAGGCATTACAATGGCTTCGTCGGCTCCTGCTTCGAGTAACAGGGTTTTCCAGCGTTGTGCACAGGCAAGCATGTCATCTTTATGTTCCGGCAGCGCACTGATGCTGGGGATGCGAATCAAACTGAACAGTTCGTCCATGAACCGTGCTTCATTTTCACGAATGTAGTCTTTTATTTCCATGGTGTTAAGATTTAGAATTATATATGAGTTGTTTTGTTTATCAGATAATAGTCGAGCAGAGTCATGGCGGCCATGGCTTCTACTACGGGGACGGCGCGTGGCAATACGCAGGGGTCGTGGCGTCCGCGTGCGGTAACGTGTGTATCGTTACCTTCGGTATCTACGGTTTCCTGTTCCATCAGTACGGTTGCCACCGGCTTGAAGGCTACGCGGAAATAAATATCCTGTCCGTTGCTGATGCCTCCCTGTATTCCTCCGGAGTGGTTGGTCCGGGTATCGATATGTCCGTCGCGGTTATAGAATATATCGTTCTGTTGCGAACCGGTAAGTTCCATTCCGCCGAATCCTTCGCCGTATTCAAATCCCTTTACGGCATTGATACTGAGCATGGCACCTCCCAGTGCGGCGTGCAGCTTTCCGAAAGCCGGTTGTCCCAATGCGGGCGGACATCCTTTGATTACACAGCTGATAACTCCGCCTATCGTGTCACCTTCTCCCTTGATGCGGGTAATGAGGGCCTCCATCTCTTTTGCTTTTTCCGGGTCGGGGCAGCGTACGGCATTCTGTTCCGCAATGCTGAGGTCATAATGCGGGTAGGGGAAGTCGAGCTTTATGCCTCCTACCTGTGACGTGTAGGCCGTAACGGTAATTCCCAACTGACGGAGGGCCAGTTTGGCAAGAGCGCCTCCCACGCAGCGCGATATGGTTTCGCGGGCAGATGAGCGTCCTCCGCCACGGTGGTCGCGGATACCGTATTTGGTTGTATATGTATAGTCGGCATGCGAAGGACGGAACACGTTGCGCAGATTCTCGTAATCGGACGAATGCTGGTTGGTGTTTCGTACAATGAATCCGATGGGACATCCGGTAGAGCGTCCTTCAAAAATGCCGGAAAGGAATTCCACCTCGTCGGCTTCCTTGCGCGCGGTGGTTATCTTGCTTTGTCCCGGTCGGCGTCGGTTCAGTTCTTCCTGAACGAAAGCCGTATCAATTTCAATTCCGGCCGGGAACCCGTCGACAACTCCTCCTACGGCAGCACCGTGCGATTCGCCAAACGTGGTTAGTCTGAATAAGTTTCCAAATGTATTGTTAAACATAGATAGAGCTTGTTTATGTGACAGACCGTTTTTCCGGTTGTCTGTTCTTGTTTATGGGCAAAGTTAATTAATAATTTGAGTAATTGAAATTTTATGCATGCCGGTATGCGCTTTACGTATTAAATAATGCGGAAAGTAATGAGGATTGGTGTAAATGTGATAAGGAAGGCGTATAAAGAAAAAATCATAACCTATAAATTTTAAAATATAGGCTATGATTTTTTTATTTATAAGTTATGAATATGAATTTTATAACTTATGATTGTATGCTTTACAGGCTATCTTTTTTTATTTTATGGCCTGTATTTTCTTTTTAGAATATATATCCGAATCCGATGTTCAGGTATACGTTATACATGTTGAATGTAATGGTATTGAAGTCACTGTGGAATATATCGTTCATTCCCCATTGCAGGTCACCGTTCAAGCGGAAGTGGCGGTTTACTTTCCAGGAGCCTCCAAACTGTAATCCCCATTGCAGGTTTCTCAGGTTGTCAGAGAAATCGTATGAAGCGGTTGCGTCTCCAGTAAAGATTCTTTTGGGACCTGTAGGGTCACCCTCACGCAGGTATCCGTCATATACATATCCCGAGAAATTCTCATCCATAAGAAATGCTATGTAGGGCCCCATTCTTAAACTCCAGATAGAGCTTAGCCTGTAGGCTGCCATGACGGGAATGGTGAAGTAAGAGTTGTTGACCGTAGTCTGTACCATTCCAGTCCAGTTACCCTTTATAAGACCTCCTCCGTCTCTTAGTTCCATGCGGTAATTCTTTACTTCAGCCTTTGTCTTCATGGCCTTTGTATCGAAAGAGATACCGCTGCTTAGTCCCCACTTCTCATTAAACCATTTGGTAACCTGTGCTCCTAATGAGAGGCTAAGGGTAGGATTGTAGCTTTCAATGGAACGTATTTCTTCCGGTAATGGAAGGGGACTTGTACCACCGATGCTGAATGAAGCCTTCAGCTCAAAATCAATATTGTGCTGGCGCAATTTCTGTGAAAAGTTGTTTTGTGCCTGGCTGCCTGCTGCAAATAGCAGCAACAATGTGCATATATAGATAATCTGTTTTTTCATTAGAAGTCCTCCGAGAATTTAAGTTCTACATCATCAACGCAAAGCGTACTGTTTTCAGCTCCATTAAAGATTGCGCCTTCTTCGCTTGAGCTCATTACAATGGCCAGATTGTAATCGCCTCTTTTCAGCTTTTCGATATCAAGGGGTGTTCCTCCTTCAAATTTTTTGAACGGGATATAGAAAGGAGTCCATTCGCTGGCTTCTTTTCGTTCTGCGCGCGGAAGACGTGCAATCATGACAATATAAGGAGAGGTCAGTACATTATATCCGTCAAGGTATGACTTCTGAGTGTCAATGTACATTTGCGCAGCGTCATAGAATACGCCATAAATATCCCATGTGTCGGTTGTATTCTCATAATCAGTACCATTCTGTGGATTCTTGACAGTCCATTTCGGTCCGGCTTTGTATTTGTAATACCCTTCAATGCTCAGTGGATAATAAGGGAATATGTTTCCTTCACCAAAATGAGTAGCTACGGCAGGTTTGGTAATATCTACTTCTTCTCCGAATGTGCCGATAAACAGATTACCTGCGGCTATAGGGGCAAATATGGATACAAATCCTGATTTAGGTTTACGGGTTACCATTTTTGCACAGCGTCCGTCTCGTCCGTCTTCACCTGAATAAGTCGGAAATAGGGTTGGGTCGTCAGCCAGTCCGTCCATTCCTGCAGCTGTAACGAATCCGGAGTTACCACTGGCCCACTCCATTGTTATGGCTCCAAAATCATCGGTTTCCTGAATGATATGGTAATGACGTCCGCTTTCTTCTTTTGAAGTATATGTATCAAAAGTATAATGAGTAATGGTTTCCTTGTCTTTGGTTACATAAATGGTGTATTCTTTCTTCCATTTTCCGTCTTCAGAAGTAACCGTATACACTTGAGGTATTATGAAGTTGTTACTTTCATTGCTGGGAGGATTTATGGTTGCTCCCGGAGTCAACTCGAATATGGGGGTAAGACTGCTGAGGTCTGTTTCTTTGTTGACCATTAAGCTGATTTTATTGTTTTCTATAATAGGAGGTCGTTTCAGCACGTCTTCTTTTAGAGTACAGCTTACAATATCTGCTTCTGCATTAGGAGCCTCGTCTTTAATGCAAGAGCTAATGGTTGTTGCAATTAGGCAAAGAATAATATAAAACTTTTTCATTAATAATCGTTTTTGGATAGATAATAAAAAAATCTTTAGAATGTGTTGGATACAGTTTGCATTTTAGACAATCTGCAAAACGTTCTAAAGATTTCTTCTATATAATAAGGTAATGTTTCTGTTAATCGTGGCAGCCGCATCCGCAGTTTCCGTGGTGATGACCGTGTTCGTTACATCCGTCATCGCATCCACCATCTCCACAACCGCCTCCGCAGCAGTCACATCCTCCGCCGCATCCTCCGGAAAGCATATTGATTGTTTCCTGAATCTCGGCATTGGTTGCAGGACGTGATTCGGTTACTTCACCTTTGAATCGAAGATCTTTTCCTGCAAACGGGTGGTTGAAATCCATTACCACTACATCTTCTTTTACCTCAAGTACGGTTCCGTTAAGACGGTTGCCATCTGCATTCATCAGTGGAACGATGTTTCCGGCAAAAATTCTTTCAGAATCAAATTTTCCGTCAATTTCAAAGATGTTCTTGGGCAAATCCAATACATGAGTTTCGTCATATTCTCCATATGCTTCGGCAACTGGTATTACAAAATCAAACTTGTCACTTTTAGCCAATGGGGCGATTTCTTTTTCGAAAGCTTCAAGGGTAGTACCCATTCCGGAAATAAACTGGAAAGGATGTTCTACCGGTGCTTTTTCTACCATATTTTCTGTTCCATTCTCCGTAATATACAATTCGTATGATACGGTAATGTATTTGTTGGGATTGTTCTCCATATGCTTATTTATATAAATGGTTTGATATTAATCTTTTGTGTGCATATTCTTCGCAAAGATAGTGAAATATGAGCTAAAGATGCTATAAAAGGATGCTAAATATCATTTTTTTAAGAGATGCTCTTTCGTGAATATTAAACGGATAATAAAACTATTTGTTATTAAAATGCTTTATTTTGTATCATATGTAAATATATATAGGGTTTAATTATATCACGAATAATTGATATAAATCAATTAAATGGATATTTGTTGGCTGATTTACATTTATTAACCATAATAGTTTGCTTCCGTATTGAAAGCTATTCTATATTTGCAGTGTCAAAAAGATAAGTAAAGTATAGGTAAAAAGGTTTTTAGTTTTTAGGATTAACAATTAATGTAAAAAGAAGAAAGAAAATGAAACGTTTTGTATTACTTTTTGTAGCGTTGGCTACATTCGCGGGCGCTACTGTTTTTGCAGCTAACGAAGGTGCAAATGTGAATAAAGAGGTATGGAACTGGGATGTTCGCACAGAACGTATAGTGCGTTATTTGGATATTTATAGTGGTCAGTTTGATAAGGTGGCTCTTGCCAATGAACATTTTTCTGAGCAATTGCAGAAAATATCACGCATTAAGGATGAAGATGTTCGCGGAAAGAAGGTACGTGAGGCCGTATCAGAGAATTTAAGTTTGATGAAAAGTATATTGAATGTAGAACAATACCGCAAGTATGTGACTTTATTGAATTTGACTATACGAAATAAAGGACTTGATGTTTATTTAGTTTGGTAAATGGGATAACAATTAATTTGGAGAGAATTGAAAAGGGGAAGGAGTCTCTATGATTTCTTCTCCTTTTTATTTTTACTGTATCTTTCAGAAATAACGGTTTCTTAAAACTGATACTGTGGATTGTATTTGGGGAATAGATAGCTTGTTTTTAAGAGCTGGAATGTTGTTTATAATAGATTGATTCTTTTTAATACAATGTGTTGTGCGTTGATTTATAGATGTTTATTGAATACTGTGACATAAAGGAATTGCCAACAGATGTATGTAGTGTGGATTTTCTTGGCTATATTTGTATAACGAATCTTATAACTAAACGATTAATAAAGTAATTATGGGTAAAAAAATTGTGACTTTTGGTGAGATAATGCTTCGTCTGACTCCTCCCGATAATTTGCGTATTCAGCAGAGCCGGAATTTTTTGGCAAATTATGGAGGTAGTGAGGCAAATGTTGCCATATCAATTGCAAATTATGGTGGTGACGTAGATTATGTTACTTGTTTGCCAAAAAATGCATTGGGTGAGAACTGTATTACTGAATTACGCTCACATAATGTTGGAACCAGAAATATTCTTCTTGGAGGACGTCGTCTGGGAACCTATTATATGGAAAAGGCTGTATCGATGCGTGGTTCGCAAGTGATATATGACCGCGACGGATCTTCTTTTACTGATTTGCAGCCGGGAATGATTGATTGGCGTAAAATTTTTCAGGATGCAAGTATTTTCCACTGGTCCGGTATTGATGCCTCATTGACGCCGGGACTGGCTGCCGTATGTGAAGAAGCAATTCATGTGGCTGATGAAATGGGACTTACCATCTGTTGCGATATTAATTACCGTAAGAACTTGTGGAATTATGGAAAGAATCCGAAGGAAGTGATGATTCCATTGATGAAGCATTGTGATATTGTTTTCGGAAGCGAGAGTGAGTATGCTACGGTAATGGGTATTCCAGCGCCTAAGTTTGCTGCAGTGTCAGACAAGGAAGTGGTAAACAAAGAAGCATATGAGAACTATTGCAGACAAATAGCAGCAGAACTTCCGCGTTGCAAATACGTATATATCGTTTTAAGAAATGTGATGAGCTCGGAGCATCATACCTTGGCAGGTGTATTGTATTCAGAGAATAAAATCAAGACTACCCGTGTATACGACATAACCAATATCATCGACTGTATCGGAGTAGGAGACGCATTTGTTGGCGGTTTGTTGTATGCACATACCGTATATGATGATGACAGAAAGAAACTGGAATTTGCAACGGCTGCATCTGTCTTGAAAAATACTATTGCCGGTGATTATAATATGATAAAGGCAACGGAAGTTGAAAATCTGATAGAAAAGGAAGCTACGGGAGAAGTTGACCGCTGATTCTCTGAGAGTCAGAGTATAAATATAAAACATGGGAAGAAAAATCTGTCATGATAATGGCCGGTTTTTCTTCCTGTTGTTTTATAAAGATGTGTTTTTATATCATAAAGATATTTCTTTTCTTAGACAGGTTTTATGGGACTTATTAAATAGGAATATGCTTTTTATAATAAAATACACAATAAAAAACCTTTTATCTTACAAATAAATATTTTTATGGCTAAAAAATCTTCGTTTTGTTTGGGAGCTATCGAAAAAACACTACCTTTGCCGATGCAATACAAAAAAAGTAATATATGAACTTGAATACTTGCATAAACCTAGTGATTTCACACATTATTATTCGCGTCGTGGTGGTTTCATCAAGAGCGTAGAAAGGTTCGTGCGGTATTTTAAGACATATGAAAGAAGCCTTTCTCGTATTTGAGGAAGGCTTCTTTCATATTAATATCGGTGAAAAAGAATTTGAGATATGAAACATCAGTTACGTAGTGCAATCAGTACACAAGGACGCCGGATGGCAGGTGCCAGAGCCCTTTGGGTGGCCAATGGTATGAAACGGGAACAAATGGGAAAACCTATCATTGCCATCGTTAATTCATTTACACAGTTTGTGCCCGGACACACACATTTGCATGAGATAGGGCAGATGGTAAAGCAGGAAATCGAGAAACTGGGCTGTTTTGCTGCCGAGTTCAATACCATTGCTATTGATGATGGTATAGCTATGGGACATGACGGTATGCTTTATTCGCTTCCTTCACGTGATATCATTGCCGACAGTGTGGAATATATGGTTAATGCACATAAAGCGGATGCAATGGTGTGCATCAGTAACTGTGACAAGATTACTCCGGGAATGCTGATGGCCGCCATGCGACTGAACATACCTACGGTCTTTGTTTCTGGAGGACCGATGGAGGCGGGCGATTGGAACGGACAGCACCTTGACCTGATTGATGCAATGATCAAGTCGGCCGATGCATCGGTGGGCGATGATGAAGTAGCCAAAATAGAAGAACATGCCTGTCCCGGATGCGGATGCTGTTCCGGAATGTTTACTGCCAATTCAATGAACTGCCTGAACGAGGCTATCGGACTGGCTTTACCGGGAAACGGAACTGTGCTGGCTACGCATGCTAATCGTAAACAGTTGTTCAAGGATGCGGCTGCGCTGATAGTTAAAAACGCATATAAATATTATGAAGAAGGCGATGAGTCTGTTTTGCCGCGCAGCATTGCTACCCGTCAGGCTTTTCTGAATGCCATGACCCTCGATATTGCCATGGGTGGTTCTACCAATACTGTGCTTCATTTGTTGGCTATCGCACATGAGGCTGAGGCCGATTTTAAGATGGACGATATTGACATGCTGTCACGCAAGGTTCCTTGCTTGTGTAAGGTAGCTCCCAATACGCAGAAATATCATATTCAGGATGTAAACCGTGCAGGAGGCATTTTGAATATTTTGGGTGAACTTGCCAAAGGCGGATTGGTTGATAAGTCTGTAAAGCGGGTCGATGGCATGACTTTAGGCGAGGCTATTGATAAATATGATATACAGAAACCGGAAGTTGATGCGGAGGCTTACCGTATCTATACAAGTGCTCCCGGAAACAGATTCAATATAGAATTAGGTTCACAGCAGGCTGTCTATAAAGAACTCGATACCGACAGAGCCAACGGTTGCATACGCGATTTGCAGCATGCCTATTCCAAGGATGGAGGACTGGCAGTGCTGAAAGGTAACATCGCACAGGATGGATGTGTAGTGAAGACGGCTGGTGTAGATGAAAGTATCTGGAAGTTCTCCGGACCTGCCAAGGTCTTTGATTCGCAGGAAGCTGCATGTGAAGGCATTCTGGGTGGAAAAGTGGTTAGTGGAGATGTTGTAGTCATCACGCACGAAGGCCCGAAGGGAGGACCGGGTATGCAGGAGATGCTTTATCCTACTTCTTATATCAAATCCCGTCATTTGGGTAAGGAATGTGCTTTGATTACTGACGGACGTTTCAGTGGAGGAACATCCGGACTGAGCATCGGACATATCTCACCCGAAGCCGCCGCCGGTGGTAATATCGGAAAAGTAGTTGATGGTGATATCATAGAAATAGATATACCGAACCGTTCCATAAATGTTCGTTTGAGCGATGAAGAACTGGCAGCACGTCCCATGACACCAATGACGCGTGACAGGAAAGTTTCAAAGGCCTTGCGTGCTTATGCCAGCATGGTAAGCTCTGCCGATAAGGGAGGAGTTAGGATGATAGACTGATAAAGTAGAGGAGATATAAATATGACTAAGGAAAAGATAACAGGTGCAGAAGCGCTGATGCGCTCTTTGGAGCATCAGGGAGTAACTACTCTTTTTGGGTATCCGGGAGGTTCCATCATGCCAGTCTTCGATGCGTTGTTTGATCATTCGGCGCAATTGAACCACATATTGGTGCGTCATGAACAGGCTGCGGCACATGCGGCAGAGGGATATGCCAGAGTCTCCGGAAAAGTGGGAGTCTGTCTGGTAACCAGCGGACCGGGAGCAACAAATACAATTACGGGAATAGCTGATGCAATGATAGACAGTACGCCGATTGTTGTCATTGCTGGACAGGTAGGTACTCCTTTTTTGGGTAGTGACGCCTTTCAGGAAGTCGATTTGGTAGGTATTACCCAGCCGATTTCCAAGTGGAGTTATCAGATACGTCGTGCCGAAGATGTGCCGATGGCTGTAGCCAAAGCTTTCTATATAGCCCAGAGCGGACGTCCGGGACCGGTTGTTCTTGACTTTGCGAAGAATGCACAGGTTGAATCGTTCGAATATGAACCGGTCGATGTTGACTTTATCCGCAGTTATGTTCCGGTGCCGGATACTGATATGACTTCATTGGAGGAAGCGGCAAAAATGATAAACTCGGCAAAACGTCCGTTTGCATTGGTTGGACAGGGAGTGACTCTCGGAAATGCACAGAAAGAGTTGCTTACCTTTCTTGAAAAGGCGGATATACCCTGTGGTACAACATTGTTGGGCCTGTCCGATATTCCTACTTCACATCGTCTGAACAAGGGAATGCTGGGAATGCATGGCAATCTGGGTCCCAATGTCAAGACCAATGAATGTGATGTTCTGATTGCTATTGGTATGCGCTTTGATGACCGTGTTACCGGTAATCTGGCAACCTATGCCCGTCAGGCCAAAATCATTCATCTGGATATCGATCCGGCAGAGATAAACAAGAATGTAAAAGTCGATGTGGCTGTTATGGGAGACTGCAAGCAAACCTTGCCACAATTGACCGATATGATAACATTTGCACACCATGAAGAATGGATTGCAAGTTTCCGTGAACATGAACAGCTGGAGTATGAGCGTGTAATCAAGAATGAAGTTTATCCTGCTGACGGGCCTTTGAAAATGGGAGAGGTAGCCCGTGCTGTGAGTGACGCGGCAGGCGATAAAGCCGTTCTTGTAACCGATGTCGGTCAGAACCAGATGTTGTCGGCCCGTTATTTCAGGTATAACCGGAACCGCAGTATCATTACATCTGGAGGATTGGGTACAATGGGATTTGGCTTACCGGCCGCTATTGGAGCCACTTTCGGTGATTCGGAGCGTATAATTTGCGCTTTCATGGGCGACGGCGGCTTGCAGATGAGCATTCAGGAGCTTGGTACTATCATGGAACAGAAAGCACCGGTCAAGATTATTCTGCTGAATAATAATTATCTGGGTAACGTACGTCAGTGGCAGGCCATGTTCTTCAATCGCCGTTATTCGTTTACTCCTATGATGAATCCTGATTATATGAAGATAGCTGAGGCATATGGCATTCCCTCTCGATTGGTAGTAAAGCGTGAAGAACTGTCACAGGGCATAGAGCAGATGCTGAATACCGATGGACCGTTCCTGTTGGAGGTAGCGGTAATCGAAGAAGGAAATGTATTGCCGATGACTCCTCCGGGAGGTACGGTTAACGAGATGTTGCTTGAATGTTAAGGAGGAAGATGATTATGGAAAAGAAATTATATACTTTGATTGTATATTCGGAAAATATCGCCGGTATACTGAATCAGATTACGGCTGTTTTTACCCGTCGTCAAATCAATATCGAGAGCCTGAATGTTTCAGCCTCGTCTATTGAAGGAGTACATAAATATACCATTACGATATGGGCTGAAGAAGATACCGTAATAAAAGTTGTAAAACAGATAGAGAAAAAGATAGAAGTACTTCAGGCACATTATTTCACTGATGATGAGATTTTCTATCATGAAATCGCTTTATACAAGCTTGCTACTCCCGAATTGGAAAATAATTCGTATATTTCGAAAGTGGTTCGTCGTTACGGAGCAAGTATTGTGGAGGTTAATCCGGTATATTCCATTGTGAAGAAAGCGGGTATGAGCGATGAGATATCTTCTTTGTATGATGAACTTCAGGCATTGGGCTGCGTGTTGCAGTTTGTCCGTTCCGGCCGTGTAGCTATCACGAAAAGCTGTGTAGAGCGGGTAAATGAATATCTTGCAGACCGCGAAATGAAGCATTTACAAAAAAATAAATAAAGATATGAGTATAGATAAGGTCGGAAGTTTCGGTTTTGTAGCAGAACCGTTTCATGTGGATTTCACAGGTCGTTTGACAATGAGTGTATTGGGTAATCATTTGCTGAATTGTGCGGGATTTCATGCCGCTGATCGTGGCTTTGGCATGGCAACCCTGAATGATTATCATTATACGTGGGTACTTTCCCGTCTGGCTATAGAGTTGGAACGCATGCCGCGCCAGTATGAGAAGTTTACAATTCAGACATGGGTAGAGAATGTATACCGTTTGTTTACAGACCGTAATTATGCAATCCTTGACGAACAGGGAAATCCCTTGGGATATGCACGTTCCATATGGGCTATGATAAGTATGGAAACCCGAAAACCGACCGATCTGTTGTCTCTGCACGGAGGAAGTATTGTTGATTATATCTGTCAGGACAAAGAATGCCCCATAGACCGCCCGGGAAAGATAAAGGTATCGGATGAGCATCCGGTGGGCGAGTACCGTGCGCAGTATAGTGACATTGACATCAACGGACACGTAAACAGTATCAAATATATAGAGCATATCCTTGATCTGTTCCCGATGGAGATGTTTAAGACCAAGCAGATAAAACGGTTTGAAATGGCATATTCAGCCGAAAGTTATTATGGCGATACTCTCTCATTTTATCGTGATGAGGTAAAGACAGACGAATACGATATCGAAGTAAAAAAGAATGCCGGTGACATAGTATGTCGCAGTAAAGTAATATTTATATAAACTATTAATTAAACGAGAGTGACCGTTTATATCGGGCACATAAAAATTTGAAGAAAAATGGCACAAATGAATTTTGGTGGAGTTACTGAAAATGTAGTAACCCGTGAAGAGTTTCCATTGGAGAAAGCGCGTGAGATTTTGAAAGGTGAGACCATCGCAGTTATCGGTTACGGTGTTCAGGGTCCCGGACAGTCTTTGAACCTGCGCGATAACGGTTTCAATGTAATTGTAGGCCAGAGACAGGGAAAGACTTATGAGAAAGCTGTTGCTGACGGTTGGGTACCGGGTGAGACTTTGTTCAGCATTGAAGAGGCTTGCGAAAAGGCTACAATTATCATGTGTCTGCTTTCTGATGCAGCTGTTATTTCTGTATGGCCAACCATTAAGCCTTATCTTACTGCAGGAAAAGCATTGTATTTCTCTCATGGATTTGCCATTACATGGAATGACCGTACCGGAGTGGTTCCTCCTGCCGATGTAGATGTGATTATGGTAGCTCCGAAGGGTTCAGGTACTTCTTTGCGTACCATGTTCCTTGAAGGAAGAGGCTTGAATTCTTCTTATGCTATTTATCAGGATGCAACCGGCAAGGCATTCGACCGTACCATTGCATTGGGTATCGGTATCGGTTCCGGATATTTGTTCGAGACTACATTCAAGCGTGAGGCTACTTCTGACCTGACCGGTGAGCGTGGTACCTTGATGGGTGCTATTCAGGGATTGCTGTTGGCACAGTATGAGACATTGCGTGAGCACGGACATACACCGTCTGAAGCTTTCAATGAAACCGTTGAAGAGCTTACTCAGTCATTGATGCCTTTGTTTGCTGCAAAAGGTATGGACTGGATGTATGCCAACTGTTCAACTACTGCACAGAGAGGTGCGCTTGACTGGATGACTCCTTTCCACGATGCTACCAAGCCTGTGTTTGAGAAACTTTATAAATCAGTTGCCGATGGAGTTGAGGCTCAGCGTTCAATTGATTCCAACTCACAACCCGATTACCGTGACAAGCTGAATGAAGAGCTTCGTCAGTTGCGTGAGAGCGAGATGTGGCAGACTGGTGCCGTAGTTCGTAAACTTCGTCCTGAAAATAACTGATCATATTAATTCTTTGTTTTGCAAATGCCGTTTGTACCTCAGTACTGGGGTGACAGACGGCATTTTTCTTTATTACGGCATTTAACTCACTGCTTTTTTGCTACATTTGTAGCAATGTAACTAAAAACTATATAGGAATGAAGAAATGGTTGGTTGCCGCATTGTTGTTTACCTGCGGCTTTTGTGATTTGAGCGTGAAGGCACATGAGTTGCCCAAACGTCCGGAATATGTAATTGTCACTTCTTACAGAGTTTCAAATGATGCCGAATGGATGGATGTGATTGAGGCTTTGAAGAAGAAACATAAGGGTGCAGAAGTTTGTTACTACAAAGAGTCTCCGCGTGAAGTTTTGCCCAATCTTCGCTGGTATTATCCGCGTTATGTGGCATTCATAGAGAAGCCTGAACAGATAGGACGTGATTTTATTGTCGATTTGAACCGTATGAGCCGTGAGATTGACGATGATATCTATGCCGACTATCTGTGGGGAGTAATTACCGGTTACGATGCCAAGGCAGCTCTTCGTCTGGTAAACAGTACGGAACAGCCTAAAGTCTTGAAGAATGCGCTCAGCACAGTGAGCTCATTTGGCGACGGACTGTGGTTTGAGCGTTTTGCCTATATATCCGACTCTCGTCCGGGCATTTGCGGAGAGCGTGAGAAGGGTGAAGCCAAGATTAAAGAAGAAACGGTTACTGACAGTATTGATAACCGCATGTTCCGTGACATGGTCGACAAGGCCGAGAAAGAAGGCAAGAAGCTTAACCTGCCGAAAGACTTTTCAGTGAAAAAGCCCAATCTGCTGAAACGTTTCTGTGATTTCTATGCGAAATATGATCCTGATTTGATTGTGACGGCTGCCCATGCTACCGAAAAGAATCTTGAGATGCCCTATTCTGCCGGAAATATCATGTGCAAGGACGGAAAGCTTTATGCCGATTTCCCTGACGGACCGAAAGATCTTGTAGAATCAGGTAAGACCAGAGTATATCTTCCTATAGGAAACTGTCTGATTGGAAATGTGAACAAGACAAACAACAGTATGGCCATTGCCTTTATGAACAGTGCCAATCTGGGAATGTTTATCGGTTATGTAGTTGAAACATGGTACGGACGCAACGGTTGGGGAGGATTGTGTTACTTTATGAACAATCCGGGCCGCTATACCATCCCCGAAGCTTTTTATCTGAATCAGCAGGATATGCTGTTCCAGCTTCGTGAGATGGCCCCCGATTTCCTGAGAAAGCCTTATCCTTATAAAGAAGGAAATATGCATCTAGAGCAGGAATATACCGAAGTAGCCAAAGCTTATGGAAAGGGAAAAATGCCGATAGATGTTTTTGGTTTCTATCATGACCGTGACGTCTTGGCATTGTATGGTGACCCTGCATGGGATGTACGTCTGATGGAGCAGGCGAATCCCAATGATTATGAAGTAAAATGCAAGGTGAAGAATGAAGAGTGTGTAATCACCGTGAAGACCGGTCCTAACTATAGCGAGAAGCGTCTTGAAGGTTCTGACTTCCGTTCACAGCATGTAGGTGACTTGCCTTTCAGTTATTTCTTCCCGAAACGCTTGCGCAATCCGCGTCTGGCAGAAGGACAGAACTGGAAAGCCGCTGTCGATGAAAATTTCCTTCTGGTATACAAGCCTAATTTTGAGCCCAATAAGGAATACACCATTATCTTGAGAACCGATCCGGCCAGATGATGGGTTGACCGATAAAAAAGGACGTGTGCTTCCGGTTCAAAGCACACGTCCTTTTATGCAAAAGCACGCGAGCTTTTAAAAAAAGGACGCGTGCTTTTTATTATACGTTTCAAGCTTTTATTTCAGCTTGCTGATACTTTCTTTCAGAGCGGCAATCTTGGTCTCGGCATCGGCCTGTTTCTTGCGTTCCATTTCGATAACGTTGGCCGGAGCCTTGCTTACGAATTTCTCGTTACTCAGCTTCTTCATGACGCTCATCAGGAAGCCTTCCTGATATTTCAAATCAGCTTCCAGTTTCTTGAGCTCTTCCTCCACGTTGATCAGGTTACCCAGAGGTACGGCATATTCGGTAGTTCCTACCATGAATGCGGCAGCACCGTCCGATTTAGCCTCTACCGATGTGATGGCCGACAGATTGCAGAGCTTTTCAATTACAGGATTGAATGCTGCAACCGGGCTTTCGCCTACCACTTCCAGTGACAGGGCCTCTTTCTGTGCGATGTTCTTTTGCAGACGGATGGTACGGATGCCTCCGATAACCTCTTTCACAGCTTCAAAGCGGTTGATAAGCTCCTCGTCGAATTCTGCGGGTATATTCAGAGTCTGCACCATGATGCTTTCGCCTTCCTTGCGGTCATAGATGTGTTGCCACAACTCTTCGGTGATGAACGGCATGAACGGATGGAGCAGTTTCAACAGGCTGTCGAAGTATCCCAAAGTCTTTTCGTAGGTAACCTTGTCGATGGGTTGTCCGTAGGCCGGTTTTACCATTTCGAGATACCAGCTTGAGAACTCGTCCCAGAACAGTTTGTAAACAGCCATCAGCGCTTCGCTCAAACGGTATTTGCCAAAGAGGTCGTTCACTTCAGCAGCTGTTTTGGCCAGCATGGAGCCGAACCATTCGGTAGCAAGGCGTGCATATTCCGGTTGTTCCATGTCTGCTACGTTCCAGCCCTTTACCAGACGGAATGCGTTCCATATCTTGTTGTTAAAGTTACGTCCCTGTTCGCAGAGCGCATCGTCAAAGAGGATGTCGTTTCCGGCAGGAGCAGCCAGCATCATACCCATGCGCACACCGTCGGCACCGTATTTCTCAATCAGTTCGAGCGGGTCGGGTGAGTTTCCGAGTGATTTTGACATCTTGCGGCCAATCTTGTCGCGGACGATACCTGTGAAGTATACGTTCTTGAACGGCATCTTTCCCTGATATTCATAGCCTGCCATAATCATGCGGGCTACCCAGAAGAAGATAATGTCCGGACCGGTTACCAAGTCGCTGGTAGGATAGTAGTAGTTTATCTCTTCGTTGTTCGGGTTGTTGATTCCGTCGAAAAGAGAGATAGGCCACAACCATGATGAGAACCATGTGTCAAGGCAGTCTTCATCCTGACGGAGATCTTCCATCTTCAGAGCCGTGTTGCCGGTTTTTTCCTGAGCCAGTTTCAGAGCCTCTTCCGGAGTCTCGGCCACTACATATCCTCCTTCGGGAAGGAAGTAGGCCGGTATGCGGTGTCCCCACCATAATTGACGGCTGATGCACCAGTCCTTGATGTTTTCCAGCCAGTTCTTGTAAGTGTTCTTATATTTGGCAGGATAGAACTTCAGCTCGTCGTTCATTACAGGCGGCAGTGCCATGTCTGCAAAATGCTGCATCTTGAGGAACCATTGCATTGACAGTTTCGGTTCGATGGCAACATTTGTACGTTCTGAAAATCCTACCTTATTGGTATATGCCTCTACTTTTTCGAGCAGTCCGGCAGCGTCGAGGTCTTTTTCTATCTGTGCGCGCACATCGAAGCGGTCCATGCCCACATACAGTCCGGCAGCTTCGCTCAGCGTTCCGTTGTCATTGAATATGTCGATGCTCGGCAAGTTGTATTTTTCGCCCAGCATATAGTCGTTCACGTCGTGAGCAGGAGTTACCTTCAGACATCCGGTACCGAACTCAATGTCTACGTAGCTATCCTGTATAACCGGGATTACGCGGTTTACCAGCGGAACAATCACTTTCTTTCCTTTCAGCCACTGGTTCTTCGGGTCTTCCGGATTGATACACATGGCCGTATCACCCATGATGGTTTCGGGGCGTGTGGTAGCTACAACTGCATAGCGGCGTCCCTGTGCGTCACGGTGTACAACCTCGCCTTCGGCTCCGGTTTCTCCGCTCATGTCATCATCAGCCACATAGTAACGCAGGTAGTAGAGCTTGCTGTGCTCTTCTTTATAGATAACCTCCTCGTCGCTCAGGGCGGTGAGTGCCTTCGGGTCCCAGTTTACCATGCGTACGCCGCGGTATATGAGTCCTTTGTTATAAAGGTCGACGAATACTTTGATAACGCTCTTGCTTCGGGTTTCATCCATGGTGAATGCCGTACGGTCCCAGTCGCAGCTGGCTCCCAGCTTGCGCAACTGTTTAAGGATGATGCCTCCGTGTTCTTCGGTCCATGCCCATGCATGTTTGAGGAACTCTTCGCGTGTAAGGTCGGTTTTCTTGATACCTTCCTGTGCCAGTTTGTTTACCACTTTGGCTTCGGTAGCAATCGAAGCATGGTCTGTTCCCGGCACCCAGCATGCGTTCTTTCCTTCCATGCGTGCGCGGCGCACCAGAATATCTTGAATGGTATTGTTAAGCATGTGTCCCATGTGAAGCACGCCGGTGACGTTAGGTGGCGGGATGACGACGGTATAAGGTTCACGTCCGTCGGGTTTAGAACTGAAAAGCTTGTTGTCCAGCCAATACTGGTACCATTTCCCCTCCACATCTGCGGGATTGTACTTACTTGCTAATTCCATTTTTCTATTTTGTATTTGTTTGTTAAGTTAACCGTTAATGGCTGCAAAAGTAACAAAAAAGCAAGTTACTCGCTTTATTATTAGCCATTAAAATAACTTTTGGCGGTGAAAATATTGAAAACTGCGCTTTTCTTATCCGTCCGTTTTGTGCTTTTTAGCGTGTGATGTGTAAAAAGACAAACCTTGTCAGAAAAACAGGCTTTTTTATATACTTGTTAATGAATGGGTTATTGGAGTAGAAGAATCAGGTTGCTGGCAGTTAAGGCTCAGCGTGGTGGCGACCAAGGCTCAGCGCGCTGGGAGTTAAGGCTCAGCATGCTGGGAGTTAAGGGTCAGTAAACGGGAAAGCAGAGAGAAAATAAATGTAATTTTTTTTGATACTTTTGGATAATATTATAGCTTTGCATCGACTTTAAATTTAATTAGTGGTAATTGCAATGCGGATACAAACGTATACATTGCCATCTTGAAATGAAGCTAATACTTATGAAAAGAAACCTTTATTTATTGTTTTTTCTTAGTCTGCTCCCGACTCTTCGGTTGTCGGCCCAGCAGGTGAGCGGGCGTGTGGAAGATTCGGGACACCAGCCTTTGTCGTACGTTACGGTGCGTTTGCTCTCTGCTGATTCTACCTTTGTGAAAGGTGTTCGCACTGACAGTGTGGGGACATTCTCACTCCACGCTTCTCACCCGGGAAATTATTTGCTTCACGTGAGCTGCATTGGTTATCAGACAGCTTTCTTGCCTGTGAATTTGCAGAATGATATACGACTGACCACTCCCATTATATTGCAAAACAATGATGTCACTCTTCAGGAAGTAACTGTAGAGGCTTCCTCCTATGTGCGAAGCAAGGACCGTTTGCTTATTTATCCCGACAAACAACAGATAAAACACTCACATACGGGATATGATTTGCTTTACAGACTCATGATTCCGGGAGTGGACGTAGACCGGCTGAATGGTACGGTGCAAGCTTTCGGCGGAGAAGTGTCTCTTTATATTGACGGACGGAAAGCAAGCTATCGTGAAATACAGAACTTACGCCCCAAGGATATAGAGAAAGTAGAATATTATGACGTTCCTACAGGTAAATATATCAATGACAATGCCGCCGTGAATTTTATTACCAGGCAATATAAGACCGGAGGTTATGTGGCAATGGATGCAAAACAGACCATCGGCTATCTGAAAGGCGATTACAATATAGCGGCCAAACTGGCGCATGGAAATACCCAATATACATTGTTTGCCGGATATAATATGGCGAAATATGAGGGAGACCGCGAAAATCAGAACGAACATTTCGTTTTTTCGGAACACGAAACAGACAGGTTTGCCAATACGCTTGCCAGCAGGATTAAAAATAACCAGCAATATGCCCAGTTGAATGTAGAGAACAAGAGTGACAAGCGTTCTCTTTTGGCTAAAGTGTCGGTCGTTCGTGATGAAGCACCGGACAATTACCGGCATAGCATGGTGCGATACAGCGATACGGGAAATAGTCAGGAAAGTTTTCGTAATACCGATCAGTCCGGCTTAAAGCCCGAAGTAGAGTTATACGGATATTTCCATCTGCCGAAAGACCAGTATCTGGAAACACGGTTGACGGGAAGTTATGCAAAGAACAAATACCGGTATGAATACAATGAAAACAGTTTTTCTACTCTGACCCATACGCAGGAAGATTTCTACGAATTCAATGCCGACGTGTCTTACGGCATACAGCTGAAGCATCAAAACAGCTTTACGGCACGTCTCATGCATTATCATACCGTCAGCTCGGCTCTTTATGAAGGGAATACCCCTTCATGGCAGCATTTGTGGATGGGACGGACCAGCCTGTTGGCGGAATACAGTCAGAAGTTCGGAAAAAGATTTTCGCTGAAAGTGGTGCTGGGATTGCCATCATACCTGTACAGCCTTCACAATGATGATTCCGAGCATTATCTTCTTCCGTACGTTAATACACGGATGCTTTACCGTCTGGCCAACAACCAGCAGTTTATGGTAAACGTTTATTGGGGCAACGAGGCGCCCAGTATGGAAACAATGAGCAAGGCCGAACAACAAATAGATTCACTTCGCTTAAAGAGAAGTTATCCGTTTAAGAAACTTCCTAACGCATATTTGGTAATGGCTGTATACAGTGGTCAGTTCGGACGGTTGGGATTGCAGGCAGCGGCTAATTATATGGGAGGTACGAATTTGAGAATCGTCGACTACTACAGAGAAAATAATCTGATTGTTGAGTCTTTGCGGAATAACGGTAAGGCTCATAACGTGAATGCGGAACTTTCAGCATCCTGGAAAATATCTGACGCATTCCGTGTAAAAGGTGAGGGAACATGGTTTTACCTCCGGTATCAGGATACACCTTATCGTTTGAGCAGTTTCTCTTTCAAAATGCAGGCCGATTATTACTGGAAAGACTTTTCGTTCGGCATTTACGGGAGAACTTGTTCAAAGGTTATGGATTCTGACCTGATTTGTGTAACCACTCCTGCAAAATATGGCATTTCTGCAAGCTGGAGCTATAACGGATGGTATATCGAGGCTGGAGCCGAAAATCCGTTTACCAAACATAGTGACTATGAATATTCACTGAATACGGATGTTTATGGTTATCGGAAGACTTTAAGTAGCCGCACTAACCAGCAAACCGGTTACATCAAAGTGGCCTATACCTTCGACTTCGGTCGTAAGACCTCCCGCGACAGCCGCGATGTGAATACGAATATAAACAGTGCTATTTTGAAAGCAAACTGAAAGATTTAATATATTGACATTCGAAACACATCTGTAGGTATAGATGCAGAATAACTGAAATCGTTTCTTCTGCATCTATACCTTATTATATATAACCGCAAACCTACCGTTGCGCAAAAAGGGATAAAATTTTCATTTTCTCCCGCTATCTTGTAACTTTGCCTTGTCATAAAAACTAGATATTGATATGCATACACGACAAGAACAACTGGAGGCGTTCGGACGTTTTCTCGATATACTCGATGAACTGCGCGTGAAGTGCCCGTGGGACAAGAAGCAGACCAACGAAAGCCTGCGCCCCAACACCATAGAAGAGGTTTACGAACTATGTGACGCCCTGATGAAAGACGACCAGAAGAATATTTGCAAGGAGTTGGGCGACGTGCTGCTGCACATTGCCTTTTATGCCAAGATTGGTTCGGAAAAGGGTGAGTTCGACATAAAGGATGTGTGTGACAAGCTGAGCGACAAGCTCATTTTCCGTCATCCGCATGTGTTTGGAGAGGTTAAGGCCGATACGGCCGAAAAGGTATCGGAAAACTGGGAGCAGATAAAACTGAAGGAAAAAGACGGAAACAAAAGTGTGCTGAGCGGTGTGCCCGAGGCATTGCCTTCGCTCATTAAGGCTTACCGTATTCAGGACAAGGCGCGCAATGTGGGCTTCGACTGGGAACAGCGTGAGCAGGTATGGAGTAAGGTGAAAGAGGAAATCAGTGAGTTTGAAAAAGAAGTGGCCGATATGGACAAGGAAAAGGCCGAAGCTGAATTCGGCGATGTGATGTTCAGTCTGATTAATGCCGCACGCTTGTATAAGATAAATCCCGATAATGCGCTGGAGCGGACCAATCAGAAATTCATACGGCGTTTCAACTATCTTGAGGAGCATACTTTGAAAGCCGGACGTAATCTGGCCGATATGTCGCTCGAAGAGATGGATGAGATATGGAATGAAGCCAAATCAAAGGGACTGTAAGAAAAAAGAAAGTAAAATATAAGAATGTGATAGTAAAGTGTAATGCACGCTTTACACTTTACGGGTGTTTGGGGAAAAATAAAAAGATTTTTGTTGGAAAAACATGAAAAGAAACCGATAATTCATGGCTTTTTTTATCGTTCCTCAAAACATTCTTTTTATTTTTGCGTTGTCAAAATACAAAACGAGACAATAAAAGAACATTACTATTATTTACTTATTTAATTTATATATTTAGCTATGGTAAATTATAAAGATCTTGGCCTTGTAAACACGAGAGACATGTTTGCACGTGCAATCAAAGGCGGTTATGCCATCCCTGCTTTCAACTTCAATAACATGGAACAGATGCAGGCTATCATTCAGGCAGCTGTAGAAACCAAATCTCCGGTTATTCTGCAGGTTTCAAAGGGTGCACGTAACTATGCCAACCAGACATTACTCCGTTACATGGCCGAAGGTGCTGTGCAATATGCAAAAGAAATGGGATGCGAACATCCTGAAATTGTACTTCATCTTGATCATGGAGATTCATTTGAACTTTGCAAGAGTTGTGTGGACTTAGGTTTCTCTTCTGTAATGATTGATGGTTCTCATTTGCCTTATGAAGAGAATGTGGAGCTTACCCGCCGCGTAGTGGAATATGCTCACCAGTATGATGTAACCGTTGAAGGTGAACTGGGTGTGCTTGCCGGTGTGGAAGATGAAGTTTGTGCAGAACATCACACTTATACACGTCCTGAAGAAGTTGTAGACTTTACTTCAAAGACTGGTTGCGACAGTCTCGCTATCTCTATCGGTACTTCACACGGTGCCTACAAGTTCAAACCCGAACAGTGTCACATTGATCCTGCTACCGGTCGTCTGGTTCCTCCTCCATTGGCATTTGATGTGCTTGATGGTGTAATGAAAGAACTTCCGGGCTTCCCAATCGTATTGCACGGTTCTTCTTCTGTTCCTCAGGAATATGTTGACATGATTAATCAGTTTGGTGGCAAGCTCGAAGCTGCTATCGGTATTCCTGAAGATGAGTTGCGCAAGGCTGCCAAATCAGCTGTTTGTAAAATCAATATTGACTCAGACAGCCGTCTGGCCATGACTGCCGCAATCCGTAAGGTATTCGTTGAGAAACCGGCTGAATTCGACCCGCGTAAGTATCTGGGTCCAGCTCGTGACGAAATGAAGAAACTTTATATGCACAAGATTGTGAATGTATTGGGTTCAAACGATAAACTTGCCAAATAAGTTATTGACCGATAAAAATATCAGAGGCCGCATCCTTAAAGGTGCGGCCTCTGTTGTTATATGCTACTTGAATGTTCAATAATCGGTACCGGTTTATCGCGCAGCGTAATAAGTTGTGCTCATAATCATGTCATGCGCCTGTTTTACGCCTTGCGCGTCGGGAGTTACGTTCAGGTATTGTCCGTTTTGCAGATTCATGTCTACTGTTCCGTCTTCACGCAGCTTCAGAATTTCATAGGTCTTACCGTTGCTTACTACGTTCCAGCTCTGTTCTTCACCGTTGAATTTTAATTCTATCGGGTTTTCTTCGCCTTCCTTTTCAATAGAGTAACCGTCTTTGGTAGTAGTTACCAGGTATTTTCCGTTTTCACTCTGTATTTCTTTTACGGTACCGGCCATCATCGGGTTGCTGTCTGTCCAGAATTCAATGGTGTTGAAAATGAAGAAGTCGGCAACGAATGACAATTCATACACCGGTACGATATAAAGTCCTATATGAATCAGTGTATTCAGAAATTTGTTGTCCGTGGCTTGGGCGTTCCAGTTTTGTACCTTGGTTACGGTTGCGTATGAACCGATGCATGAAGCCAATGTCAGTCCTGACAAAGCGATGCAGATGATGGAAGTTTTGATTGTTTTCATGTTAGTTATAGTTTAATTAAATAATGTGTTATTGCATATTCTACGTTGAGGTAAAATATCAATAATAAGTAAAAATATAGCTTTCTTTTTAAAAAGGAAAAATATGAGTCAAAATAATACTTAATTTATAGTTTGTATTAATGTTTACAGTACAGATTCAGTGAGGTTTTATCTGCTGATACTATTCAAATATGTTTTATAACATAAATGAAAGTGTCTTTTTGATTTGATATTTATACGAAATATATAAATAAAATATGTTGTGCAACATGTTTTGCTTACAAAATATACATATAACCCTAATAATTGTTACATTGTTTTATTGGATATATATAGAATAATTGTACATTTGCCACATTATTAACTTAAACTTTAAAACATAGAATATAAAATGACTGAAAAAATTCATCAAACGTTGCGTGATTCAAAGGCGGCCCGTTGGACAGCTTTGGTGTTATTGGCTTCGGCCATGTTTTTCGGATATATCTTTATGGATATCCTTTCTCCGTTGCAGGAACTGTTGCAGACACAAAGAGGGTGGGAGCCTACAGCCTATGGCCGTTACGCAGGTTCTGAAACTTTTCTGAATGTTTTTGTATTCTTCCTGATTTTTGCCGGAATTATTCTTGATAAGATGGGAGTTCGTTTTACGGCAATACTTTCAGGTTCGGTTATGTTTGTAGGAGCAGCTCTTAATTATTACGCTGTATCGGGAGCTTTTACCGGCAGTGCGATGGAGAGCGCAATGAATAACTTCATGAATCTGCCATTGGCCTGGTGGAACATCACTCCGTTCTATGAAGGCATGCCTGCTTCAGCAAAGATGTCGGCTATCGGCTTTATGTTCTTTGGTTGTGGTGTTGAAATGGCCGGTATCACCGTATCACGTGGTATTGTAAAATGGTTTAAAGGTAAGGAAATGGCTTTGGCTATGGGTGTTGAAATGGCAATTGCCCGTTTGGGTGTAGCCGTTGTAGTATTGGGTTCACCGGTATTGGCTACCATTCAGCCTGTTGATGTGTCGCGTCCGGTAGCTGTGGCTGTTATTCTTTTGCTGATTGGTTTGATAGCATTCATTGTATATGCCTTTATGGATAAGAAACTTGAGCAGCAGTTGGGTGAGAATGATGAAGAAAAAGATGATCCGTTCAAGGTTAGTGACCTTGGAAAGATTTTCTCGTCTAAGGTGTTCTGGCTGGTTGCCTTGCTGTGTGTTTTGTATTATTCTGCTATTTTCCCGTTCCAGAAATATGCCATTAACATGTTGCAGTGTAACTTGGGCTTTACTGCAGAGCAGGCTGGTCGTATCTTCTTCGTGTTCCCGCTTGGTGCAGCTGCCATTACTCCGTTGTTGGGTAACTATCTCGACCGTAAGGGTAAAGGAGCAAGCATGCTGATGCTGGGAGCAATCCTGATGATTGTATGCCACTTGTCTTTTGCTTTGCTGTTGCCGGCTACCCAGTCTTCACTGGTTGCTTATCTGGGAATTATTCTTTTGGGTATTTCTTTCTCTTTGGTTCCGGCAGCATTGTGGCCGTCTGTTCCAAAGTTGGTCGATAGCCGTTTGTTAGGTTCTGCATACGCTGTTATTTTCTGGATTCAGAATATTGGTTTGTATTCATTCCCTATGATTATCGGTTCTGTTCTTCAGTCTTCTAATCCGGGAGTAGAAAATCCGTTGGAATATAACTATACTGTTCCGATGCTGGTATTCGCTTCTTTGGGTGTCTTCGCCTTATTCCTGGGAATCTGGCTGAAAGCTGAAGACAAGAAGAAAGGTTATGGTTTGGAAGAACCAAACATTAAATGATGAGGATAAGGGGGGAGAAAATATAATCTGAAAAAGATTTGGAAGTCGGGTTGTTTCGGAAGAAAGAATCCGGCTTTTTTATTGGGAGGCTTAAATTTATTTGTTTTGAATATAAAAACTGGAATTATGAAATTTAAAAGAATAGTAGCTGTAGATGAGACTTTGCTGAATGCTGAAGCTTTGGAAGTGTTGAAGTCAATGGGTGAAGAGGTAGTAGTATACCATGATTTTCCGACGGAAGAAAAAGAAGTGATTCGCCGTATAGGTGATGCAGACTGTCTGCTGGTGTCTTTCCGGACTCCGATACGTAAAACAGTGCTGGATGCCTGTCCGAATATCCGTTATATAGGCATGTGCTGTACACTCTATAATCCGGAGAGCTGCAATGTGGATGTGATAGAGGCGCGCAAGCGTGGCATTGTGGTATTGGGAGTAAAGGATTACGGCGATGAAGGTGTTGTAGAATATGTGATTAGTGAGCTTGTCCGTTTACTCCACGGCTTCGGTGGAGTACGCTGGCTGGATGAAAGTACGGAGCTTACCCGCCGCAAGGTTGGAATCATCGGATTGGGAAAGACCGGACGCATGGTGGCCGATGCACTGAAGTTTCTTGGTGCGGATATCTTGTATTATAGCCGCACACGCAAACCGGAGGCCGAAGATGCCGGAATGGCTTACAGAGAACTGGATGAACTGCTGACAGAAGCCGAAATCATATGTACCTGTCTGCCTCGTAACAATTACCTGTTGGGTGAGCATGAGTTCAGTCTTTTTGGTAACAGAAAAATTCTGGTAAACACTTCGGTTGGGCCTACTTTCCAGTTGGAAGCTCTTAAACAATGGCTGAAAGAATGTCCGCAGAGTTTTTATCTGTGCGATGCTACCGGCATGGGAGCTTTGGCTGAAGACTTGAAAGATATTCCGAATGTGCTGTATACTCCCTATATATCCGGAAAATCAGTGCAAAGCGTAGAACGTTTGTCGCAGAAGGCACTGGCCAATATAAGAACTTTCTTTGAAGAGTCAGCGCAAAGATAAGCTTCAGAGAATACGGACTTGCCGAGAAAATGCCGGATAATGCAATTGAGTGTTACGTTGCATTATCCGGCATAATGTTTATGATGTGAAATCTTACTGTTCGTCGGCTGTTATCTTGACAATGCCTCCTGTAGTAGGATTGAATATAACCTGTGTGGTCGTTTTCTTGTCAAACAGCTTTTTATTCAGAATTTCCGTATTGCCGAACTGGGCAAATGGGAATTCGCCTTCATAGTATTTTTCCTTTCCCTGGAAAATGCAAATCTGTGCCTTTCCGGGAATATTGTATACTACGCCTTCGAGTTTCTTTTTCGATTTTTCTTCAGGATTCGGTTCCGGTACGTTCTTCAGGTTGGTCAGTGATACGTATACCGGCTCTCCGGCCAGGTTGTTTGCACCGACAACACCCAAAAGCTTTGAAAAACGGAATAACACGTCTTTTTCTATGTTTCCGGTAGGAGTAAGCTGAAGAGTGAATTTTCGCTCTTCCTTTACCGTTTTACCCTTAAACAGCTGAAGCAATGCTTCTTCCTGCGTATTCAGGTTGTCGAGCATTATTTTCAGTGATTCTCCGTCCTTAGGCATGTATTCTGACTGGCCGCGTGTCAGGCTGTTCTTGCTTTCGCGTATGTTGTAGATTTCGCGTGCGGTGAGTTCTGCCATTTTTGCCGTAGAACCCGCCATCAGAATATCTTCGGTCATGTAATCGCGTGGATTGAGCGTTTTCTCAGGAGCCTTGGGTGCTTCTTCTTCCGGTTCGTATTTGTTCGGATTATGTGTGTTGATAGCTTTTATTATGCCATCATTGGTAAGTTCCACAAGAGGAGCAACTGTCTTGTCCTTGAGTTCTATCGTATAAGCCTGTGACTGGTTGGGTTGTCCTACGGGAACGACCTTGATACTTTTTATTTTCCACAATTCAGAGGCTTTTGAAGAAATATCGGCCAGTCGCAGATATTTTTCTGCGTATCGGCAGAAGTCACCGGGTGTAAAGGTGGTCTTTTCTGCTTCGACCGTGATGCGTAATGCCGTTGTAGGAAGAAAATAAGTGATTCCTTCCTCATTCTGCCCCGGAGCGTAATTGGTGACACGGGTCTGTGCACCAGCTGTGGCAGAGAGTAACAGTGTTAAAGCTAATAATCCGGTTTTCATATCTATTGTGTTTTTGGTAGCTGAATTTTTATTTGCTTATTGCCTTCCATGCCTGTGGCAGGTATTTCACGATGCTTGCTGCTGTCATACCCATCTGGCTTTCGGCATCGGCAGCCAGGTCACCGGCCAGTCCGTGTATATATACACCCAGACGGCATGCGTCGCCCGAACGGTATCCTTGGGCAAGCAGGGCAAGCAGGATTCCTGTAAGTACATCACCGCTTCCTCCGGTAGCCATTCCCGGATTTCCGGTAGGATTGAATGCTACGTTTCCTTCGGGAGTGATAATTGCGGTCCATGCGCCTTTCAATACCACATATACATGCAGGCGTGCAGCCAGTTCCTTGGCTTTTGTAATGCGTTCGTAGGTATCATTGCATGTTCCGACAAGACGTTCCAGTTCCTTGGGGTGCGGCGTGAGAATGCTGTCGCGTGGAATCTGCTCAAGCCACGAACCGTTTAATGACAGGATGTTCAGAGCATCGGCATCAAGCACCATTGGGGTAGAGGTAATCTGCAACTGCTCTATGAGGGCTTCGGCTGTTTCCATTTCCTTGCCTATGCCGGGACCTACGGCTACGGCCTCGAAAGAGTCGGCTTCGGTAGCTGTGGTGAAACAGTCGTCACTGTAGTCATGGTCAATCATGGCTTCGGGAACGCTGATTTGCAGAATATCGTTGTTGCGCAGAGGAGCGTGTATGGTCAGCAATCCTACACCGCTGCGCAGACAAGCCTGTGCAGCCAGAATGGATGCTCCTGCCATACCGGTCTTTCCGGCAATAAGCAGTGCATGGCCGTAAGTTCCTTTGTGTGAGAAACGGCTTCTTTTCTTAAGCAGTGATGCAACCTCATCCTTTTCCATCATATGGAAAGGAGTTTGAGCTTCTTTCAGATATTCCGGATGCAGATTGATGTCTATGATTTCCGTTTCACCTAGAATCTCTTCGTTCTCGGGAAAGAGAAATGCCAGTTTGAGCTGTCCGATAGTAAGCGTCAGATCTGCTCTGACAATATGGTCATGGATGTTATATGTATTGTCTTCACACATCAGTCCCGAAGGAATATCTATGGCGACAACCGTAGCCGGTGACTGGTTGATGTATTTTACCACTGCGGCAAATCCGCCGTTGAGCGGTTTGTTCAGGCCAGAACCGAACAGTCCGTCTATCACTACGTCTTTTTCGCTCAGTTGAGGCGGAATGAATTGGGTGGTGATTTCAAAAAAGCTGACCTGCTGGCACATTTTCAGCAAGTCACGGTTGGTTTCACAGTCTTCCGAAAGTTTGCCTGTCGTATTGAACAGGTAGGCTTCTATGTGATAACCTTTTTCTGAAAGCAGACGCGCTACTGCCAGAGCATCGCCACCGTTATTACCCGGTCCGGCAAAAACTTTAATCGGAGTCTGGTTGTTCCATCGGCGTGCAATGGCTTCGGTCAGTTGTTGGGCTGCACGTTCCATAAGGTCGATGGATGAGATGGGTTCTTTTTCTATTGTATATTTATCCCATTCCTTGATTTGAGAATTAGTAAGTATTTTCACTTTTATAAAGTCTTTGGTCTTATTAGGGTGTAAAAATACTATTTTCAAAGGAATCATGATGCTTCTTTCTCTGAAAAAGTGTAATTTTGCAGTGAATTTGATAAAATGCATATCGTATAGAGATAATATACATAATAAAAAGGTTTTAAAATAAAAAACATGTTGAACATTGTAATTTTTGGAGCTCCGGGTTCTGGTAAAGGTACTCAGAGTGAACGTATCGTTGAAAAGTTTGGTTTAAATCACATCTCTACAGGTGATGTGCTTCGTGCTGAAATCAAAAATGGTACTGAACTGGGTAAAACGGCAAAAGGATATATCGATCAGGGACAACTTATTCCCGATGCATTGATGATTGATATTCTTGCCAGTGTTTTCGATTCGTTCAAAGACAGCAAAGGTGTGATTTTTGACGGTTTCCCCAGAACTATCGCACAGGCTGAGGCTTTGAAGCAAATGCTGAAAGACAGAAATCAGGAAGTTTCAATCATGCTTGACCTGGAAGTTCCGGAAGACGAGCTGATGACCCGTCTTATCAAACGCGGACAAGAATCAGGACGTGCCGATGATAATGAAGAAACTATCAAAAAACGTCTGGTAGTTTATCATTCACAGACTGCACCTCTGATTGACTGGTATAAGAAAGAAGGAAAATATCAGCACATTCAGGGAGTGGGAACAATGGATGCTATTTTCAACGACATTGTTGCTGCAATAGAAAAATTGTAATTAAATATAATTTGAAGAACGCAAATTGCGCATTATTGAAAAGAATTGCGTAATTTGCGTTTGTTTTTATTCAAGAACAGAAAAAATATGGCTGAATCAAATTTTGTAGATTATGTGAAAATATATTGCCGTTCTGGTAAGGGTGGAAGAGGCTCGGCACACATGCGACGTGAGAAATATATTCCCAATGGAGGCCCTGACGGGGGTGACGGCGGACGAGGAGGTCATGTCATTCTGCGTGGAAACCGTAATTACTGGACATTGCTTCACCTGAAATATGACCGTCATGTTTTTGCCGGACACGGAGGAAACGGCTCACGTAACAGAAGTTTCGGAAAAGACGGAGCCGACAAGGTGATTGAAGTGCCTTGCGGAACAGTGGTGTATAATGCCGAAACGGGTGAATATATCTGTGATATTACGGAACATGAACAGGAAGTTATTCTTCTGAAAGGCGGTCGGGGAGGACTGGGTAACTGGCATTTTAAAACGGCTACCAGACAGGCGCCGCGATTTGCACAGCCCGGAGAGCCGATGCGTGAACTGACTGTTATTCTTGAATTGAAACTGCTGGCCGATGTGGGTCTGGTAGGATTTCCCAATGCCGGAAAATCTACACTCTTGTCGGTTGTTTCATCAGCACGCCCGAAAATTGCCAATTATCCGTTTACAACACTTGAACCGAACCTGGGTATTGTTTCATACCGCGACGGCAAATCGTTTGTAATGGCCGATATTCCGGGTATTATTGAGGGTGCAAGTGCCGGAAAAGGACTGGGACTTCGTTTCTTGCGACACATAGAACGAAACTCTCTGTTGCTTTTCATGGTCCCGGGCGATACGGATGATATCCGCAAGGAATATGAGATATTGCTCAATGAGCTGGCTACCTTCAATCCGGAGATGCTCGACAAGCAAAGAGTGCTGGCTATCACCAAGTGTGATATGCTTGATGAGGAACTGATAAGCATGCTGTCTGAAAATCTTCCGGAAAACATTCCTCATGTATTTATTTCTTCTCTTACAGGTTTGGGTATTCAGCAACTGAAGGATATCCTCTGGACAGAGTTGAACAAGGAAAGTAATAAACTTGAATCTGTTTCTTCGGAAAAGATTGTACACCGTAATAAGGATATCAAATTGCTTCAGACCGAGTTGGAAGCAATGGGTGAAGATGAGGATATCACGTATGTAGACGAAGATGAAATAGAAGATCTCGACTATGAATACGAAGATGATTACGAGGAAGAAGATTGGGACGACGATAAAAAATGAGCAGATTAACTAGTAACCAGAGTTTGTTGGTCTACGACTTGCTCGCTCCTGGGAGCGGGGTTACGGCCTTCTCGACAACCCGTATGGGAGGTTGCAGTAAGGGACGTTATGCCTCGTTCAACTGTTCTCCTTACTGCGGAGACGACCCGCAGGCGGTAAAGGAGAATATGTTTCTGTTGTGTGATATGCTGCCTTCCATTCCCATCAAATGGATAATACCTCATCAGATACATGGCACGGAGATTCTTTGTGTCGATGATGCATTTCTGAAACTGCCGCAGGAAGAACGTACCAAACGCCTTGGAGGGATTGATGCGTTGATAACCGATAAGCCCGGATACTGTCTTTGTGTCTCTACGGCCGACTGTATTCCTGTATTGCTGTATGATGAAAAGCTGAAGGTGGTAGCCGTTGTACATGCCGGATGGCGTGGAACTGCGGCACGTATTGTAGAAAAGACCGTAATGCAGATGTGTACCCGATACGGTTCATCGGCCGAAAATATTGTGGCCGCAATAGGTCCAGGTATCTCACTGGAGGCTTTTGAGGTTGGTG
Source organism: uncultured Phocaeicola sp. (assembly GCA_944320885.1). Taxonomy (GTDB): domain Bacteria; phylum Bacteroidota; class Bacteroidia; order Bacteroidales; family Bacteroidaceae; genus Phocaeicola_A. The sequence continues at coordinate 45,187 of CALUJE010000005.1, forward strand.
TGGAGGTGTATGAGGCATTTCTTGAAGCCGGTTTCCCGATGGAAAAAGTAGCCCGCTGGTACCGGCCTTCGGCACGCTGGCATATTGACCTGTGGGAAGCCAATAACTGGCAATTGCAACAATGTGGCGTCTTACGTGAACACGTTGAGTTCTCAGGGGTATGCACCTATTTGCAATGCGACGATTTCTTCTCTGCCAGAAGACTGGGCATCCAGTCTGGTCGTATATTGTCTGGCATCATGTTGGATATTTAACGGATGAAAAAATATGAGTATTGAAAAAGTATTGACTGAAGGCATTGTGTTCAAGCCGTCTTCATCACAGTCATCCTCACAAAAAACGGGAGTGAAGACCAAGGCTAAGAAAAAGGCATACATTACCGGCAGCCACGGTTCCGGTTCTGCCAAGATGCAAGCCGAGTATCGCCGTCGCAGAGCGAACCGGCATAAATGATTATGAAACGGGAGATTTTTCTGTATAAGAATTACCGCATTTTTATAACTTATAAATTGGAAAAAGATGGCTATGAATTTTTTATTCATAACTTATAAATAATTTATTCCTCTTGATTATTTAGGGATTTTATAGCCTTCTTTTTTTCTTTTATATCCTGTAAAATAAAAAAAGAACAGGATTCAGTTGTCATCTTTACGGTGACTCTGAATCCTGTTCTTTTTATTTGTGAGCTATATAAAACTGAGTTTTTCCGTTTTACTCTTATTTACCGGGAAAATACGATTCTGCCAGGCTGTTCAGATATACCTCCAGGTTGGTATATTGCTTGTCGAGGTTGTATTTTGCACCGTCGGCTGCATTGTTGGGGTCAAGTCCTTTTTCTTTTTCCCAATAGTCGGGCATGCCGTCACCGTCAGTATCTGCCTGAGGAGTACCTTTTGCGTAAGCAGGCCATCCGCCAACTTCCGATGCGTCGTTTATAAATCCGTTGTTGCCGGCAGAGAAAGTTCCGTTACGCACTTCGTTTACAATACGCTTGTCTACTTCATCTCTGTTGTGTGAGGCACCGGCATATGTCAGGACTGACTCGTATGCGTCTTTGGCCGACTGGGTATATTCTTCCGCATCTTCGGTAATAGAGAAAGGACTGCTGACCAATAGCTTGTCGGTCGTAATGAAACCGTTTTTGGCTACCAGACCTTTGGTATTGTCATTGTTGACCTCTTCGCATGCGCTTTTCTTGGAGTCTTTGGTCAGAACAGAAGAGTCAAAATAGTTACCTCCTACGTAGAACTGGCCGTATTGTCCAAGTTCGTTTTGGGAGTTATTGCTTCCGTCATCGTCATAAGCAGTGAATATGCGGTTATAGCTGCTTCCACCTTCATTAAAGTATGCTCCCGGCTTGTAATAGTTGTTTATGAAATTGAACGAACCTCCCTGTCCTCCGTAAGCACCTTCGCCTTGCCAGTTGTAGATAACGTTGTTTCGGAAATCCACTTTCTCGGTGTCCGGCTTTCCGGAAGAACGGCTTCCGTCCATGCGCGGGGTACGGTTGGTATGGTGAGCCAGCAGATTGTGGTGGAATGTGCCGGGTGCGCCTCCCCAGATACCTCCGTAACCATGATCTTCCTTGCTGTGTTTTGATTTTGCCAGACTCTCACTGATGATGCACCATTGCAGGGTAAAGTTCTTGTTGTTGTAGAACGATGCACATTCGTCTATGCTCCAGCTCATGGAGCAGTGGTCTACGATAACGTTGGAAATGCCTCGTCCCCAGAAAGTATCGGCTCCGTCAGCCTCTTCTCCGCTAATATCATCGGCTCCCATGCGGAAACGGATAAAACGTACAATTACGTTATCTATTCCGGCTTTCAGTACTACCGGATGCCCTTTGATGCAGATACCGTTTCCCGGAGCTGTCTGTCCGGCAATGGTCAGGTCTCCGTTTATAATATCCAGTTCATCTTTCAGTTCTATGACACCACCTGTTGCGAAAACGATGGTACGTGCTCCAGACTGGTTCACTGCCCAGCGAAGTGTTCCCTCACTTCCGTCATCATCGAGCTTGGTTACGGTATAAACCTTACCGCCGGCTCCTCCAGTTACATATCGTCCGGCTCCCTGTGCATTGGGGAATGCCGGTATTGTAGAGCGGTCAGGGGTGGAATATTCGGGGAGCATAGATGAAGAATCATCATCGTCATCCTTGTCTCCGTCATCATCGCCCGACGGTGTACCGGGTGTCTGTTCGTTTGTTGTGGGGTCGTCATCAGAGCAGGCTGTAAATCCTCCCATCAGGGCAAATGTAAAAAGCCCGGCCCATATTGTAGTTTTCAGATATTTCATTGTTCTTTCTGTTATGTTTATTTCTTTGGATATAAATGGTTCACAAGTCCGTTCAGATATATTTCCAGATTGGTGTATTGTGCGTCGAGATTGTATTTGGCACCGTCGGAAGCGTCGTTCGGGTTGAGGCCGTTTTTCTGTTCCCACTCATCGGGCATTCCATCCTGGTCAGAATCGGTAGGGGCAGGTTCAGACTTGTATTCCGGCCATCCTCCTACGTCTCCCTGATGGTCTATGATACCGTTTGTACTGCCGTTTGAGCCTTCGTAAGTATAATTGCCCTTGCGTGTTTCTTCTACGATACGTGTGTCTACAGCATCGCGTTTCAGTGAAGCTCCGGCAAATTCAAGTACAGACTGATATGCCTTGCGTGCAGATTGTAACGATGTGTGTTCGGCTATGTCAAAAGCTTCCTTGGCCAGAACTTCTTTTTCAGGTGCGAAGTCTTTCTTGATGACAAGTCCGTATGCATTGTCACGCTGAACCTTGTAGATGGCCTCTTTCTGTTTGTCGGTAAGTTTTGAACAGGTAGCATCGATATAGTTGTCTTCAAAATAGAATACACCGTGTGTGCCGGCTTTGTTGTTGTTCTTTCCGTCATCGGCATAGGCTGTAAAAAGACGTTTGTACGATGACTTGGTTGCAGTATAAGGTCCCGGTTTATAATAGTTGGCCAGGAAGTTATATGAACCGCCTTCTCCGGCATAAGCTCCGTCACTTCCGTAATTGTATATTACGTTGTTAAACAGTTCCACTTTCTCCAGTTCAGGCTTTCCCGTGTAACGGCTTCCGCAAAGACGCGGGGTGCGGTTGGTGTGGTGAGCCAGCAGATTGTGATGGAACGATGCACGTTGTCCGCCCCACAGACCTCCGTATCCGTGAGAGCCTTTTTCATGGATAGAATTGGCCAGACTCTCGCTGATGATACACCACTGCATGGTGAAGTCCTGATTGTTGTAGAATGAAGCACATTCGTCGGTACTCCAGCTTACTGAGCAGTGGTCAATGATTATGTTGCGGTGATTCTTGAAACCGTTCATGGCATCGTCACCCTTTTGTTTGACTTCATCTCCCATACGTGAACGGATAAAGCGTACGATAACATTATCTGCCGAAATTCCGAAAGTATAGTTTTTCAGACAGATACCGTCGCCGGGAGCAGTCTGTCCGGCAATGGTCAGGTCGCCGTTGTTTATTTTCAGCGGTGACTGCAGTTCAATGATACCGCTTACGGCAAAAACAATGGTACGCGGTCCTTTCTTGCGGATGGCCCAGCGCAGTGTTCCTTCAGAGTCGTCATCTTTCAGTGAAGTCACTACATATACTTTACCTCCGGCTCCTCCTGTAGTATACTTGCCGGCTCCGTCAGCACCGGGAAATGCCAGTACCTTGGAACGGTCGGGAGCAGGATATTCATTTTTAGTTCCGTCGGGTAAAAGTGCTTCAGCTTTTACGTCGGCTGCAGACTGTGCCATCAGGAAGACGGCTAATGCACTTGTTAAAAACTTGCTAGTCATATTTTTCAATTATATAGTTATAGGTCTTGTCTTGTAATATATTCTATATGGTTTTCCGCTTGAAGAAAACCATCCATGCCTGAATGGTTCAGATAAACTATTCCAGACAAAGATAGATTTTCTTTATTGAAGTTACAAAGATGCGGCCGGACTTAAACTTCCGTAACGGTTGGCCGCACGTACGTCATAAGTGCCCTGCATGTCATCTACTTCACAAGAGTTTTCCGTTGTATTGGCTACGTATTGCCATTTTCCGTTAACCTGCTTGAATATCAGATAACACAAGGCTGTGTTGCTGCCTTCCCATGTAAGGGTTGTTCCGTTAAGTTTAATGCTGCTTTTTACAATTTCAGGAGTTTCTGAATAAAACTCTTTCGGATTCCATCCGTCGGTACCCATGATGATGTTCTCATATGTATAAGACGATACGTCGTTCAGTACATAAGGCCCTTCGTAAGTAGCGTATACACCGTTTACCAGATATTCCTTTTTGATGTTTTCTTCTACGGCAATGTTCTGGTTATTATATAAGGTATTGTATTCGGCGTAAAGTTTCGGAAGGACACTCATGTCATCCCAGTGTCCGTCTTTGATAGGAGCGTTCAGGGTGGTGTTAATCCATACTGAAACAGGTTCGTTCTGCCAGGGACGTCCCAATGACAATGTTGTGGTAGAGGAAGTCAGTCCTTTCAGTTCATCGTCACCGTCAACGGTACAGTTGAGCATTACATGTCCCCATTTGGTTCCGGTATAGTGGCTTCCGGCAGTGATGGGACCTCCACCCAGATTGATTCCTTGCTCGTTGGTACGGGTTACATTGTAGAAAGTAGAATTCTCAACCAGCAGGTTGGCGTTTCCGTACAAGTAGTCTGTACGGCCTTCTATCCAGCAGTTGTCGGCATAGTTGCGTGCGTGAAGATATGTGTCTCCGGTATTCATGCGTACCCACCATGTATCCTGATAGGAAACCATACGGCAGTTGTAGAAAGCTATTCTGTCTGAGCGTGTCATCAGGGCGTCTGCCTGTCCGTCTAGCAGCAATCCTCCGTCATAACGTTCTCCGTCGGCACCGAAAAGGTTGATGATTGAGAGGTTCTCACCATAGAAATCCATTCCGGATGAGTTGGCCTTGATAAGCAGTACGGCCTCATTGTCGGTAGTATAACCGGCCTGACGGGCAGGAGAGGCGCTGTTTCTGATAGAGTAAGCCCAAGCCTCGCTGGTTGCGCTTCCCTGTGTGCCGTCGCTGTTTCCTGTACGGTTCACGGCGTATTGGATACGTGTATTTTCGCGGCTCTGTCCTATAAGGTGGATATAGGGTTTTGAAACAGACAACATTTCGTTGTAGTTTCCGTCGGCCACGAAAATAAGATACGGCTCTTCGTTGTTTGTCGGGGCAGCGGCTATGGCCTGGTTGATTGTAGTATAATCACCATTACCGTTGGCATCGACTACTGCATCGAAAAGCTTGCGTTTGATTTCCAATGAATATTGCAATGTGATACCTTCAAAAGCCTGATTGCCGTTCATGTCTGTCAAGGCTCCTGACGGAATCTTTATTGTCAGTTCGTCGGCATAAGGCAGTGCGTAATGACAGTATACCACATTGTTGGTAATGATGACACGGGTAGCTTTATCGTTGATTGTAATTTCTGTTCCGGATGCCTGTCTTACATTCTTGGAGAAAGTCAGTATCACCGTTCCTTCGGAAGTGATGGATGTGCCGTTTTCAGGAGTGTAGGATAACAGCGTCAGAGCGCTGTTATCTACCTTCTTGTCATCATCATTGCAGGCTGCTGTTAAGAAAATCAGCAATATACCTAAAAGGCATCTATTTAAGATATATAAGTGTTTTGCATTCATATGTTTTTGCATTATAGGTTAATTATTGATTCCAACGTGAGTCGCCATAGGCTGCGTATTGAGAATCGGTTACCGTAAAGTCACCGCTTGCCGGAGCCTTGAACAGTCCGTTCGAATCGGTACTGATGGCAGTAGTCCATGTTCCTGCTGTTCCGCTGCAGTCACTGGTATGGAATACATTTTCAGACTGTATGGCCAGACCGCTCGGACTTGTTGTCATCATACATTTGCCAAAGAGGGTATTGGTAACGCTTACTGACGGAGTGGCACTGTTGCTCAGTCTCAACCAGTAACCGCTGCTGTTGCCTGTATTGTTGCTGTCATAGAACGTACAGTGGTCAATCTTGATATTTACGGTTGCAGACTGGTCGAGTCGGATAATGCAGCGGGTAAATCCGGAAGCTGTTGTATTGCTCATTGAAATGTTGTCAACCTGGCTGGTCGAAGCACTGCTTTCAGAGTGAACAAGACTGTAGTTACCTACGTCTTTTATGTTACAGTCATCAAATACGATGTTACGGATATGGGCTGCAGAAGCTCCGGCGTCACGCATGCTTACCAGTCCGCCACCGCTTAGGTTGGAGATGTTGCAGGAAACAAACTCAAAGCGTTCGATGGTACCTACCGTAGCATTTTCTCCCAAGCGGAATGCATAGTTGCCGTTACCGTCAATATTCAGGTTATAGAACTCTATCTGTGTCTTGTCGCCTTCTACATCCCAACGCTGTACGCGCAAGCTCGGTTTGGCGCTGTCTTCCAGTTCCACTTCTTCACCGTTGCCTCCCCAGATAAGGAGTGAGGTGATTCTGGCAGGAATAATCAGATTTGATATTCCTTCAATCGTAGTTCCGACCGGAATCAGTACGGCAATGTTACCGCTGGCCTCAGAGTCATTGAGTATGTTGGTGAAGTCGCTTCCGGAACTGATGGTACGCACGTCATATCCAGCCAGCGGATTTACTTTTGTAGTAAAGGTGGTAGGATTGCTTATCTTGTTTCCTTCCTTGTCGAAGAGCACGAAAGTATAGGCTGTATTCGATTCCAGACCGTTTACGGTTACAGACCGTGCCTGCAATTCTTCTGAGGTAAGCACAAAATCACCGGTCGAAGGTTCGCTTCCGGCAGCATAACCGTAAGAATAGATATCTGCGTCGGTCTCTTCCCAGGTGAAAGTGACAGAGCTGATAGTCGATTCACCGCTCAGATCTATTTTATTCTCTTTTGTTCTGGCAGTGCTGATACCACGCAATACATCATGATCGCCATAGATACGGATGGTGTAGTTTGTGAGCGGACGTAATCCGGTAAGAGTTGCCTGTCCGGCCGATATCTCTTCTGCAGTCAGCTCATGCGAAACAGCTTCTTCTTCGTTATCTGCCTGATAAGTCAGATAAGTAACATTCTTTCCGTTGGCGGTCCATGTTGCTGTAATGGCACTTCCGGTTATGTTCTGGTCTTCTATGTTCAATATCTGTTCGGTTGTGGTTTTTGCAGCTCCGTATATAGAACTTTCATTGTAGATATAGAACGTATATTCCGTTCCCAGTTCCAGACCTTCTACCGTTACCTGTGACGCATCAAGGTCTGTTTCGGTTAAGGCTACTTTCACGGCTTCACTTTCACCGGCTTTGACATAACCGTAATGAGTCATTATACGACCGTTTGAGTTCCAGTGCAAAGTTACATTACCTCCTACGATATCTTCTTCATTGATGGCGCTCATAATCTGTTCTGTGGTAGCTTCTGTCATACCGCGCAGATCTTCGTCATTGTAAATGTAGATAACGTAGTGTGTACCTGCCTGTAAATCTGTAAGCAGAGCTGTGCCTGCAGTCTTTTCTTCTTCGGTAAGGTCATGTGTAACCGTTTGTGTGGTTACATCGTCTCCCGCAGAAACTTGATATTCATATACCAGGTGAGTTACCGGTAATCCGGATGAGGTATCCCATGAAACCTGAATGGTGGTGCCGGTGATGCCGTTGTCGTCAACGCCGTTTTCCAGAATATTTTCTTCTGTTGTTTCAAAGCTGCCGTCTTTATAGCTCCATGCAGACTGCAGATTGCCTCCATAAGCCTTGACACGGATGTAATATTCGGTTTCTTTGGTCAGTCCCTTGATTACTGCCGGGGTACTGGTAATGGATTTGTCTTCACCGAAAACGATGGAGTTTGTTCCGGTTCCTAGAGCAATGTCATCGCTCAAAGGTTCGGTACTTACTTCTATTACGTAGTATTCTGCTCCCTGAGAGGCTGTCCAGCTTACAGAAGCCGTTTGTGCCGAAGGAGTGACTGTTATGTTGCTTACGCGGAACAGGGCAGCTTTCGATGCATCCGTTTCCCAATCGTTGCCGTCGGTGCAGGCTGCGCAAACAATCAGTCCGCATAATAATGCGGCAAGTGTTTTCATTATATTATTCAGTTGTTTCATAATTGTGCGTCTTGTTAGTTGGAATATCCGTATGAATTAGACAATACACCGTTAGAGGCAGAAATCGTGGTCGAAGCGATAGGCAGCAGATAACGGTTCTTTACGGAAACGGCATCTTTGCTTCCGGTAAGGCTGTTGCCTACCAGTCCGCTTGAAATAGAAGGCAGATTGGTATTCATCTGCGTATCATCTACCTTTCCCCAGCTGGAACGGCTACCCTGATAATTGCTGGCAGACATTCCTTCAGGAATACCGTAATAGGTAATGCTGCTTGCGTCAATCTTGGTTTTTGCGTCATCACTGTAGTTGAAATAGAGCGTACTCTGGTACGTACCGTCGTTAACCTGTGATACATATGTCTGTTTGAATTCGATAATCTTGTCTACCAGCAGATTCCAGCGGATAAGGTCGTATTTGCGGAAACCTTCTCCGGCCAGTTCCCATGCGTTTTCATCAACAATAGCCTCAAAGAAATCTTCTTTGCTTCTTGTTATCGTATTCAGATAAGTCTCTTCCGTTTCAGGATTCTCAAAAGAACGGTTGTGTACTTCGGCCAGTGCTTCCTGGGCTGTGATACCGGCATCGTTGGTATAGCTGCCGGTCGGTCCGGCCAGTTCGTTCATTACCTCGGCATACATCAGCAATACCTGCGGATAACGCATGCGTACTACATTGATACCGCTCATCCATTTGGAATCCGGGTCGTAGGTTGCAACCAGGTTGGCCAGTTCGTTGTCGAATTTACGGACATCCCATTTTCCCACATAGATGGCGAAAGGAGAATTGCCGAGCAACTGCTCTTTCGCCACTCCGTCAGTTTGGCGGATATCAAAGTTTGCACAGGTAATGTCTCTGCGCTGGTCACCCTTGTGGAAAGAATAGAGGTAAGGAGCGGTCAGTTTCATTTTTCCGCTGGAATTGTGGCCATAAGAAGTATTTCCGTTCATACGTACGCCAACCGTATAGCCTAACTCACCGGTAGCTCCCATACCCATTGGAATTTCGAAGATATTTTCGTGATAGGTATTGTCGAGTGTACGCTGGTTGATCAACAGCCATTGGTTTTCTACCGACGGATTGAGCTGATGTGTTTTGTTGGTGATGATTGCAGAAAGGTGGAGCAGTGCCAGTTCATACATCTGCTTGCGGGTTGCATCATCACATCTTTGGGTAGGATATACGGCATCGCTGTATTCGGCTGTAACATATCCTTCCTTGGCTTTTTCGCGGATCATCCATCCAGAGCGTGTAAGGGCAATGTTGGCCAATAAGGCATGAGCATATCCCTTGGTTACGCGTTCGGTTGTATAATCGGATACCTGACCGGCCCACGGCAATAATTCTATAGCCTCTTCGAGGTCGGTAATCAGTCTGTCCATAATCTCATCGCGGTCGGTCTTGCTTAAATAAACGTTGCTCAGGTCTGATTGTGAAGGTTCCATTTTCATGGGTACATCACCGAAGATACGGATTAAGTCGAAATAAATCATGGCACGGATAGTCAGTGCTTCGCCCTTGTAGCGGAGCATGGTCGTGCGGTTTTCATTACCTTTGGCAATGAGCGGACTTTTTTCTATTCCGTCAATAGCCAGATTGGCGTTTTCGATAATTCCGTACATGGCATCCCACATTTTGGCAATGTCGCTCCATCCCGGGCTTACATTGTAATTCATGGCACCGCGGTTGTGTGCCGTATTCTGCGTGTCACTGCCCAGACCGTCTACCAGTTCGCAGTCGGAGTTCAGTCCCCATATGATGGGAAGGTATTGTGAATAGGTCTCATCCTGAGCCATGTCACCATACAATTTGTTGATGGCGAAACCTGTGTAGGCCACAGATTCGAAAACACTGTTTTGCGGCAGTTCTGATGGAGCCGTCTGGTCTAGGAAGTCTGAACAGGACGTTGTGCTGAGAATACCGATGGCCAGACAAAATGTTTTGATTATATGTTTCATTGTTATTGTAGTCTTTAAATATTAGAATGTTACATTAATACCACCTACGAAAGAACGGCTTTTCGGATAAGCCGCATAATCTACTCCGGGAGTCATGAGATTGCGTTTGCTGCTGGTATCTACTTCCGGGTCGGTTCCCGAGTAATTGGTGAATACCCAGAGATTGTATCCGGTAAAGTAAATACGGACGTTTTCCATAAACCATTTCTTTATCCAGGTCTTGGGCAGGGTATATCCCACGGTGATATTGTTCAGACGTAAGAAAGAAGCGTCTTCTACTGCATAGTCAATGAGCTGCATGGTTGTAACTCCTGCCGGATTCCATATGTTGGCATTGGCATTCAGTTCATTCAAACGGTTTATCAGGCCCTGTTCGCCTCCGTATTGTTCTATGGTTGTACTGCTGTTTATTTTTCCCAGATTCAATCCGTTTTCGGGGTCAATCCATGTGTAGCGGTTAGAGAGCTTGAAATCTTCGTTCAAGTTGTATGCTCCGCTTGAGCCCGCATTGAAGGAAGTGGCCAGTTTGGTTCCGTTTATCAGCTTGTTGCCGATAGAATAGTTCATGAATACCGAAAAGTCAAAGTTTCCTGCCTGTCCGTCAAAGCCGAATCCGCCAACTACCGGTGCGATGGTATTGCCCAGTTTCTGTTTGACAGGATTACCGTTTTCGTCACATTCCACTTTCAGTCCACCGGGATAATAAGAACCTCCGGTCAGTGCGGCACTGTTGTCTTTTACTCCGTCTTTAAGAGTCCATGTGCGGCCGTCGTCAGCCAGAATCAGTTCACCGGCAGGATTGGTTACTGGGTCGTAAGCTGTATAGAATCCGTTGGTCTTGTAACCCCAGATTTCTCCCAGGCTACCACCTTCATGAATGTAGAAGTCTTCATATTGTGAAATGATTGAGCCTCCCCAGTTACTGTTCTGCCATGAATTCTGGTTGTTGAGCTTGTCGATGTTGTTTTTATTGTATGCAATATTGAAGTTGAAGTTGATTCCAAACTTTTTGGTATCGGCCAGAATGGCTTTTAAGGTCAGTTCAACACCCTTGTTTGAAGTCTGTCCGAAGTTCTGGTACTGATAATTGTAACCGGACATGGAAGGAACTTCGGTACGCATCAGCAAGTCGCGTGTCGTATTCCAGTAAAAATCCAAAGTTCCTGAAATGCGGTTACCCCAGAAGCCATAATCAACACCGAAGTTACGGGTTATGGTAGTTTCCCATTTCAAGTCAGGATTGTATAAATAGGTTCCATGCTCTAACATTGCAGTGCGGTCTTCTCCGAAATAAGGATATTTTCCGGATGTGCCGGATATGGTATAAGTTGTGGAAATCAGTCCGGAACTGATACGGTTGTTACCGGCAGTACCGTAGCTTAAACGGAGTTTCAGGGATGAAAGCCAGTTTGCAGTGCTTTGCATGAACGGTTCGTCAGAGATGCGCCATGCGAAGGCAGCTGACGGGAAGAATCCCCAACGGTTATTTTCTGCGAATTTGCTGGAACCGTCGGCACGTGCTGTTACGGTAAACAGATATTTATCCTTTAAGGTATAATTGACACGTCCGAAGAATGACAACATTGTCTCTTTGGCGGCAATATCAGACTCGGCAGCATACAGTTCGCCTGTACCGATTTGTGCCAGAACTTCGCTGGGCTCCATTTGTGAAGGGAAGTTCACGTAGGTATTTGTCACGGCTTTCTCCTGGCTGCTGCTTACTTCATGTCCTAAAAGGATATTGAGGCGGTCACGTCCGTTGAAAAGCTTTTTGTTGTCATAAGTGATGGTGTTGGCATTGCGCCAGTTGCGTGTATCATCACTGATGATGGCTGCCTGCGGTTGTCCGTTGTATGCCAGATTGGAGTTTCGCGTAGCGTCAGAGCCCCATGCCTGGTTGGTATCGTCCATACGCCATCCGTAACCGAATTCAGAACGTATGGTGATGTTCTTGAAAGGTTTCCAGTTTACGCCAATGTTATAGTTCTGTCGGAATGAACGTTTTTGCTTGTATGTAGCCAGCAAACGCTCCAGTGGTGTTGCTGTCTGTGCAGAGCTGCCTTCGTCGGTATCATCGCTGTTGTCGTCGGAAGCGTTCAGGTATTGTACGGGACGGAAGCGTACGGCATTTGTCACGATAGAGTTGGTAGCGTTTGATTCGTTGGTATCAGAACCGCTGCCCAGACCATCGGTTACAGCATTGCTTAAACGTGCCTGGAAATCTATTGAAATCCATTTGTTCAGTTCCGTATTGATTTTTGCGTTGATGTTGTCTTTGCGGTAGCCTGAACCCAGCATGATGCTTTCTTCATCATTGTGTGAGTAGTTGATGTTGTATTTCAGCTGTTTGGTTCCTCCGCTTATGTTGACGTTGTATTGCAACTGATTGCCGGTACGGCCGAAAATCTCATCCTGATAATCTGTTCCTGCGATGGATTTGTAAATGTCGAAGTCTTCAAAAACGCCGAAGTTGCCTTCGCCGTTAACTTCATAATTGTAGTATACAAAGTCGTACGGACTGAGTACTTTGGTGAGCTTTGTTGCCTGCTTGAACGCATAAGATGCTCCGAAGTCTACCTTTGTCTTTCCCTCAGTACCGCTTTTTGTGGTAATTATCACTACACCGTTGGCACCGCGTGCACCGTATATGGCAGTAGAAGAAGCGTCCTTCAGCACGTCTACCGATTCGATTTCGCTTGGTGATATGTCACCGATGCTTGATACGGGAAATCCGTCGACGATATAAAGCGGTGAGTTGTCCTGTGAAAGTGAACCTCCACCACGGATACGTATGTTCACGTCTCCGTCAGGCGAGCCGTCGGTAGTGGTTACGCTGACACCGGCCAGTTTTCCGGTCAACGCTTCAGATACACTGGTTACCGGTACGGCAGCCAGGTCTTCTCCCTTTACAGATGCGACCGAACCGGTCAGGTCACGTTTGTTTACGGTTCCATAACCGATGACCACAACTTCATCCAGTACTTTGGTATCTTCATTCATGATAACGTCGAGGTGCTTTTGACCATTCACCTTGACTTCTTTGGTTACATAACCCACATACGTAAAAACCAGGACGGAAGACTTGTCAACGGATGGTAATGAAAAATTACCGTCGAAGTCTGTTATCACACCCGTCTTTGTTCCTTTTACCAGTACACTTACGCCGATCATGGGTTCGCCGTTCGTGTCTTTCACAGTACCCTGTATCTTGTCTTGCGCATAAGACATCATACAAAGCATGCTCATCAAGAGCCATGAGACAAACTTTAGTTTTTTCTGATGCATAAAAATATTAAATTAAGAGATTTTTTCTTAGTGGACCTTAGAGTTATCAAAAGGGCGCGGCAAATATAAGGTAAGTGCGCGCATAAAAAAACAGGCGGATTCTGATTGGCGAAAAAGTGCTAACTTTTGCACATTTTGTCTTTATGATTAATCTCTGTATCTTGTCTGTCAGGCAGAAAGATGTACTGAACAGGAGGTGAAGTGAACAGTTTTTGCGTATCTATAGGCCGGGAGTTCTTATTTATTCCGAAGATGTCTGTATCAGTACAGAGGCTGGTGTATTGAAGACGGGAGCCGTTTTTATTCTTCAAAGACCAAGCTTGAATCTCCAAGAGACAGCCCGCATGTTTTTTGCATCGGGCGATGCAGCGTTGTGCACCGGGCGGTGCAGTGTTGTGCATGCCGCGATGCAAAGTTGTGCATCGGGCGGTGCACTAAATATTTCCGGTGATATTTTTCTGTTTTCTCCTTTGGTATTCGGTTTGTCTGTGTAAGAAAATTTACTGGTTTCGCTTGTCCTTGTATTCCGTAGGACTCATACCTGTTTTTTTCTTGAAGCACCGGCCAAAATAGTTGGGGTCTCCGAATCCGGTCATGTAGGCTATCTGTGCCACAGTGTATGAGTCGTCGTCCATAAGCTGCAGTGCACGTTTCAATCTTATTTCGCGTATGAACTCTACAGGCGTAAGTCCCGTAATGCTTTTCAGTTTGCGGTAGAATACGGTTCTGCTGAGGCAGAGATGCTCTGCAAAGTCTTCAATCTTAATGTCGGGGTTGGCTATATTCTGCTCAAGAAACCCGATAACCTGATGTATGAATTGCTCGTCGAGCGAAACCAGTGACGGCTTGGAAGGTTCATACTCGGTTTTGCCGTTTGCGGCGGCCTTTTCTTCCGTATTGCTGCCGGCTGATGCCTGCAGGCGTGCCATGTATATTTCCTGCAACTGCTTTTGGCGTCGCAGGAGTGAGGCTATGCGCGTTTTCAGGTATGTGGCACTGAATGGTTTGGTAATATAATCGTCAATACCTTCTTCGAGACTGGCTATACGGTCATCGAGCGATGCCTTTGCAGAAAGGACAATGATAGGGATATGGCAAACGTTGATGTCCAGTTTCAGTTGTCTTACCATTTCGAGTCCGTCCATAACGGGCATCATCACATCGGTAATGATGAGGTCGGGGATAGACGAACGCGCTTTTTCTACTCCTTCACGGCCGTTGACAGCTTCGATAACCTGATATTGTTCAGACAATATGTTGTTCAGGAACTGCCGTAACTCATTGTTGTCTTCTACTACCAGTATTGTGAGGCGTTCCTTATTTTCGTCTGTAGCGGGAGGCAATGTATTCTTTTTGTTTTCCGGGGTAGAATTATCTGATACATTTGAAGAACCATCATTTAATATGAACTCGGCATTCTTGTCCTCGTCGTATACAGAACGTTTTAACGGCAGGTATACAGTAAAACAGCTTCCTTTGCCCGGAGTGCTTTTGAGTTGTATGGAGCCGTGCATCAATCCTGTCATTTCTTTAACCAGAGAAAGTCCGATGCCCGAAGACGGCTTCCAGAAATCGGTATCTTTTCTTGGGATATTTTCAAAGCGTTTGAAAATCCGTTCCTGTTTGGACGGTTCTATGCCGATACCTTCATCCTTTACGCTTATCTCGGCATAATTTCCGGTTGTACGTACTTCTACGCTTATGCTTTTGCCGGCAGGGGTGTACTTGAATGCGTTTGATATGAGATTGAAGAAAATCTTGTCAGCCTTGTCGCGGTCAAGCCATATGGAGAGCTCCGGAAGTTCACTTCGAAGCTGGAATGAAATGTTCTGTTCAGTAGCGAGCGACTGGAAATTGGTCATGAGCTGTCTGAGGAAACCAATCAGTTCTATTTTCTCTACTACGACTTTCATTTTCTGGTTCTGTATTTTACGGAAATCCAGAATTTGAGTCATCAGGCGCAGCATCCTGACCACATTGTTGTGTGCCAGCATCAGGTTCTCACGTGACTTCTGTGACAGGGTCTGGTCTTGAAGGACTTCGTCAACCGGTCCGGAAATGAGTGTAAGCGGGGTGCGCAGCTCGTGCGAAATATCCGTAAAGAATCGCAGCTTGATGTCGGCAAGCTGTTGCTCCATGTCAATGCGGTGACGCAAACGGTATATATAAAACAGAACCAGCATGATAACGGCTGCCAGTATTATCAGTAACATGGCATAAAGCAATTTGGCCCAAATCGTCTCTCCAAAGGTCGGTTTGACTACCAGTTTCAGGCTTCTGACATTGTCCATCCAGATACCGTTGTTGTTGGTCGACTTTATTTCGAGCGTGTAGGTACCTACAGGCAGTTTCATGTAAGCGGCCGCACGGGTTTTGCCTACGTTGTTCCAGTCTTTTTCCAGTCCTCGCAGGCGGTAGGCATACTGTATGTCTTGTGAGCCTACCATATCAATGGCAACAAACGAGAATATAATGTTGCGCTGTGATGGAGAGAGAGTTATCTGTGATATCTTGTTCGGATTGTCTTGCAACAGATTGCCTTGTATACGTATGTCATTGAACAGTACCGTAGGAACGTAGTTGTCTACCTTCATCTTTTCCGGGTTGATTTCGAGAACTCCCTGATTGGTTCCTATAAGTACCCGTTGTCGGGATATGGACAAGGGGATGGCTTCGGAGAATTTTATTTGAGACCGGAAGGTATTGCTGTTATAGTTTATGAACAGCCTGGAGTGAGGGTCGTATTTAGAAAGCATATTCTCAAAGATAATCCACAGATTGCCGTCATTATCCTCAAACATGGAATGTACCAGATTGGAAGGTAATCCTTTCATCTGCTCAAAATGGATGGAGTCGCTTAATAAATTATCTGATACAACGCGATTGACACCTCCGGTAAAGGTCGATACATAGATTTCCCCCTTGCTGTTTCGGAAGATGTGCATGACGTCATTGCCATTTAAGGAATGTGCTTCGTTGGCCTGGCGCTGGTTGCGATAGAAACGAATGTCGGCAGGATTCTCAAAACGGGTTGAAAGTGAGATAAGTCCTTCCTGAGTACCGACAAGTAAAATATCATCGGGAGTTGTTGTGATAAAGCGTACCTTTAGTCCGGTGTCGGGATATGTTTTTTTCCAGTCGTTACCACTATGGATAAAGCGTGCGTGTCCGTCCTGCCACGTCAGCAGGTTGAGTCCTCCTTCAAAAGTTCCTATCCAGATTCGGCCCTGACGGTCTTCATGCAGGGAATAGACCTGGTCACTTCCCAGGCTGTATGGCTCTTTTGATTTATGCCGGTATTGGGTTACTTTAAACCGGTCGGCAGATACAGGTTCCAGGCAATAGAGTCCCTTTCCTTTTGTTCCTACCCAGATATTTCCTCTTTTATCCTGAAGAATGGCATAGGCTCCGGATGAAAACTTGCATTTCTTCGAAGTAATTTCTCCGTTGGCAGAGAGGTATCGGGGTGTTTTTTCCTTTTGGTCGTATACATATATGATACCCGACTGTGAGCCTATCCAGGTTCGTTGCATCTTATCCTGAAGAAAAGCTCTGGTATCCATGTTCTTTTCATGCATCTGCAGATTATAGAAATGCGGCAGACAAGACAGCTTTGTTACACCACTGTGTGATGCAAACCAGAGATTTCCTTGCCGGTCGAATGTATAGAAACGGATATATGGGGCAAAGTTGGAATTCGGATCGTTCGGATTCTGCAGGTAAAGCTTGAACTCATCGTCCGCTTCGTCGTAATAACACATGGAACCGACGGAAGGGATGACCCAGAGAGTTGAATTCTTGTCTTCGAAAATGACACAACGCCCTTTTCGCTGATCGGTTGTATGTGGAAAATCCGGAAGCCGGTAATCCTTTCGTTCCAAAGTATACAGATTGATGCACAGCATGTGTGAGTCGGCTGTCAATACCCAACATTCTTTGTCGTTATAATGTAAGGCTATAAAATCGTCTGATGAGCCCGGAGACGAATATCGGGTGAACGATTTCCCTTTGATGGAGTATAGCCAGAAACCCTGTTTGCTTGTCAATCCCAGATAGCCATTGGGTAGTCCTGCTACAGAATTCAGATTCTTGCATTCGGCAGGCAGTTTCCGACATTCAGTCTTGTCGGTATTCTTATCGTAAATAACCATGCATCCGTCATCGGAAAAGAGAAAGATATTATTGCTTTTTTCTTTGAAGAAGCGGAAACTTTTTTCGTATTCCAGATGCTTCTTGCCAATGATTGTTACGCCATTATTGGTAAGAACCCATTCGTTCCCTTCTTTGTCTAAGGAAACATTATAAATGATTTCTCCCTTGAGTGTATTGTTGGAAGTACTGTATAGCCTTATTCCATCTTCTTCAGTATAATGTGATTCATCTACTCTGAAGTTGAGTCCGTCACGTCCTATAAGCCAGGTTACCCCATTGCGCAGCGTATAAAGCCGTTCTATGTATATCGTTTCTTTCAGTTTCTGTTCGGCCTTGGCCAGCATGTCAATAAAGGTGCGTGTCTTCTTGTTGAATAAATATATGCGTCCGTCATAGGTTCTGCACCATATGTCGTCAGACGAGGTAGGTGATATGATGGTAATACGATTGGTTGTCAGAGCCTTTCCGCCTTCGGCCGACATGTTGTAATTGGTAAAGGAATATCCGTCATAACAGTCCAGACCGTTCCATGTGCACATCCATAATAATCCGTCGTTATCCTGGAACAGGCGTTGTACCAGACTTTGTGACAAACCGTCGTTTGTATTGTATGTCTGTATTTTGCATATGGGTTGTGCCTGTATGCTCCAATGCAAACATTGGAATATGAACAGCAGTAACAGATGTCTCATTTTTATTTTTATACTTCTTTTCAAGTACATGCCAATAAATAGAAGTTTATCCCTAACAGGTTGATAAGTAAAGTCTTTCCTTTGTGTTATGCTTTATTAATCATACAATGTAAGGAATGCTTCAATCCTTATTTGTAAACATTAATTTGGAAAAACTTCATAAAGATAGTAATTCGTCTGAAATAATAAATAAGGTTTTTGGAAAAAATAAGTATCTTATTCAAATGTAAAAGAATGATATTCAGTGAAGAATCGGTGTATGACTTTCAGTATATGCATATGTATTTTGTTCGGATTATCATTAATACCGTTATAAAAGCCGGTGGAATTGTTTGTTGCAAGATGTTCCGATAAAAAAGCAAAAGACCAGACAGTGATTTTGAAAACTGCCTGATCTTTTGTTTTGTGGACCTGGAGGGAGTCGAACCCTCGTCCAAACGAGGAAACCATATGCTTTCTACATGCTTATCTCAGCCTTCGGTTTTCGTGCATAAGCAAGACCTGAGCCACCCACTTATGCCTTATCCTCTAAAATTTCATCAAGACCGCGAGGAAAGATCCTGACTATCCCCGATATAACTGCACCACTATGCCAGAATGCTTCGGAGCAACAGCTTCTGAGTGATGTCTCGTTTCCGCACCTTGTGCAGAAATAAAGTTAATCTACTGTTCTTCGATTAAGCAGCGAGAGCGTAGTTGTTTTCGCCAGATAATTGTTTGGTAACTGTGATTATAGTGCAAATCACCGACGCACTGCATGCTTACATACCATTTCTGCCCGCTGTCAAATCCAAACAAGCCCAAATAATATAGCCCTTTTCCTCTGAAAAGGGCTACAAATATAGATGGTTATGAAATAATATCCAAAAAATAGACCGATTTTTTATTTAGCAAAGCTTACGGCACGTGTTTCACGAATAACTGTAATCTTCACCTGTCCCGGATAAGTCATTTCATCCTGAATCTTCTTGGCAATTTCGGTAGAGAGTTGTTCAGTCTGCTTGTCGTCAATCTTGTCTGCGCCGACGATTACACGAAGTTCACGTCCTGCCTGAATTGCATAGGTCTTGGTTACACCCGGATAAGAAAGAGCCAGTTGCTCCAGGTCATTCAGACGCTTGATATATGCTTCTACAATCTCTCTGCGTGCACCCGGACGTGCTCCGGAAATAGCATCGCAAACCTGTACGATAGGAGCGATAAGCGTTTCCATTTCCGCTTCATCGTGGTGAGCTCCGATAGCATTGCAGATATCAGCTTTTTCCTTGTATTTTTCAGCAAGTTTCTGTCCCAGCAGTGCGTGTGGCAATTCCGGTTCTTCATCGGGCACTTTTCCTATATCGTGCAACAGACCGGCTCTCTTGGCCTTTTTCGGATTCAGTCCAAGTTCAGAAGCCATGATGGCACATAAGTTGGCTGTTTCACGGGCATGCTGAAGCAGGTTCTGTCCGTAACTTGAGCGGTATTTCATTTTTCCGATAAGTCGGATAAGTTCCGGATGCAAGCCATGGATACCAAGATCTATGGTGGTACGCTTTCCGGTTTCTACGATCTCGTCTTCTACCTGCTTGCGAACTTTGGCAACAACCTCTTCGATACGTGCCGGGTGGATACGTCCGTCAGTAACCAGCTGGTGAAGAGCCAAACGGGCAATTTCGCGGCGCACGGGGTCAAAGGCAGAAAGTACGATAGCTTCCGGAGTGTCATCAACAACGATTTCTACACCGGTTGCAGCTTCGAGTGCGCGGATGTTACGTCCTTCGCGTCCGATGATTCGTCCTTTTACCTCATCCGAGTCGATGTGGAATACAGTAACAGAGTTTTCAATAGCCGTTTCGGTAGCAACTCGCTGTATGGTTTGAACAACGATGCGTTTAGCTTCTTTGTTGGCTGTCATTTTTGCATCGTCCATTATGTCGTTGATATAAGACTGAGCCTGTGTCTTGGCTTCTTCTTTCAAAGACTCAATAAGCTTCTCTTTTGCCTCTTCAGCCGAAAGTCCGCTCAAAGCCTCAAGCTTTTCTCTTTCCTGTGACTGCAGTTTGTCCAGTTCTTCCTTTTTCTTGTCAATAACTACAAGCTGTGCTTCCAGATTTTCCTTGATAGCCTCAGCTTCATTGCGTTTGCGCTGAACTTCTTCCTGGCGCTGGTTCAAGACAAGTTCTCTTTGTTTCAGCTTGTTTTCTGCCTGTTGGATACGTTGATTGCGCTGCGCAACCTCTTTTTCCAAATCAGCCTTTTTGTTAAGGAACTTTTCTTTTACTTCCAGCAGCTTGTTTTTCTTGATAACTTCAGCTTCTGTTTCAGCCTCTTTCAGAATGCTGTTATACTTTGATTTCATTACGTATCTGAAAACCGTATATCCAGCAATGAGTCCTATGACAAGAGCAATTAATGATGTTACTATAGTTAAACCCATTTTATTTATAATTTTATAATAAAAAAATGCACTACTTGTTTCAGAAGAACACTTCTCTTCTGAATACCAAGTAGTGCGCGAATATCTTTATTCAAAAAAATGTATACCTCAAATACCCTCTTTTTGTTCTTCTTTTTGAAAGAGCTCTTCCATTTCTTTGGTAAGCTGTTCCAATTTGTCCTTATAGGGCTGTGTATCGTTCCGGTATTCGGAGTTGACAACTTTAAAAGCAAAGTCAAAAGCTACCATTCTTAAATGGTCAAGCATGGCACCCTCCGGTCTTCTTTCGCGATACATATTTAATTTGTCATTTATCTCTTTTGCAGCCTTTCTATACAACTCTTCATCTTTCCGATTGATGGTCATTGAGTAGATGCTGTCTGCAATCGACAAATGAATCCTCATTTTTTCGTTATTATCCATCATACATCCGTTTTATCCATTTAATAAAGCGATGCATTTATCGATTTCACGCACCAGTTTGGCTAATCGCTGTTTGGTATCTTTCGATTCGTTATCGTTGATACTGATTATTCTGGCGGCTTTTAGGTCTTTGTAATTTATTTCGGCCTGTCGGCAACGTTCTTCCAACTCTTTTATTTTTTCATCCTTTTGGAGCAGTTCCCGAGTCAAAATGTCGTTTTTTTGTTTTATCTGCTCATAAAGATAAAGCAAATGACGAAATCTTGCTTCAAAAATGCTGAGTTGTCTGTTGTCTTCTTCCGTCATATTATACAAATCCTACACAAATATAGCTTTTCTTTACGAATAGCAAAAGTTTTTTTGTTTTATTTTATGAAAAACTATTCTCAATCTTCGTTTTTGGGTTTCGGCTCTTTTTTGGCCAGAATAACGATATTATATACGTATTCGGTCATCCATTCACCGGAATAACCCAATGTATGTTGATATTTGCGTATGTTGCTGCATGTCTTTCTTACGGCATCATCTTTCCAGTCCGTACGGGTCAGTACATCATTAACGGTTTTTGCAGTCAGTTGGTAAAGAGTCTTTTTGAAGATGTTCGGAATACGGAATTTCCATTTCATCAGGTTACCCATTAACACCATTAAATCCTGGCTGAATCCCTGAAACATGAATAAATAGTTTTTTATATCATTGATGCTGCGGCAGTTCTTTTTGATAGACATGTCCACTTCCTTGAAAAAGTTATCGCTCATGCCGTATATCTCCTTCAGCATCTTTTTGCAGCGGCTTTTCTCGGCGATACCCAGCTTGTTGTTTTGTGTAGCTATTTTTAAAGAGCGTTTGAATGCTGCCATATCCGGAAGGAATGCCAGGTTTGTTATGCCCAGGTTGCATGCCATCACTGACTGATAATATACTCGTATCAGTGTCATGAAGTCTTCCATTCCTCCTACATTCTCTTTTTCTTTTTTGGTAAATATGCTAAATAATCCCATTTTTTTATTGATTTTAAATTTATAGATTTGTTCAATCTCGCAAAAGTAAAGTATTCTGTCTAAATAGGCAATTTTTTATGTTACTAAATTCTGTTGTTTTGCCAGAAACAGCTTATCTTTGTTATGAAAATAATCTAATATCCAATGAAAACGAATAACTTGTTAATCTATTTGGCATTTGTAGCCTTTCTTTTTCCTTACATGGGATTTGCTGAAGACGGACCGCGTGTTTCCGTATTGTTGAATAAGGGATGGGAATACAAACCTATCCGGATAACAGATAAAAATATACCTTATACGCAGGTAACAATACCTCATACATGGAATGCGTCTTATCTGAAGGGTACTACCGATTATAACCGTGAAACAATGGTGTACCGCCGTGACCTGGAACTGCCTTTGCAAACAGCAGGAAAACGTTTCTTCCTTTATTTTGAAGGTGTGAATTCCGTTGCGGATGTTTTTATCAACCATCGTACGGTAGGACAGCACCGTGGCGGATATACGGCTTTCTGTCTTGAGATAACGGATTTTGTTCAGGGAGGAAAAAACTTGCTGGAAGTATGGGCCAGCAATGCTTTCCGCACGGATGTGCTTCCTATCAGTGGCGATTTTAATGTATATGGCGGAATCCACCGTCCGTGTCATCTGATAGTGACAGACGAGAACTGTATATCACCTTTGTTTTATGCCTCTCCCGGAGTATTGATTCATCAGGACAGCGTTACCGACAATAAGGCTGAATTTACCGTTGAAACGATATTGTCTTTGCGAAAGCCGTCGGCAGAACTGTCTGTCAAGACAACCGTATTTGATGCCAAAGGAAAAATTGTGGCAGAGAAGAGTGGTGCAGTTACTGAAGAACACGTAAAACACTCCTTGCAGATAGATAATCCGATATTGTGGAACGGAAAAGAAAATCCATATTTATACAGCGTCAGGGTCGAGTTGTTTGAAGACGGAAAACTGATAGACTGCGTAAAACAGGAAACTGGTTTTCGTTACTATACCGTTGATGCCGACAAAGGATTCTTTTTGAACGGAAAACCTTTGAGTCTGTATGGCTTCTGCCGTCATGAGGACTTTGCCGGAAAAGGAAGTGCCTTGTCTGATACGGAATATGCAAGAGATATGGAGTTGATTAACGAAGTGGGAGCAACGGCCATGCGTCTGGCACACTATCCGCATGGAGAAAAAATGTATGATTTGTGTGATAAAAACGGTATTATACTGTGGACCGAGATTCCGATGTGCGGACCGGGCGGCTATGATTATACGGGATATCTGCACAATCAGGGATTTGAGGAAAATGCCCGTCAGGTGACCAGAGAACTGGTTTATCAGAAGTACAATCATCCGTCTGTCTGTTTTTGGGGTATCTTTAATGAACTGCTGATATCCGATGGAGTAAGATTCCAGGAGTACGACAATCCGGTAGCCTTTGTGAAAGAAATAAATGCATTGTTCAAGGAGCTGGACCCTTCCCGTCTGACGGCCTTTGCCACCTGCGTGGACCAGAGTCATTATCTGGGATGTGCCGATCTGGTAGCATGGAATAAATATTTCAGTTGGAAAGATTCCTATAAACAGGCCTCCGACTTTTTTGATGAGGCACGTGCCACCTCAAAAGGTTATCCTGTAGGAGTATCGGAATATGGTGCTGCCGGCAGTGTGAATCATCATGCATGTATCATAGACGGAAGTGTAGAGCTTACGAGCCGTATGCATCCGGAGGAGTATCAGGCTGTTTGTCATGAAGGATACTGGAAAGCATTCACGGAGCGTCCTTTCCTGTGGGCTAAGTTGATATGGCAGTTCTCTGATATGCAGTCATCCATCCGTAAGGAAGGCGATACGGACGGTATGAACGATAAAGGAGCTGTTTCGTATGACCGTAAAACGAAAAAAGATATCTTCTATTTTTACAAGGCAAACTGGAATCCCGAACCTATGCTATATATAACCAGTCGCCGCTTTACACAGCGTGACAAGGCTGAGACCTGGGTCAAGCTATACAGTAATCTGAAGAAAGCTACATTATATATTAACGGTGTAAAAATAGGAACGCAGGTAAACGATGGAATGAACCGGATGATATGGCCGAAAGTTCTTTTGAATAAAGGAGAAAATCAGATTCGTGTTGAGGGACGGAACGGAAAAAATACCATTGTTGACACTTGTACGTGGTATCTTGAATAAGTGTTTACTAAAATTAATCTTTTTTCTTATTCTGCAGTTGAACTTTTACACTTAATACATGGTCTGCTATACAGATTGATTATTAAGGAGGAATAAACTTATGAAGAAAATTATTTTAGTATTGTTAGCCGTATTTATGTATGGATTTGCGGCAGAAGCACAGCGTCCACAACGTCCTCAACGTGAAAGAATGGACCCGGAAAAGATGATCGAAATGCGTACGGAGCGGATTGTGAAAAAGTATAATCTCTCGGAAGAGCAAGCTTCGAAACTGTTGGCCCTGAACAAGTCACAGGCAGAAAAGATGAAAGCCATGCAACCCAAGCCTCTTCCTAAAGATTCTCTCGATGCGATGAGCAAGGCTGCACGAAAGGAATACAAGAAACAGCAAAAAGCCCAGCGCGAGGAAATGCAGAAAGTCAGAGAACAGAATGAAGCCGACTTTGAGGTTGAGTTGAAGAAAATATTGACTTCAGATCAGTTTGCCCAATACCAGAAAGATGAACAGGCCCGTAAGGAACGGATGGAAAACCGCAGACGAGGCGGTAACATGGGAGGTCCGCGCGGTGGTGACGGATGGGGTCGTGGAGGCGACGACTTTTAATGATTGATATTGCATATAAAGCTTGTATAAGACAACAGATGTCCTTTCTGCTTCAAGAAAGGACATCTGTTGTCTTTATATATATTCTTACTCCTTTTTTCAGTCCAAGTCTACTACGGTAATGCCGGCGCCGCCAAACTGAACGTGTTCATCCTGAAAATGGCTTACTCCGGGAACAGTTCTCAGGTAGTCACGTATAAGTGTGCGCAAGATTCCGTTTCCTGTACCATGCAGAATACGTACCCGGCTTACTCCCAGAAGAATAGCATCGTCAATGAAGTAAGTTACAGCCTGTATGGCTTCGTCTCCTCTCATGCCTCTGACGTCAATATCCTGTTTAAACTGGAGTTTTTTCTCATATACATTATCTTGCGTCTGAGTGCTTACAAACGATGAACTCTGCATCGTATTGCTTGTTCGCGGAGCTTCGGCTCTTTCCAGACGTTCCAGCTTGACAGTCGTTTTGATAACCCCGAATGTGACTGTTGCGTTCTTTCCGCTTATATCCAGCAGCTCACCGACTGAAGTCTGTCCTTTGATACGCACGGTGTCGCCTTTCTGCAAGGGACGCTCCGCTTTTGGGACAACAGGCACATTGCCGGTCTTCTGTTGCTTCTTGCGTTCCTGCTTTCTCTTTTGCTTTTCGAGGAGCTGTTCCATTTTACGTGCAATCTTCTCGTCGGTCTGCTTCTTGTCTATCTCCTCTACGTCAGCCTTAAACTCATTCAGTTCCTGACGTGCATTGCGTGTCTTTTCCTTTTCGGCCTGTGCCTCCTTAATGGTTCGTATCGTGTTTTCGATGCGGGCGTTCGATTCTTCCAGCAGATGACGTGCTTCTTCTTTGGCATTGCGCAGTATTTCCTTGCGGCTCTTGTCCAGTTCGTTGAGCTGTGCCTCATACCGTGCAATCGTTTCTTCCATCTGTTTTTCGCGCTTGCGTATATTCTGGCGTTTGCTTTCCCAGTAACGCTTGTCGCGTACGATGTCCTGCAGATATTTGTCGGCGTTGATATATTCGCTTCCCACAATTTCCGAGGCATCGGCAATCACATCTTCCGGAATACCTATCTTTCGTGCAATTTCTACGGCAAACGAGCTGCCCGGGTTACCTATTTGCAATTGGAACAGCGCCTGCATGTGATGACGGTCATACAGCATGGCACCATTAACCACCCCTTCGTGTTCATCGGCAAAATGCTTCAGATTCTGATAGTGCGTGGTGATAACTCCAAATGCCCGTTTGTTATTGAAACGTTTCAGTACGGCTTCGGCAATGGCACCTCCGATTTGAGGTTCTGTTCCACTACCGAATTCATCAATCAGGATAAGACTCCTTTCATCACAATGCTTCATGGTATTCTTCATGTTCAGCAAGTGTGATGAATAAGTACTCAAATCATTTTCTATACTTTGTTCATCGCCAATATCAATAAATATGCTGCCGAAAATACCCGCATGACTTCTTTCGTGAAGCGGGACAGGCAGTCCGCATTGAAGCATATATTGCAGAAGCCCCACAGTTTTAAGACAAACCGATTTACCTCCGGCATTCGGTCCGGAGATGATAAGCAGTCGCTGTGACTTGTTCAGCTCAATGTCGAGCGGAACCACTTTTTTCTCATGGCGTGCCAGCGAGAGTTGCAACAATGGGTGTACCGCCATCGTCCAGTCTACCACCTGCGTGTTTTCTATTACAGGCTTGATGGCATTGATATTGATGGAGAAACGTGCTTTAGCCCTGATAAAATCTATTTCGGCCAGAAATTCATACGATTGCAGAATTTCCGGTATTTGCGGCCGTACGGTGTTTGAAAACTCTGTCAATATGCGGATTACCTCCCTCCGTTCTTCTCCTTCCAGTTCGCGTATCCGGTTATTGGCTTCCACCACTTCGGCCGGTTCTATAAAGACGGTCTTTCCTGTGGCCGACTCATCATGTACAATACCTTTTATTTTCCGTTTCAGACCCGGAGCCACGGGGATAACCAGACGGCCGTCACGCATGGTAGGAGTGACATCCTTATCTACATATCCTTCCGACTGGGCGTTTCGCAATATGGCGTTCAGGCTGCGCGAAATACCGCTAGTGGTCGATGTTATCTCCCGTCGGATTCGTAGCAGTTCGGCCGAAGCATTGTCTTTTATCTTACCGTACTTATCGAGAATACGTTCTATTTGTCCGATGAGTTGTGGAAACACAGCTACGTCTCCGGCCAGATTTTGCAGGGCAGGGTAGGGATATTCACCGCTTTCCTGTTCTTCCCAATGCAGAAAACGTACGATGCTGTGTATGGTTTCGAGTGAGCGTCGCAGGTCGAACACCTCCTGCTCGTCAAGATACAGTCCTTCTACCCGTATGCGGCGCAGCGAGGGGCGTACGTCGAAGAAATATTGATCCGGAAAATTATCTTCTTCCTGAATAATCCGTATGAATTCTGTTGTCTCGTTCAGCAGACGGTTTATTGTTTCAGCATTATCGGTAAATTCCATGCTGTCAACTCGTTCTTCTCCCAATGAGCTTAAACATTGTTCCTTTAATAAAGTACGGATTTGGTCGAATCCTATTTTCTGTTCAAAGTTCTGTGGATATATCATAATGCCAATAATAATCGGTATGTCTTTAATCTAATTGTTGTGTTTGTAGAGTCGGTCTATGTTATCGATTTAAAAATCATGCAAAGTTAGCAGGTTTGTTTTTGTCACACAAATTTTGAGCCTGAACGTTTTCTACGGAGCATTTAAATAATGATTCTGGAGGAAATATTTAGAAAAAGTGTCGATAAATTTGGTAAATTCAATAAGTCGTCATATCTTTGCATCGCTTTTGAAAAGAAGTACTTCTACAAAGGAGTTTTGGAGAGGTGGCAGAGTGGTCGATTGCGGCGGTCTTGAAAACCGTTGTGCTGCGAGGCACCCGGGGTTCGAATCCCTGTCTCTCCGCTGATAAAGGATGTAAATCAAGTAATTACGAGATTTACATCCTTTTTTTATACTCTGAATTAAGGCTGAAAAGTGTTTTTTCGGTTGTTTAAAACTACTTGTTAAAATATTAAGTTTATCTATATTTTATATAAAGAATCTGCTAGCAGTTCTTTTCCGTCATTTATGTTGTTGCATATTTGCTGTATTTCATTGATAAGTCTTGATACATGAAATCCGTCACAAACGGCATGATGCACTTGTATGGAAAGAGGTATAAGGCATTTGTTGTTTTGCTGAAAATATTTTCCATAGGTGAAAATGGGCAACAAGTAACTTCCGTCAGTGAATATGTTCAGATTAAATCCTGTAAATGTGGTCCATGGTAATGAAGATAGAGGAAAGGTATTAGCTGGTGTATTGGGCTTTGCATTTATATTGTAATTATAGCCAAACAGCCTGATATCTTGTTCATAGTTGAATAGAAAAGTTTTCAAATCATTATTCCATTCAGTCCAGAGATTGGAAAAACTTTTGTTCTCCTTATGAAATATAGTGTAGCATGGCGATAGTTTCTCCCATACACCTAATTCTCCTTTGTCGTTGATGGCCGTTCTGAATTTTTCATGATTGTTTACAGCTTTTGTTGTCGCATAAATTAGGAGAGGATAAAGTTTGATATGATAATTTTCCTTGAACAATATGAGTTGAGAAATGTCAATATTTACAGTAATACTATAAGTACATCGTATTTGATTGAAATAGTGCTCAAAATACGGTCTCCTTTTCCAAGTTTCTTTATTTATAAGATGAAACATAATAGTCATTCTTTTTAAATTAAAAATATTTTTATTTTTCTGTAGACATTATCTTGTCTGTCAGATAGACAAAACTTGTAATCATTGCAGAAGAACGGTTGATTGTCTCTTTGTTTACTAAAGACATATTGTCAACTTCAGAATGGTGAATAGAGAAATAATTTTTTCTTTCCGCCATATAAAAGTATACAGGAACTTCTTTTTCTGAATTAAGTGGCCAGAAAGTAGCATCTTTTAATGGCATTCTTTGTAAATTGGATGTAAAATGAAGTGAATCTGAAAACGCTCTTATTTTGTCATAAACCGTTTCTGTCTCAAATAAGGTAAACCCCGATGGTTCTTCTGCACCAGAATCGATTTCAAGATTGTATAAATGGCAGTCATTTCCATATTTCTCTATATATTTTTTCATTCCGGACATGGAAATTTCTTCATCCTGATAGATAAGGACCCTGATTGTGTTTTGAGGATTAATTCTTCCTTTATGAAATATTCTTAGTATTTCAATTGCTTGGGCACATCCTGTTGCATTGTCTTGAGCTCCTTGGCTATTGAACCACGAATCGATGTGTGCAGATATAAGTATTACCTTTTCCGGGTTCTTTACTCCTGTTATTTCTCCTATAAGGTTGAATCCTGTTGTGGAACCTTTCCATTCGGAAGTAGAAGATAGACTTATTTTCATATTTGGATTCTTGGCTATTTTTTCAGATAAGAGATCAGCATCATTAGTGGATATAGCCAAGGCTGGAATTTTTTTATGCCATTCTCATATCTGAGTGTTCCTGTTCTCGGAAAATCATCAGATATGGGAGAGAGTGCTCTGGTTATTACTGCCTCTGCTCCTTTTTTAGCAGCCATAGAGGCACCAAACATTCTTTGCCACCCTGCTTTTGAATATCCGTTTTCTGTTGAATCCATTTTTTCATTAAAGAACACGGCATAACCTTCCAAAGAAGACGCCTTTTCAAAATCAGCTTTGCTTGTAAACTCTACAACCTTAAGATTTAAAATTTTACCATTTGTTCCTACAGAAAGTCCTAAAGGTATTGCATTTAAGTTTTTCTTGCCGTTTTCGTCTGTGTAGTATAGAGTAGATGTACCCGGTAACCATAATGGTACATTTACAGAATCGATTTTTACATCAATACAGAATTTTTCCATTTCATTTTTCAAGAAATAAATGGCCTTTGTATTGTTTTCACTGCCAGACATTCTTGCCGGATATTTTTCTGACAGAGTTTTTATACATTCAAAACATTTGCCTCTTTTAGAAATGTTTTCAATTTGCTCTAAAGGATCTTTATCTGTTTGGCAACTAGTTAAAAAGCATATTACAACGAAAAGTATATATTTCATATCCAACCTATAAAAAGTCTATATTATTAGTTATAAAAGATTTACAAAGATATTTTCTTTCTCCCAATTTCTTGCTGCCCGATTCATCATCTGTTTGCAAAGAAGGGTATGAAAGGGACGGATAAAGAAGAAATAGATTCTTCCCAATGAATTATGATAGTTGACAAAGGTGCTTATTCTGATGGTTTGTTGATGTGTTGAAGCATTGAAAGTATCACATTGCAATAATATCCGAAAATTCAAATGTTTATCTGATTTACAGATGATTACTTTGCTGTCATCTTGCTCAGTAATTAAATCGGTGAATCCTCCTCCCGATTGCAATCCGAATGGTTTTACCAGCCAGTCTCTTAATCGAAGCAGATATAATACGGGTTTGGGATAGTGAACGAATATCTGTTGGAACAGAACTTTGGCAGTCATGGGACAGGTGCTTCGGACAGTCGTAATATAGGTGTCTGAATAGTCTGCTTTCATAAATTCATCTCTTTTTCATGGTTTGTGCTTTCCGTTGGGTCATCTCTTCCGCAAAAGCCTTATATCCGTTTATCTGGATGTAGTGGATACATGCTGCTCGGTCTGAATTGAACAGGAAAGCGAAGATTTTTCCTATCACGTTGTTGTGTATCTTGCAGTCTTTTACATTCATAGTGCAGTCGGCACAACTGTGAAATCCTTTTTCTATACAGCATTGGCGAATCTTACACCATGTTGCTTTTTCGTTTTGCCGGCATCCCGGACATTTCCCATTGAGGTATTTGCGACATGCTCCGCAATACAGACCGCATGCAGCAATGTGCTCTGTGGAGGCAGTAATAGGCTTTACTTCGTTTTTCATTTGTACTTAATCCTTTTTTTCATTCTCCAGTTCCCACAAGGATGTCTTTAAAATGTGCAGAAGCGTGGAACTGCGATGCCACGTCTTAACTTGAAGGTCGTAGGAAACCATAGATGCAGATGTAACAATAACAGCCCACGCTGTATGCGTGAGAATCACTACGCTATCCTTGCATCCGGTTGAAAATTTCCTATGTTTTCAAGTTACAAGATAAGCATAACGCTTTTTCTAATTATAATATGTCTTGGAAAGAGTTTTATCAAGACATTGGTAAAGATACACAATTTCATTGATAATCGGCAAAATAGAGTCGTAAAACTATCAAGTTTACATTCAGAATCCTCTATATTTCTTATCTTCCCGTATAGTAGACCGTATGGGTTGTTGTGTTCTTGTTTTTCTCTCATTGAACCCATCATAAATTGATACCTTATTTATGGTTAGTATAAGTTTATTGCTATCGGTAAGATTGCTTCTTTATTCTGAAAATATCATTTCTGAAGTCAAACTTCTATTGTATTCTTCAGAATAAATTTTGCTACTTTTTTATTATTCAATAGGCTTTTTATCATATTTCTGGCAAATCTGATGGCTACACATAGTTTTCTAAACATCTCTTTTGAGTAAAGAAACTGGTTGAATACTTTTTCAACTATGGTATTCAGGCGTAATATTTGTTGTAATATTTTCGGTGATAATCAGTTTTGAGTATTAATCTGAATAAAAAATTATAAGTTATAAATTTTTTATTTATAGCCTTCTTTTCTATGATTATAGGCTATGATTTTAAAAATCATCAGTTATAAATCTAAAAAAGAAGGCCATTGTTTTTGTATTTATAATCGGATAAATTTATTCTTGTAGGTTTGATAATCCATCAATGTCTCCGATAGTAAGATAAGGTAGACTCTTTCGGATTTTCTCATATGGCCAGTCCCACCATTTTGAGGTTTGCAGTTTTTGTATGGTCTCTTCATCAAAACGCTTCCTGATCGGCTTGGCAGGAATACCGCCTACTATGGTGTAAGGTGGTACGTCTTTAGTGACAACAGCTCGGGTGGCAATGATTGCTCCGTTTCCGATATGTACCCCAGCCATTATTATTGCTTCATAACCTATCCAGACATCATTACCTATTACGATATCTCCTTTGTTATCCCATGCATCTGAAACATTGGATTTCTCCAAATTCCAATCTTCATAAAACAAAGGGAATGTATAGGTTGATAAAGATCTTAATGTATGGTTGGCACAATTGAATAGAAATTTTGTGCCGCAAGCAATGGAGCAAAATTTACCTATTATTAATCGCTCGTGATTTATTGGATAATGATACAGTACATTATTCTGTTCAAAAAGTAGCGGATTGGATACAAAATCATTATAGATTGTATAATCTCCGACTTCTATAGACGGATCTTTTATAACTGTATTCAGGTAAACAGTCTGTTTATCTCCTGTACGAGGATATATTTTTTTCATCATGATTTAAATGATTAATAGTTCTTGAATTTAAGATAGATAATGGAAAGCACTCCAAGCAATATTACATATAAGTATTCTGCTGTCCAATATACAGACAGGGATGTGCTGAAATTGTTTATCGTCCATAAATAAATCTGGTAGGCTATAATGGTTACAGCTTGGAAAATGAAAGTTGTACGTGTGGCACCTGTCCCTGTGACAGCATTCATATATACATAACCAGGTAAGGCAAAGGCATAATTCAAAAGAGCTACTGTAAATGGTAGCTGTGCTATTTGCATTAGGCTCTCATTATCCGAATAAATATTGAAAAGTGGATTGAAACAGATTATAGAAAGGATAATAAGTGGGAATCCCACGGCGTATCCCAAACTGATAACCCGGTTACATAACGGGAAAATCTGATTCTTTTGTCCTGCTCCCAACAGATTACTTACCAATGAGCCGGTTGTTGCTGCCAATGAATTGACAATAACAAAAAACAAGGTAGATATGCTGCGTATGACATTTGTCGCTGCCAGTTCCAACTCGCCCAAATGTTCAATGGCTACGAAGAAGGCAAACCATGAGGCTACACCAATAAACGGATTGAACGTGCTCCAGATAGATACACGGCAGACATGATGGAATATGTTTTTATTAAACTGCCAGTTCAGACCATAAACCTTTCTGTCCATTTTTCGTAAAACATGGATAGACAATATTATTAATGAGCACAATTCTGCAAATGAAGATGCTATAGCAGCACCGGCTATTCCCATATCGAAATAAAATATGAGAAGCCAATTACAAGGTATATTCACTAATACTGCAGTGAAGGCTGCTTTGTTCAAGGGCTTTGTAAGTGTGATACCGACCAGAAAAGATCGCAATGCGAGAAATGGAAATGAAAACATCAATCCCCAAATGCGCCAGTCCAAATAGTCTATAATAGCAGAATATACTTTCTCAGATGCAATCAGATTGCTCAGAATCATGGGAGATAATATTTTAGAAATAGCGCACAGTAGAACTGCTAAACCCGACAGAAAAAGCAGTCCTTGAAAGAATGTCCTACCTGTTTCTGAATATTGTTGTTCGCCATTACGCCGTGCAATGACAACCTGTAAACCTATACTGAATCCGAAACCGAGCATATAAATGGCAAGGTACCAGATTCCGGCGAGTGCAGATGCCCCCAATTCTATTTCACCAACATGACCTAAGAAGATAGCATCAGTTATATTAATAAGTTGTTCGATAAGGATGCTCATCATAACCGGAAAGTTGATGAGCCATATGTTTTTATATGTATAATTCATTGTTCAGCATGATAAAATACAACAAGTTCTGTCAACTGGTGACATAACTTATTTGTAAAGTAATTATTTGATATAATGGCAAAATAAAGAAATACAGATCTGTATAATAAGTCTGTATATTAACAATAGCTTGAATTGAGAATGCTATCTTTTATGCGTAGCTATATGCACAATTGCCATTTCATGTAGTTGAACAATCTTTGTTTTTAATATCCTAGGTACAAAGGTAATAAAAATAGAAATAGATTAATGCTTTTCTGTATTTTTATAATCTTCCATTGTCATTCCATTCTCCGTAAAGAAGTCCTTTTCGGGTATTTTCTATGAATTTGTTCAGGCGACTTTCAAAAAGTTCGGGTTGGTTCCTCTTGATTTGGATGGTATCAATCCTGATTCTCTTGTATAAATCAGGAAATTGGCAGAAGTTGTTCCACACTAACGGATCGGATTGTAGCCTGTGTAATATATCCTTGTCTATGGTAAAACCATTGGGCGACATATCCGGCAGAACAGCTCTTCCGGCATCTGTCATCAGTCCTAATCGTTCCATTCTTCGGCATCTTTCTTTATTGAGTTCGGACCAATTGCTTCTTGGCTTTCTGGGGCAAAGTTTCTGGGCTGTTACATCTTCTGCTATTTTCTTAGTGGTACTGTCTATCCAACCGAAGCATAAGGCTTCTTCTACAGCATCAATATACCAGAAAGTATTGTCATCTGTAGGTCTTCCGCGTTTCACCACTACCCAGCATTCTTTCTCTGTTTTATGGTTGTTAATAAGCCATTCACGCAGTTCGGTTCTTGATTTGACATCCAGTAAGTTATGTATTTCCATTGTCTGTTATCTTAGTTGCAAAGATAATCAACTTCTTTGACTATGTTTTTATACAGCCATTTTTTAATTC
Organism: uncultured Phocaeicola sp.; assembly: GCA_944320885.1. Taxonomy (GTDB): domain Bacteria; phylum Bacteroidota; class Bacteroidia; order Bacteroidales; family Bacteroidaceae; genus Phocaeicola_A. The sequence goes on from CALUJE010000005.1 coordinate 79,648, forward strand.
AGCTTTCCCTCGGCCAATACTTCACGACAAAGGCTCTTGATTAGTTTCAGTTAAGTGAAAATTTATTTTCCCTTTGCTGAAACTTTTGTTTCACGCCGTGAAACGTATGCTGGGAAGCAGTCCGCCGTTTGCGTGGTATCTGGTGGCAGCGGAAAGCGGCTTTTTCGCTGAAAAATTGCTACCTTTGTACGTCTGTTTTTGTTATTTAATAAAATCATTTTGTTATTATGTATACGAATAAGGAGATATGGAATGTTACCTGTCCGATATTTCTGGGACTGCTTGCGCAAAATGTAATCAATGTGACAGATACGGCGTTTTTAGGACACGTGGGCGAAGTGGCTTTGGGAGCGGCGGCTATGGGAGGATTGCTGTATATTTGTGTTTATACGGTAGCCTTCGGTTTCAGCGTTGGTTCACAGATTCTGATGGCACGCCGCAACGGTGAAGGAAACTATCGTGCGGTAGGGCCTATCATGTGGCAGGGTACGGCTTTCAGTCTGGCTATGGCCGTATTGCTTCTGGCGGTCATGTCTTTCTGTGCAGCTCCGCTGATTCGTATGCTGATAACTTCGGATGTTATTTATGAAGCAACCTACGAGTTCTTCACATGGCGAATATGGGGCGTACTGTTTTCGTTTGTCAACGTGATGTTCCGTGCCCTGTATATCGGTATAACCCAGACGCGTGTACTTACGCTGAGTGCGGTGGTAATGGCTGTGGTCAATGTATTTCTTGACTATGTGCTGGTGTTTGGCGAATGGGGATTCCCGGAAATGGGAGTGAAGGGAGCTGCTTTGGCATCAGTCATAGCCGAGGCTTCGTCGGTTATTTTCTTCTTTGTGTATACTTATTGCAAGATTGATCTTAAGAAATACCAGCTCGACCGTTGGGGAGTATTGGATTTAAATCTGATTTTCCGTATCTTGCGCATATCCTGTTTCACAATGGTGCAGTATTTCCTGGCTTTGGCCATCTGGTTCGTGTTCTTTATGGCGTTGGAGCGGTTAGGACAGCGTCAGCTTGCCATCGCCAATATAGTACGCAGTGTGTATATCGTGTTGCTCATTCCGGTACAGTCACTGGCTACTACGGCCAATACGCTGGTGAGCAACCTGATAGGCTCGGGCGGAACATCGAAAGTTGTTGCATTGTTGCATAAGATAGCCAGAATATCTTTCTGTATTATGATAGTCTGTGTGTTGCTTTGCGTTATGTTTCCCGATGCCATCCTGTCAATCTACACCAATGATGGAACGTTGCTCGATGAGTCGGTTTCGGCACTGTATGTGGTTTGTGCTTCCATGCTTATTGCTGCCTTTGCGAATATTTACTTCAATGGTATCTCAGGTACCGGAAACACGCAGGCAGCCCTGGTACTGGAGCTTTTCATACAGGCCTTTTATGCCCTTTATATCTTTATAGTGGGCATGTGGCTTCAGGCGCCGGTAGACATCTGTTTTACTACAGAAGTGGTTTATTACATTCTTATGCTTTCGGCCAGTCTGCTGTATTTGAAAAAGGCCCGTTGGCAGAACAAGAAAATTTAGTTGGTAATGTTTTGAATTTTGAGTTTTAATAGAATATGAAAGAAATAAAATGTCCTAAATGTCAGAGTGTTTTCCAGGTTGATGAGGCTGATTATGCTTCAATCGTCAGCCAGGTGAAGAATGCGGAGTTCAACGCCGAAATCAAACGGAGAATAGAGGAGCTTGAAAGGCAATATCAGGCCGAGCAGCGCGTCAATATCCTGAAGTCGGAACAGACTTTGAAAGACAGACTTTCTGCCCAGGAGCTGGAGATGGGAAAGAAGGAAAATGAGATAGAGCAGCTGAAAGCTCAAATCAGAAACATGTTACAGACCAAGCAGCTGGAATTGGGAACGGAACTGGCCAAGAAGAATGAGGAGATTATGCAGCTGAAGGCTACCATAGCTCAAAGCAGGAATGCCTGTCAGATAGCCGTGCTTGAGGAACAGCGCAAGTCGCAGGAAGCCATAAGGGAAAAGGAAAACAGAATCGTTGAGCTGACAGGACGGGTGAATCTGGAGAAGAATGAGGCTGCCTTGCGTGAAAACAGTCTGAAAAAGGAATTCGAAATCCAGTTGCGTCAGAAGCAGGAAGAGGTGAATTATTATAAAGACCTGAAGACAAAGATGTCGACAAAGATGGTGGGAGAGACGTTGGAAATTCATTGCAGTACGGAGTTCAACCGTATGCGTCCGCTTTTCCCGAATGCCTATTTTGAGAAGGACAACGATGCTTCGGGCGGAAGCAAGGGCGATTTTATCTTCAGAGACTATGACGATGGATTTGAATACATCTCCATCATGTTTGAGATGAAAAACGAGATGGACGAAACGGCTACCAAGCATAAGAATGAAGACTTCCTGAAGAAGCTGGATGACGACCGCAAGTCGAAGAAATGCGAATATGCCGTGCTGGTATCTCTGCTCGAACCGGAAAGCGAGTTGTATAATTCCGGCATCGTCGACATGTCACACCGTTATCCCAAGATGTACGTCATACGTCCGCAGTTCTTCATGCCGCTTATTACCTTGTTGGTACAGACCTCGAAGAAGAGTATCGAATATCAGAAGCAGTTGGCCGTGGCACGCAGTCAGTCGGTGGATGTGACAAATTTTGAGAATCAGTTGAATGAGTTCAAGGAAAAGTTTGCCAATAACTACCGTCTGGCCAGTGAGAAGTTCAAGACGGCCATTGACGAGATAGACAAATCCATTCTTCACCTTCAGAAGATAAAAGACGCGCTGGTGGGCTCGGAGCGAAACCTTCGTCTGGCCAATGATAAGGCCGACGGACTTACCATCAAGAAGCTTACCCGTGACAATCCTACCATGAAGGCAAAATTTCAGGAAGCCCGTCTTATGAATGAATCACAAGACTAGGCTAATATGATTGTCTGAGAGACAACAGACTGTTACAGGCTGTTGTTTCTCAGATACTCTCTGATGGATTCAATCAGTTTCATCGATTTGAAATCATTGCCTCCGAAGATAGCCATGCTGAAATTTTCTGCCAGCACTTCTTCCGGATTGATGACATAATCCGTATTACGGCCTACCTTGTCGAAAAAGTCAGTAGCGTCGGAAAGCTTGTATACTTTGGTCTTTCCGTTTTCCGATACCACTTTTCCGTCTTTTACGGGTAGCAGGCCGATAGTGAGGTATTCAAAAAAACTTCCTCCGTTATATGGTTTTGAAGAGAAGATAGCCATGGTGCAGTCGGTCGGTTTTCCCTGAATGTTGAATGTGGCATAGCTGTCAAAACGGTTCACGTCGGGATTGGTTATTCTCTTGTCGGCCAAATCGGCGGGAAACTCAAACTCCTTGTCGGCAATCTTGAATCCGATTAGCGCATACATGTCTTTTCTGAATGCCGGGCAGCGCCGGGTCAGGACATGAAACAGTTCGTGTGCCAGCAGCAGTTCTACGTCTTTGGGGTCCGATTTGTCCAGACCGCTCTGCAGAACGATGAAATCCTCGCGGGTGTATCCTCCGGCTCCTCCTTCTTCCATCATGGTGGTCTTCATCACCTTCACCTCCTCAGGCACAGGGAGGTTGTATCCTTCGGCAGTCACAATTCGGTTCAGTTTCTGCCATGCGTCCGATACGGCTTTCTTTTCGGCATCGGTCCAGTCCAATGCCTGTTCGGTCACGAACTTTACAAGTTCCCGTTTGTTTCCTCCTGTTTTTCCCAGTCGGGCATCGCAGTCAAACTGGCTCCATTGGTGCACCATGATATCGTCATGTCCTAGTAACTTTTCAGCCTCTTTCTTGTTACAGAAAACCAGTTCCAATTCATTCTTGCAGCTCCCGTATGCGTAGTTGCTTATCATGGCAATCAGGGCCATGAACCAGATTAGTTTCTTCATATTCATAGTGGTTTAGGTATTGCTCTTTTTCGGAGTGCAAAGATAGCTCATATTCACTGATAGTGTATATGGGTGGTGCTTATTATTGTGAAAATGATGATAATACGGGGATTTTGATGTGGTCGGAAAACTGGATATCAGCGGAAAGACAGGGATTCGAACCCTGGGAACAGTTACCCGTTCACCGCATTTCGAGTGCGGCCCGATCGACCACTCCGGCATCTTTCCTTTGGGTGTTGCAAAATAAATACTTTTTCAGATTGGTTGTTACTTTTTTTATGACTTTTTTAAACCACGTGTGCTCTCGAAAAAACGACGTGTGCTTTTCTTGAAGAGTACGCGTGCTTTTTTAAAAAGCATGGGTGCTTGCCGGAACACGGAAAAATGTATAGTATTTATTCTGTATTAAAGATGTTATTTCTTGTTCAGTAGCAGTTTGCTATATGGAAGAAAAGTGTATATTTGCATCTGTCAAAAAATGTATATTATAGGTATAGAATGAAAGAATTTGTGATATCAGAAGCGCAGACTGAAAAGGCTGTGCTGGTGGGCTTGATTACGCGTTTGCAGGATGAGCGCAAAACGAATGAATATCTTGATGAACTTGAGTTCCTGGCCGATACTGCCGGAGCACAGGTTGTAAAACGTTTTACACAGAAACTGGATACTCCCAATTCTGTGACTTATATAGGTAAAGGTAAGTTGGATGAGATACGGGAATATCTGGCTTCGTTCGAAGAAGATCCCGAAAATGAAATCGGTATGGTGATTTTTGACGATGAATTGTCGGCAAAACAAATCAGAAATATTGAGAAAGAACTGAAAGTGAAGATTCTGGACCGTACGTCACTTATTCTTGATATATTTGCCATGCGGGCACAGACAGCCAGTGCCAAGACACAGGTGGAACTGGCACAATATAAATACATGCTTCCACGATTGCAACGTTTGTGGACTCACCTTGAACGTCAGGGAGGTGGTTCCGGTAGCGGAAAAGGAGGCTCGGTTGGTCTGCGTGGACCGGGTGAAACCCAGCTGGAAATGGACCGTCGTATCATTTTGAACCGGATGTCACTGCTTAAACAGCAGCTTGCTGAGATTGACCGTCAGAAGTCTACTCAGCGCAAAAACCGCGGACGGTTGATTCGTGTGGCACTGGTAGGATATACCAATGTGGGAAAATCTACATTGATGAATCTGTTGGCCAAGAGTGAAGTGTTTGCCGAGAACAAGCTTTTTGCTACACTCGATACTACCGTACGAAAGGTGATTATAGAGAATCTGCCCTTCCTCTTGTCGGATACCGTAGGATTTATCCGTAAGTTGCCGACCGATTTGGTCGATTCGTTCAAATCAACACTCGACGAGGTGCGTGAGGCTGATTTGCTGGTGCATGTGGTAGATATATCACATCCTGATTTTGAGGAGCAGATTAAGGTCGTAGAAAAAACTTTGGCCGATTTGGGATGTGCCGAAAAACCGATGATTCTGGTGTTCAACAAGATTGATGCGTATACTTATGTCAAGAAAGATGAGGATGACCTTACTCCCAAGACTAAGGAAAACATTACGCTTGAAGAACTGATGCAGACCTGGATGGCCAAGATGAGCGATAACTGCATATTTATTTCTGCACGTAACAAGGTGAATATGGACGAACTGAAGACAATGTTATATAAGAGGGTAAAAGAATTGCATGTGCAGAAATATCCATATAATGATTTTCTTTACCAGACTTATGATGAAGAAGAAACGGAAAAATAATTGTTTGAGAGTATGACAAGTGATTACAGGAAACTTACGGAGAGAGAGATAGAGGTATTGCGATTGCAGGGATGTACGGCTGAAAGTTGGGAACGGATTCTGGTAAAGGAAGGCTTTTCTCCCGACAATATAGCTCATGTACGTTTCTATGGAAATATACGTCTGGGTATCTATGATAAGCTCCATGATTATGGCGGCATAAAGAGAAAGGCTGGTGTTCGTAATGCCGAACTTCATGATGTGACGGTAGGTGACAACGTACTGCTGGAGAATATCGGAAGTTACATATCGGCTTATGATATAGCCGATGAAGCATATGTTTCGGATGTAGGCTACATTTCCATGACAGGCGCATCTTCTTTTGGAATTGGAACCAGAGTGGCTGTATTGTGTGAAGGTACGGAAATGTTTGAACTGCCTTTGCATGATAAGCTTACAGGACATGAGTTCTATTTCCGTTACATGTATGCCGAAGGCAGGATAGATTCGGCATGTAATATCCCGGTATATATTGACCGTCTGGTGGAAAATCGTGTTGCTGCGGTTACTTCGGACAGAGGATACATCGGAAAAGCCAGCACGGTAGTGCATACCCGGATGATTGAGGATGTATGGATTGGCGATGAGGCCGAAGTAAGAGGGGCTGAGGCTTTACGGAACTGTTTCCTGTGCAGTGCATCAGTAGGAAAAGTCAGGGTAGGAGCCGGAGCGATATGCCGGAACGTGGTGATTCAGGCTGGAGCTGATGTGTATGACGAGGCGAAAATTACTGACTGTCTGGTTGGGCAGTGCGTGCATATCGGAAAAGGATTTTCGGCAGAATCTTCCTTGTTCTTTGCCAACAGCTATATGGATAACGGAGAAGCCTGTGCCATATGTGCCGGACCTTATACCGTAAGTCATCATAAGGCAACTTTGCTCATTGGAGGCATGTTCTCATTTATGAATGCGGGTTCGGGCACAAACATGAGTAACCATATGTATAAGTTGGGACCGCTTCATTACGGAGTGATGAAACGTGGTTGCAAGACTGCCTCGGGTGCCCATCTGGTATGGCCGGCAAGAATCGGGGCTTTTTCGATGGTTATGGGAAAAGTTGATGCGCATGTTGATTTGGATGCTTATCCTTTTTCATATGTTTTCGGTAATGACAGGAGCGTACAGCTGGTGCCGGGAGTGAATTTCGCATCGGTTGGAACGTATCGTGATGTACGCAAATGGGAGGCACGTGATAAGAGGAAACCTTGTGACGGAATGCTGGATTACATTTCAACTTATTCTGAACTGAATCCTTACATAATAAGCAAGATAGTGAAAGGTCGCAAGAGACTGGAAATGTTGCGCCGTTCGCAAGGTGACTGTAACGAATATCGTGATGGAAACATTGTGATATCACGCAAGGCTTTGGAGCGCGGTATCTGCCTGTATAACAAGATAGAACAGCTGTACGTGGTATTGTCGGCCGTAGCCTTGTCCGGATTCAAGAAGGTTTCGGAAAAGAAATATACTGAATGGGTAGACATGCTGGGACTGATTGTTCCTCAGGAATATGTGATGGATTTATGTCATGACATGGAAGAGGAGAAAATCACTTCGGTAGATGACTTGTGTGTCTATTGGAAAAAATGGAAAGAAGACTATCCGTTACTGCTCAAGCAGACGATAGAATGTCATTATACCCTGGACCGGGTGGTTGAGGCTCTGATGAATTATGAACCGAACATTCATTGTTATTATGAAGCTCTTTATGCTGATATAAGGAAGGAGGAAGAGCTGGGAGATTCTTCGTTGAGCAGAATATCGTCTGGTTTTGTGGAAATGTTGCAGCATGACTGTGACGAACAACTAAAGAAAGCTAAAGAACGGTTATCTTCACTCCTGAAAGAACTTAAATAAAAAGGAGATTTGTATTTTTGTATCGTACTAATTTAATAATAAAAAATTGTGATTATGGCAGTAACTCCGTTTAAGTATGAAGCTCCTTTCCAACTTGGAGAGGACAATACAGAGTATTATTTGTTGACGAAAGATTATGTGTCGGTTAGTGAATTCGAAGGAAAGCCTATTCTGAAAGTTGAGAAAGAAGGACTTACAGCTATGGCTAATGCTGCTTTCCGTGACGTTTCGTTTATGTTGCGCCGTTCGCACAACGAACAGGTAGCCAAAATATTGAGCGACCCTGAAGCCAGTGAGAACGATAAATATGTAGCGCTTACTTTCCTGCGTAATGCGGAAGTGGCTTGCAAGGGAGTGTTGCCTTTCTGTCAGGATACCGGTACGGCTATCATACATGGTGAGAAAGGTCAGCAGGTATGGACCGGATATTGCGACGAAGAGGCTTTGTCATACGGTGTATACAAAACTTATACTGAAGAGAATCTGCGCTACTCACAGAATGCTCCGTTGAGCATGTATGAGGAGGTAAATACAAAATGTAACCTGCCTGCACAGATTGATATCGAGGCTACCGAAGGTATGGAATATAAATTCCTTTGTGTAACCAAAGGTGGTGGCTCTGCCAACAAGACTTATCTGTATCAGGAAACAAAGGCAATCCTGAACCCGGGTACACTGGTTCCTTTCCTGGTTGAAAAGATGAAGACTCTAGGAACAGCTGCTTGTCCGCCTTATCATATTGCTTTCGTTATTGGCGGAACCTCTGCAGAAAAGAATCTGCTTACCGTTAAGCTTGCATCAACTCATTATTATGACAACCTGCCTACTACAGGTAGTGAAGGCGGACGTGCATTCCGTGATATCGAACTGGAAAAACAAGTGCTTGAAGAAGCTCACCGTATCGGATTGGGTGCACAGTTTGGTGGTAAGTATTATGCACACGATGTGCGCATTATCCGTCTGCCGCGTCACGGTGCTTCTTGTCCGGTTGGCTTGGGTGTTTCTTGTTCTGCCGACCGTAACATCAAATGTAAGATCAATAAAGACGGTATCTGGATTGAAAAACTCGACAGCAATCCGGGTGAACTGATTCCTGAGGCATTGCGTCAGGCTGGTGAAGGTGATGCTGTGAAGATTGACCTGAACCGTCCGATGAGTGAAATCCTGAAGGAATTGTCTAAATATCCGGTAGCTACCCGTCTGTCACTGAACGGTACTATCATCGTGGGCCGTGATATTGCACATGCCAAACTGAAAGAACGTCTTGACCGTGGTGAAGACCTTCCGCAGTATATCAAGGATCATCCTATCTATTATGCTGGTCCTGCCAAGACTCCGGCAGGTATGGCTTGTGGTTCGATGGGCCCGACTACCGCAGGACGTATGGACCCGTATGTTGACTTGTTCCAGAGCCATGGCGGTAGCATGATTATGTTGGCTAAGGGTAACCGTAGCCAGGCTGTAACCGACGCCTGCAAGAAACACGGTGGCTTCTATCTGGGCTCAATCGGTGGTCCGGCTGCAATCCTTGCTCAGAACAACATCAAGAGCATTGAGTGTGTAGAATATCCTGAATTGGGTATGGAAGCTATCTGGAAGATTCAGGTAGAGAATTTCCCGGCATTTATCCTCGTTGATGATAAGGGTAATGATTTCTTCAAACAAATCAAACCGACTCCACTTTGCAAGAAATAAGTCTGAACCTGTAAGATTATAAAAAGACTGCCGGCGTTTTTACTTTTCAGCAAGTAAAACGCCGGCAGATTTTTTTATAAAGGTATGTCTTTATTTCTTGAGTGGGAGAGCCATCAGATCTTCGATTTCAGGGTTCTGCATTATGATTTTTCCATCCGGGTCAATAAGGAACATGGTAGGCAGCTGACTTACTTTATAGTCGGCCGCAATGGTGTTTTCCTTAAACGGTTTCAGTTCTCCCGTATTGGTCCATATTATTCCGTCTTCTTTGGTGGCTGCTTCCCATTGTGCCTTATTTTCATCCATACTCAGCCCGCATACGGTAATGCCGCGCGTCTGAAGCTGGTCATATATGGCTTTTAGTTCAGCAGCACGCTGTCGGCATGGACGGCACCAGCTGGCCCAGAAGTCAAGTAACAGGTATTTGCCCTTGAAATCGCTCAGGCGTACTTCTTTTCCCTTCAGATCGTGTGTTACAAAATCTGGAGCGGGCATATCCTGTATCCATGTGCTTTGAGTTTTGACTAGATTCTCCTTGAACCGTCGGTAGTCATATGAATAGGCATAGGTTACCGTATCAATGATTTCAGAGATTTCCTTTAGTTCCGGATAAGTATACAAAAGCAGATTTCCAGCCAGATGGCAGGCTGTAAAACTTTTGGGGTATTTCTTTATGAACTCCTTGGTTGCATTCTCACGTTCTTCAAAGTTAAGGCTCATCAGTTTCTGGATAGAGTCTGTCGTTGCTTTGTCGGTTTGTGGATTGATGTTGCTGAACATGGTAGCCAGTTGGTTGCCTTTGTCTTCCATAGGCTGCATATGCGTCTGGTATTCGTTCAGAATCTTTTGCTCGTTTCCTCCTTTAATGATTTCTATGTTACCCTCATGTGCATCGTTCATGCTGACTTTATATTCACTGTTGGGCTCTACTATAAGTGATATGTCATGTTGACGCGGAGAGGTGGTAAGGTTGCAGAATTCCGGATTTTCAATGATACCTTTGAGCTTGAAGTTCGTTTCGGCATTGAGTGTAACGGAGTCAATCCGTGTATAGCGGTCTTTTACGCAGGTGAGGTAAACCTTTCCGGTAAAGGGTTGGGGAAGTGTACCTTCAATGATATACTCTTTTTCAGACTGGCAGGCTGCGGTAAGCAGTGTGCATAATAAAAGATGATTCAGTTTCATGATAATAAGATTTATGATTGCCGCAAATATAGCTTTTTGATTTGGAGAAAGAAAAGAAATGCCTCATATCTTTGAGGAGTGCGGACATAAAAAAAGGAGCGTCGTAAAACGCTCCTTTCTATAGTTGTGATAACTTGTTCACAAATGAAGTTCCGGTTTTTTACATACCGAATGCATACAGGTTCAGTCCGTCATATACAGCGCTGATAATACCCAATGCTAGGATACCGGCAGTACAGATAGCAAGACTGATTTTTGTACTGCAGTCGCTGCTGAAGTAAGCAATCGGTTTGTCATTGGGGATAATATACATTGCTTTTACTATACGCAGGTAGTAGTAAAGTGAAATGATGGTGTTGACCAAAGCAATGAATACCAGCAGGTAGAAACCTTCGCTGAATGCAGCAGCAAAGATGAAGAATTTGCTGAAGAATCCGGCAAACGGAGGAATACCGGCCAATGAGAACAATGCCAGAGTAAGCAGGAAGCTTAACTTCGGATTGCTTTGGTAAAGACCGTTGTAATCATTCATTTCAATCTTTCCGGCTTTCTGTTCTATAACGTTGATTACACCAAATGCACCCAGGTTGGCTGCAATGTAAACCAATACATAGAATACCAGTGAAGTCATACCTTGTGCGTTGCCGCTGATTACAGCCAGCATGATGTAACCGGCCTGTGAGATACTACTGAATGCCATGAATCGTTTCAGGTTGTCCTGTTTCAAGGCAAACAGGTTGGCCAGTGTGATAGTGATAACGATTACTACATAAAGAAGCAGTTGCCAGTTTTCAACCATCGGAGCAAATACTTTGGTAAGGATTACCATCAGTGTAAATGCTGCAGCACCTTTAGAGATTACAGAAAGGTATGAAGTTACAGCTGTAGGAGCTCCCTGGTAAGTATCGGCTGTCCACAAGTGGAACGGAACGAGAGAAATCTTGAATCCTAATCCGGCAAAGAAGAATACCATGGCCAGAATCTGCATGGGAGTACCTTCGAGTGCAGTAGGTATGTCATTGAAGTAAAGTGTACCTACGGTACCGTAAATGAATGAAATACCATAAAGCATGAGTCCGGTAGAGAACATGGCGTTCATGATATATTTTGCACCGGCTTCGGCTGATTCATGTTTGTATTTGTCGAATGCAGCGAGGCATGCCATCGGAATAGATGCGAGTTCAAGACCGATGAAGAACATCAGGAAGTTACCTGCGCTCATCATGAAGTTCATACCCAGAAGGGTACATAATGTAAGAATGTAGAATTCGCCTTCCTTGTGGCGGGTGTCGTCACGGCGTAACCAGTTCTTTGCCTGCAGGAATACAAGCAGCGTACCGATAGAAAGAATGGTCTTTACAATGTCGGTCATTGCATAAGCCTGATACATGCCACCAAACAGTTCCCTGTCTTGTCCGGGGAAGATATTCAATACTGTGTGGATACCCAGCAATATGCATGTCAGGGTATGGAAGCCGCGACGCTCCTTGCCTTCAGTAAACAGATCGTAGAAGAATACGATCAGAATCAGAACAATGAGGCTGACTTCCGGTGTCATATCTAAAAATTGAGAATAATTCATATCTTTATTTATTTAAGTATTGAGAGGTGAGCACTTAAAATTGTATTAACACTGTCATGGAGCATGTCGCTTACCCAGAAAGGAGCCATACCCAATCCTGCTACTGCAATGATGAGGCAGATAACGGCAAAGCGTTCGTCCCATGTAGCATCGGTCAGTTCAAGATGGTGCGGGTTCTTTACTGTGTGGAACAGAATCTTGCCCACAACGCGCAAAATATAAACTGCGGTGATTACGATACTTGTGCAGGCAATGATAGTGCAGACACGGTGGAATGTGTCAGCATTCTCAAATGAACCTACGAAGATGGTCATTTCTGCAATGAAACCGCTCAATCCCGGTAAACCAAGGTTGGCCAAACCGGCAATCACGTAACCTACACTGAGGAATGGCATGATTTTCATCAAACCGCTCATCTCACGAATGTCACGGGTGTGTGTACGGCCGTATATCATACCGATGAGGGCGAAGAATAGAGCTGTCATCAAACCGTGGCTTAACATTTGGAGGATAGCACCTGTACAGCTGGTACGGGTCATCATCAGCAATGCGAACAATACAAGACCGCAGTGTGAAACAGAAGAGTATGCATTGATATATTTCAAGTCGGTTTGTACTACTGCACTGAATGCTCCGTATACAACACTGATAGTAGTAAGTACCAGGAAGATCCATCCGAGTTCCTGAGTTGCTTCAGGCATCAGGTACATGGCTACACGGAAACATCCGTAACCTCCCAGTTTCATCAATACTCCGGCGTGAAGCATTGATACGGCGGTAGGTGCAGAAGCGTGACCGTCGGGGCTCCATGTGTGGAATGGGAACAAGGCACCCAATACACCGAATCCCAGGAAAGTAAGCGGGAAGAAGATGCGTTGCAAGTCAAGAGGAATGTTATGCAAGGCTGCAATTTCAAGTACATTCATGGTCTGTGCGCCACTTCCGTAGTAGATACCCAGGATACCGCAAAGCAGGAATGCAGAAGCTCCCATCAGCATCAGGGTAAGTTTCATGGCAGAATATTCTTTGCGGCCGCTTCCCCATACACCGATAAGCAGGTACATCGGAATCAAAGCTACCTCATAGAACATGAACATGGTGAACAAGTCGGTTGAGATAAAGAATCCGAATACACCCAGTGACAACAGGGTAAACCACAAGAAGTATTCTTTAGTAAGAGGTTTTAATTTCCATGAAGCAAATGTTCCGGTGAATACAATGATACCCGAAAGCAAAAGCATGGCTACTGATATGCCGTCTACACCGATAGAGTAGCAGATGTGCAAGGGAGCATACCACATGTAACTGTCGGTATAAAGCATCTCCTCTGTGGCACCGGCGCTACGTAGTCCGAGATAGTCGATTGTCAGATATATGGACAGCAGCAACAATGCTGATGAACCGACCACCATTACCCCACGAACCTGATTCAGACTGCGGCTTAACCACAATCCCAGTAACATCAGCAAGGGGATTAATACGAAAAAACTTAATATATTCATATTGTCTTAATAGTTTCGTTCAATTACACTAATAATAACATAACTGTAAAGGCCAGTGCTCCGATCAGGAACCAGATACAGTAGCTTTGTATCTTACCGCTCTGCATGCCGCGTACTTCGTCAGCACTTGCATTTGCACTCCATGCTGTGAAGTTGAAGAACTGGTCTACTGCGTGACGGTCAAACCATGCAAGCGGAGTAGAGATGCAGCGGAAGATGATTTTCTTGGTCACAAACATCCAGATTTCGTCCATATAGAAACGGCGGTATGCCGCACGGTGCAATGTCTTGAATGTTGCTGCAAGCTTGTCGGCCACCGGTTGCTGTTCTTTCATATACATGAATGTAGCAAGTACAATGGCTACGATGGCGATACATACACTGGTAATGGCTACCTGAGCATTCAGGTGGATATCATATGCCTGACCGTTGCTGCTTACGAAGTGTCCGAAAGGAATAAATCCTGAAACGCAGGTTACAGCGGCAAGGAACATCAGCGGGAAGCTCATGCTTAATGGTGCTTCATGCGGAGTGTGGTGTGCGTGAAGCTCTTTGTTCTCTTTTCCCCAGAAGATACCGTAGTACAGGCGGAACATATAGAATGCTGTCATACCTGCAATGATACTCATCATCCATCCTACAACCGGACTGAACTGGAAGCAGGCAGCAAGGATTTCGTCTTTACTGAAGAATCCGCTGAACGGAGGTATACCTGCAATGGCCAGACAGGCAATGAGGAATGTGATATGGGTAATAGGCATGTATTTGCGAAGACCTCCCATAGCTGACATCTCGTTGCTGTGAACAGCGTGGATGATAGCTCCGGCTCCAAGGAAGAGCAATGCCTTGAACATAGCGTGTGTAAACAAATGGAACATACCGGCCATGTATCCCAGACCTTCGTGTGTATCGGCACCGATGCAAACGCCCAGTGCAACAACCATGAAGGCAATCTGTGAAATGGTAGAGAACGCGAGTACGCGTTTGATATCTGTCTGTACGCAGGCTACTGCTGCTGCATAGAATGCGGTGAGTACACCCAGATATGCTATCCAGTGAAGAACTTCAGGAGCGTATGCTATAAATATAGGGAACATACGTGCTACCAGATATACACCGGCAACAACCATGGTTGCTGCATGGATAAGTGCACTGACAGGAGTAGGACCTTCCATTGCATCCGGCAACCAGATGTGGAGTGGGAACATGGCACTCTTTCCGGCACCACCCACAAACATCAGTCCTAATGCCCAAGGCATCATACCGCCAGCGGCAATCAGCATCTGGGTTTCAGGCTCAAAGGTAAATGTGCCTGCATAGTAACCGTAGATGAGGATACCGATGAGGAAGCCCAAATCGGCAAAACGGGTTACGATGAATGCTTTCTTGCTGGCAGCCACAGCTTCGGGCTTGGTATAGTAGAAACCGATAAGCAGGTATGAAGATACACCCACAAGCTCCCAGAAGATATACATTTGGAAAATGTTGGTTGCAACAACCAGACCCAGCATGGAGAAGGTAAAGAGGCTCAAGAATGCATAATAGCGTTGGAAACCTTTTTCACCTTTCATGTAACCGAATGAATAGATGTGTACCATGAGTGATACGGTAGAAATCACAATCAGCATCATTACTGAGATAGGATCAAGCAAGATTCCCAGGTCAATGTGCAGATTGCTGGTGAATGGCAACCATTCGAAATTATAAGGCATCAGCTTCTCATAGGTACCGTCGGCCGAACGTCCGTTGCCGAAGTAAAAGTAAGCAGTCGCATACGACAATACGGCTACGATGCCCAGTACTGCAGTACCGATAGCACCTGCCACTTTATGCTGCATACGCATACCTGCCAGTCCCAGCACAATAAAACTGAGCATGGGAAGAAGTAATATCAGTATCGTATATGAATAATCCATAGTTTTATTTTTTATAAATTATTGACCACGTTTTATCCCTTCATTTCATCAATGTTGTCTGTCTGAATATTACGTATATTCCGATAGATATTGATAATGATGGCAATGGCTACGGCTGTTTCGGCCGCTGCGATACCAATACCAAAGAGGGCAAAGAAGTGACCTTCGAATACATCAGGAAACAAATAACGGTTGAACACGGCAAAGTTGATGTTTGTTGCATTCAGTATCAGTTCCACAGAAATAAGAACTGCAAGCAGGTTCTTACGGGTAAAGAATCCGTATATGCCGGCAAACAGCATGATTGTACTTACAATCAGATAATATACTACATGTATTTCCATAAGTCCCTCCTTTTATCTTTTACGTGCAATTAACAAGCCTCCTATCATACAAGCCAGCAGGAGCACACTCACTATTTCGAACGGAAGTACGTACTGGTATTTGTCCATACCGATTAAGTCACGTCCGATTTCTTTCAAACCTATTTCACTGCATTCAGGAATTGCATTCAGAGCGAATCCGTTGGTCCAGATAAGGAACAGTACCAGAGCTGCACCGATAAGAACTGTGGCCAATACGGCAAACAGTTTGCTTTTGCAAATCTTCTGGTTGATGCTCTTGTCTGAATTGGTCAGCAAAATCGAGAATACATACAATACGACGATACCGCCGGCATAAACCATCAATTGTACGGCACCCAGGAAGGTGTAGCCCAAGATGAAGTATATGGCAGCTGTACCGAAAAGCACAAACAGCAGGTAAGTAGCCGACCGCAATATGCTTCCGCTAGTAACAGTCATCACTGAAAATACGCTCATCAGGATGGCCACTACGTAAAAAACTAATTGTTGAAGTGTTATATCCATATTGTTTTTACTTTTTTACAACTGATGAACCTTCGTGGTTAAGTTTCAACACGAGCTTGTTTCTTTGATAAACGGCATTTTCAAAGTCATTGCTGAAACGGATTGCATTATGCGGACATGCGTTTACACACAATTCGCAGAACATGCATGAACCGAGGTCATATTCATATTTAACCAAAACTTTTTTCTTCTTACCGTCTTCACCTTCTACCATTTCGGAAGTTACCTTGATGGTATCGTTCGGACAAGCCATCTGGCAAAGTCCGCAGGCAATACAGTGGTGCTGGTTGTTCTCGTCATGAGGCATTACCAGCATGGCACGGTGGCGCTCAGGAATGTGCAAGGTGGTGTGGCGGTTTTCAGGGTATTGCTCTGTTACTCCTTTGCGAAGGTATACTCTTAAGGAGGTACGCATACCAATCAGCAAACTGTCGAGTCCTGAAAAATATCCTTTTATGTAATTACCAAATTTACTCATTTTATTTTTGTTTTTAATTTGCCGTTCGAGGCGCATTAATCATTAAAATACCAGCCCAAATACTTTGAGCACAACCATTAACACAAGGATTAAAAGTGATGTAGGCATTAAATATTTCCACTCGAAGGTAAGTATCTGGTCGATACGCAAACGTGGGAATGTCCACTTAATCCACATCAGCAACCATACTACAAAGAAGGTCTTGATAAAGAACCATCCTACACCGGGAATATAGTCCATAATGTTGTTGAATGCATCAAGGCCTGCTATGTGGAACGGCATCCATCCTCCCAGGAAGAGGGTTGAAGCTATACCGGCTGTGATAAACAGGTTCAGGTATTCGGCCAGGTAGAAGAATCCGAAGTGAAGACCGGAATATTCGGTATGATAACCGGCTGTCAACTCCTGTTCTGCTTCAGCAAGGTCGAACGGACCACGGTTGGCTTCGGCGTTACCTGCAATGAGGAATACTACGAATGCCAGAATTGCGGGAATGTGACCTTTGAAAATGTTCCATCCGTTGGCTTGCGCTTCAACAATACCGCTGATGCTGGCTGTTTCGCTCAATACTACCATTGCCAGAACGGTAATACCCATTGAAAGTTCGTAGCTGATAATCATGGCTCCACTACGAACGGCACCAATCATGGTATATTTGTTGTTACTACTCCAACCGGCAAGCAGGATACCTACTACACCAATGGAAGAAGCGGCCAATACGAACAGTACGCCAATGTTCATGTCGAGAATCTGTGCACCCTTGTTCCATGGCAGACATGAGAATGTCAGGATTGAAGCCAGGATTACCAGATAGGGAGCCAGGTCATACAAAAAGTTATCCGAGTTTTTCAGACGGATAATTTCCTTGGTAAGGATTTTCAATACGTCGGCCGGTACTTGCAGCAAACCGCCTTTACCACCTACACGGTTCGGTCCGATACGGCATTGGAAAGCTGCACAGACTTTACGCTCCATATAGATAAGTACAATAGCGAGAACAGCATACAGTGCCACGACGATAACGCCTATTACTACACACTCGATAAAGATGGCAAGAGCTTCGGGCATAACGCTGCATAAAGTCTCGTGAATCCAGTTGGTAACAGGCTGAATGCTATAATAATCTAAAAATGAAGTATTCATTGTTCTTGTTTTTACAATCTAAATTCATTATTCTTTTTCCGTTTATCGGTCGATATCGGGAATTACGAAGTCCATACTTGCACCGATGGCAATCAAGTCGGCAAGCTTCTCGCCTCGGCAAACCGAATCAAGAGCATGTACCAGCGGCAAACCGGTAGAACGGTAGTGCAGACGGTAAGGACTCTTGTCACCGTGGCTCTCAAGGAATACGCCAAATTCACCACGGCTGCTTTCAACCGAAGCTGAATAGTTTCCTTCAGGAATACGGATGATAGGTTTCGTCTTGACGCGATATTCACCTTCTGGAATGTTGTCAATCAATTGCTCGATGATGTGCATAGACTCCATGATTTCGTCCATACGAACCATGTAACGGGCAAAGCTGTCACCTTCTGTATAAACGATTTCCTTAAAGTCTACCTTGTCATACATTGCATACGGATGATGCTTACGCACGTCGTTTGACCAGCCTGAAGCACGTCCGGTACCACCGGTTGTAGCATAAGAAATAGCGTCTTCGCGACTCAGCACACCAACACCTTTCAGACGGGTAGTAGCAATAACGTTTCCGGTAAATATTTCATGATATTCGTGGATGATGCCACGCATATGCTTGATGAACTCTTTTACTTTCTTCTGGAAATCCGGATGAAGGTCTGCCTGTACACCACCAATCATGTTGTAGTTCTGTATCAGACGTCCGCCGGTAGTTTCTTCAAAGATATCAAGTACCATTTCACGTTCACGGAATCCGTAGAAGAACGGAGTAAATCCTCCCATATCAAGTACCAGACAAGAATAGAACAGCAAGTGTGAGTCAATACGTTGCAGCTCATCCATGATAGTACGTATATACTGGGCGCGCTCAGAGATTTCGATACCTGCAGCCTTTTCAATACACATACACAGTGCATGGCGGCTCTGGTGTGCGCTCAAGTAGTCCAAACGGTCGGTAAGTGCCAGTGTCTGGGGGTAGGTGAGGCTTTCGTTCATTTTTTCAATACCGCGGTGGATGTATCCGCATACGGGATCTACTTTCTTTACGGTTTCGCCGTCGAGAGCAGTACGCAAGCGAAGTGCACCGTGAGTTGAAGGGTGCTGAGGACCTATGTTGACAACGAAATCTTCCGGATTGAATACCACATTGTGTTTGCAGCTGAGAGTGCCGTCAGGATTGAGGCTGTATTCTTCAGTTGTATCGGCATTCACCTCGTTGCTCATGTTGAGCTCGTTTGATTTCAAATCGTAATCTTTACGCATGGGGAATCCTACCCAGTCTTCACGCAGGAAAAGACGGCGCATGTCCGGATTTCCGATAAACTTGATACCGAAGAAGTCGAATGCTTCACGTTCTTTGATGATGGCGGTTTTCCACAGATCACTTACGCTGGGCAACATCGGGTTCTCACGGTCAGAAGTTTCCGTTCTCAATACGATTCTGTTGTGCGAGGTGGTTGATTCGAGATAGTAAAGTGCACCCAATGTCTCACCCCAATCCATACCAACGATTTCACGCAGGTAGTCCATTGCATCTTCCTTGTCATAACGGAGTGCTTCTGCCACTTTGTGTAGTGAGTCGGCCGGAACAACGGCAATCAAATCGCCTTGTTCTTTAAATTCCGCATTAGGAACAATGTTCGAAATTTTATTTTTAATATCCATAATTCAAAATTACTCTTCAACAGGTTTGGGTTGTTTACGGTTCACACCGCCAAAGAAATTCTCCAGCTTGATTTTACGTTGCAACTGCATCAGTCCGTAATAAAATGCTTCCGGACGTGGAGGGCATCCTGGAATGTATACGTCTACCGGAATGATTTTGTCTATTCCGTTCACAACGTGATACGATTTGCGGAAAGGTCCTCCTGATATGGTACATCCACCTACAGCTACCACATACTTAGGCTCGGCAATCTGGTCGTACAAACGCTTCATCAGCGGGGCCATCTTGTTGGTGATGGTACCCAATACCAGCATGACGTCGGCCTGACGTGGAGAGTTACGGGTAACCTCAAAACCAAAACGGGCCATGTCGTAACGTGCTGCACCCAGTGTCATGAACTCAATGGCACAACAACTGGTACCCAACAGGAATGACCAGATGGAGTTGCTTCGTCCCCAGTCAATCAGTTGGTCGGCTGTAGTAACTACTACGTTCGTGCCGTTAGCATTCAGTTCTTTGACCATTTCTTCGAGGTAGTCATTGTTCTTGAACTCCTCGTACTTCATGCTTCTGATCTTCGGTTCTCTCATTCCCATTTCAACGCTCCTTTCTTCCAGGCATAAGCCAGACCTAAGATTAATACTACTAAAAAGAAAATAACGCTTACCAGGCCATAAATACCTACTTCACCTACCACGGCTGCCCATGGGAAGAGGAATACTGTTTCGATGTCGAACATCAGGAACAGTATGGCAAACAGGTAATAACCAACTTTGAATTGCATTTGTGAACGTCCGCGTGTAGGAAGACCACACTCATAAGGTTCCGCTTTCTGTTTGTTATAAGAGCGCGGAGCTATCAGTTTGGCAACGCATACACCGGCTGCTACCAATGCAAACGCAGTTAAAATTACGGTAATTAATAATGTAAAATACATGTTTTAATTATTAGGTTATTGATAAATAATTAACGAATAGAATAGTGTGTTTGCTATGATGATTCTAAATCAGATAGCAGCAGTAAAGTATAAACTGGTTCTTTGAGATGAAGTTGCCGTATGTATGTAGCAGATAGTTGATGGATGAAGAATGGCAACTTCTATACTGATAATTAAAAAATCGTTGGATATAGCGGCTGTGATGGGCTTCCAGAATATTTTTCAGCTGATTCAAC
Organism: uncultured Phocaeicola sp.; assembly: GCA_944320885.1. Classification (GTDB taxonomy): domain Bacteria; phylum Bacteroidota; class Bacteroidia; order Bacteroidales; family Bacteroidaceae; genus Phocaeicola_A. The sequence goes on from CALUJE010000005.1 coordinate 100,408, forward strand.
TGGCCTGCCTGGGTTATCACATGTTGGTTTGTAGTGGGAGATAAAGGCTTGTTGTATGGGTATATAGCACGTTGCTTCCCTATTGATATGCTTGTTATAAGCAACAACAGGAAACCGGGCAATAATAAATATTTAACGCCTTTGACCATCTCTACTACTACATTTGAGTCGCAAAGATAGGCACTAATATTGAATTAGCATATTAAATTTTTCGTTTTTTTTATAGGAAGAACCGTTTTTTATTGAATACATTTTGAAAAAGAAAATGCTCTGGGAATACTCCTTTTTATTATAGGATATTGTTTTTTTATTTTTATATGTTTATTTTTCGAAGCATTTTGTCATTTTTATAAGAACTTTTTGATTGTATTTTTAGTATGAATACTTCATTTTTTATAAATTTGTAGCTGATGTCTAACATTGTTATGATTTGGTAAAAATGAATGTTCTGAAGACGATTTTGATAAACTTAAAACTTTTTTCTATTCCCATTGCATTACGCTTTCCTATAAAGGTTTATGGAAATATAAAACTATCGGTTGTTCGTCGAGGAAGTGTTGTCTTTACTTGTCCTGTTAAAGCTGGTATTATTAAGTTGGGACAGAATTATGTTGGTACAATAGATGATAAGTATTTACGTACAGTGTGGATGGTTGGTGGTACTATTATTGTACATGGAAAGGTTAATGTAGGAGCAGGATGTGCTATTAATGTTGATGGAAATGCAGTTCTTGAATTAGGTGATAAATTTTTTATTACGGGTCGCTCTACAATTATAGCCCGAAAAAAAGTAGTTTTTGGAAAGCAATGTCTTGTTTCATGGAATGTTCAGATAATGGATACTGATTTTCATTCCATTTTTGATTCATCTTCTTTATATATTAATGAAGATAAGCCTATTTATGTGGGAAATAAAGTGTGGATAGGATGTAATAGTAGCATATTAAAAGGAGTTACTATAGGCAATGATGTTGTGATAGCGGCGGGTACAGTTGTAACTAAAAATATATTGTCTTCAGGTGTTGTATATGGAGGAGTAGGAAAAGATGGAAATATACTGAGAATGGGTATAACGTGGAAACCATAATAAGAATTCTTTGAAAATATTATCAAAAAGCCATTTAGATTTTAATAATATCTTAATTTTTGTGGTTGTAGTTTTTATCAGTCTGTATATAATATTGGGAAAGAGATTATTATGCGATTTTTAATATAATTGAACATTTATTCTCTAAAAAATATTGGTATCTAATTAGTCCTTTTAATGCTTCTTCCAAAATTCGGGACTTAAAATCAGCAGAACAGAAAATATTTCCAGACGTCCTATCAACATCAGAGCCGAGCATCCCCATTTGGCTGCATCGGGGAGAGCGTTCCATGTATAGGCAGGACCGTATTTTCCCAGACCCGGTCCTACGTTTCCCAAGCTTGAAAGGGTGACGCTGAAAGCTTCCATAAAGTTAACGCCTACCGTGAGCATATACAACCATCCAAACAGGAAAATGGTGATATATACAAAGAAGAAAGCCAGCAAGGAGTTTTTTATTTCAGCCTGTATGACTATACCGTTTACGCGAAGAGGCAATACGGCATTGGGATGAAGCATGTGTTTGAAATGATTCTTGACTATCTTGAACAGCATGGCTATACGTATGCATTTGATAGCACCCGTAGTAGACCCGGCACATGCTCCGATAATCATCGCAAAACATAGTACCAGCCAGGTACACGACGGCCATAGCATGTAATCTGCAGTTCCGAATCCAGTTGTAGTCTGAAGACTGACAACCTGAAATGCAGCCAGTCGGAAACACTGTTCAAGATTCATTGATGTAGAAAGCATCAGTGCAATGGTAATAAACGCAATAAAAGAACCGGCGCTTCCCATGTACCAGCGGAATTCCAGATCTTTCAGCAGTTTTACAGGCTGTTTCTTCAGAGTTGCTACATATAATAAGGTAAAGTTGATACCCGATATGAACATGAACAAGGTTACAATGTACTCAATATAAGGTGAGTTGTATGCGGCAATACTGTTTTGTCTGACAGAATATCCGCCGGTTGCGGCTGTTGACAATGAAGTACATATGCTGTCAAACCAAGGCATGTCTCCGGCAAGCAGCAACACGGTTTCAAGAATGGTTATGGTTATGTAGATAGTCCATATCCACTTGGCGGTAACGTCCAGACGCGGATGCAGTTTGCTGTGGGTGGGACCTGTTGTTTCTGCCGCAAACATTTTTATTCCACCGGAACCGAAAATAGGCAATACGGCGATGGTGAAAAATACAATACCCAAACCGCCCAGCCATTGGGTCAGGCTTCGCCAGAACAATATGCCGTGTGGCAGAGATTCAATGTTGTCAAGTATGGTGGCACCGGTAGTGGTAAATCCTGACATCGTTTCAAAAAAGGCATTGGCAACACTTTGGGTGTAATTTCCTATTACGTAAGGCAGCATACCCAGTGTGGTAAATGACAGCCATGACAGTGTGACGATGATATATCCGTCTTTGCGGCTGATCTTATTGCTCGCGTTTTTTCCAATAAAAAACAGTATAAGGCCAATGAAAGCCGTGATTCCAGCCGATACGACAAACGGAACCAGGTCATTCTCTTTATAGTAAAGGGGAAATGCTGCACATCCCAGCAAAAACAATGCTTCGATGGACAACAGTATGCCCAATATTTTTGATACGATTTTCAGGTTAATCATAGTTTATAGCTTTTTGCGTTCTTTATAGTGTTGTATTTTATATAAAGAACTTTTCTATTTTCTGCATGGTCATTCCAGTACAGAATACCACAACATGGTCTCCCGCCTGTAACTGGGTATTACCGGTTACCAGCGAACCTACTTTTTTGCGAATTACACCACCGATGTTTACACCTTTGGGGAGTCCGCAGTCCTTTACCAGATGTTTGGTTATTTTCGAACCTTCCTTTACAATAAACTCTGCTACATCGGCATTGGCTACTGTCAGACATTTTACGTTTGTAACGTCTGCATCAAGCATCATCTGATAGATGTGGCTGGCGGCAATCATCTTTTTATTGATAATTGTACCGATATCCATACTTTCGGCCATACTGATATACGCCATGTTCTCAACCTCGGCGACAGTCTTGCTTACTCCCATGCGCTTGGCTGCAAGACACGCCAGTATGTTTGTTTCAGAGCTTCCGGTCAGTGCTATGAATGCCTCGGTATTTTCCAGTCCTTCTTCCATCAGCAGGTCCATATCACGTCCGTCTCCATTGATAATCATGATTCGGTCGTCCAGCAGCTCGGTAAGCCGGTGGCAGCGCTCAATATCTTTTTCTATGATTTTCACCTTCATATATTCCGGTGCCATCATGGCTGTACGTGCAGCGATGCGGCTTCCTCCCATAATGATAACGTTGCGTACATCCTTATAGTTCTCCTTACCTGCAATCTGACGTATATAAGGAATATATTTTTTCATGGTCATGAAATATACCAGGTCGTATTCTCTCAAACAGTCATCACCGCGTGGAATGATGGTATGCATGCCCCGTTTGATGGCTACAATGTGATAGGGAGTTGATTTTGTATCCAGCTGGTGCAGAGGTATATCCAGTATGGTTGCTGTTTTTCTTACTTTTACTCCAATAAGTACCAGTTCACCTCCGTCTACTTCCCACCATTGACGAATCCAGCTCATCTTTATGGCGTCGGTGATTTCGCGTGCGGCCAGCATCTCCGGATAGATTAATGAGTTTATACCTATTTTTGAAAAGAATTCCTGGTGCTTGGGTTGTAAATATTCTGCATTGTCTATGCGGGCTACAGTCTTTTTTACTCCAAGGCTGTGTGCCAGCAAACAGGATGTCATGTTACGGCTTTCTTCAGGAGTAACCCCTATAAACAAGTCGGCTCCGGACACTTCTGCTTCTTTCAGACCGGAGATTGACAGGGAGGAAGCGTTGACGGTCATCAGGTCGAAATTTTCTTCCAGCTGACGCAACTTTTCTTCATCCGTATCCATAAGGATTATATCCTGTTTCTCACCTGCCAGCATTTTTGCCAGATGAGTACCCACGTCTCCTGCTCCTGCTATAATAATTTTCATAGAATCTTCTTGTTTTATTTGCATGAAACGTGGCAAAGATAGTGAAAGCCGAGCGCAGTAGCAAATAGAAAACGAAGTTTTATATTGGGCTATTGCCGAGTGGCATCCTGTCTTATGAAAAGAAAGTTCTTTTATTAAGGATTATGTAGAAAGTACACAAACCTTGTCCGTATACTCTGTCTTCTGCATATCTTTTGAGAGTTCTTCCCTGATTGCTTTGGCTATTCCTTCACTGTCTGTACCGCAGATATGATGCAATATGCCTACGGCTCCATGTTCTACAAAATGGTCGGGAAGTCCTATTCTCCGAACGTGTGGCGCGTGATTGTGCTCAGACATGTATTCAAGTACGGCACTTCCGACACCTCCGGTCACAGCTCCGTCTTCTACGGTGATGATGCGTGAGAATCTGGCAGCTACCTCTTCTAGCAACTGTCCGTCCAACGGCTTGACAAAACGGAGGTCATAATGTGCCACGCTGATATCCGGATTCTCAGCTTCAACCTGTGCAATGGCATCAGCGGCACTGTTGCCAATGGTTCCTATGCTCAGTACAGCCAGGTCTTTTCCTTCTTTCAGTTTTCTTCCTTTGCCTATCTCTATTTCTTCCAGTGGACATTTCCAGTCGGTCAGGCGTCCTCTACCGCGTGGATAGCGTATTACAAAAGGACCTTTATCAGGAAGCTGCGCAGTATACATCAGGCGGCGCAACTCATGTTCGTCATAGGGAGCTGCAATAGTCAGGTTTGGCACTGTCCGCAGACATACCATGTCGAACATGCCATGATGGGTAGGTCCGTCTTCGCCTACCAGTCCGGCACGGTCCAGACAGATTACTACATTCAGCTTCAGCAAAGCCACATCGTGGATGATGTTGTCGTATGCACGTTGCATGAATGATGAATATATGTTGCAGAAGGGGATAAGGCCTTCTTTAGCCATTCCTCCCGAGAATGTTACGGCGTGTCCTTCGGCGATACCTACATCAAAGGCGCGGTCGGGCATCGCTTTCATCAGTATGTTCATGGAACATCCTGTAGGCATGGCTGGTGTAACCCCGACAATGCGTTCGTTCTTTTCTGCCAGTTCAAGTAGCGTGTTTCCGAAAACTTCCTGAAAGAGTGGGGGCATTCCCTGCGTGTTGGCAATCAGCCGCTGGCCGGTATTCTTGTCAAACTTACCGGGTGCGTGCCATATGGTAGCCGCTTTTTCTGCTGGTTGGAATCCTTTTCCTTTTACCGTGTGGATATGCAGGAGTTTGGGTCCTTTCATATTTTTCAGAATAGAAAGCGTACGTACCAGCTCTTTTACGTCATGTCCGTCAACAGGACCGAAGTAGCGGATATTCATTCCTTCAAAAATATTCTGTTGTTGTGACAGCATAGATTTGAGGCTGTTGTTGAACCGTATGATGCTTTTTCGGGTTTTATCGTTGAGTAATCCCCATTTTTCAAACATTTTTGACAGCTTGAAGCGCATGCGGTTGTATTCCTGATTCGTATTCAGGTTGAGCAGATATTGCCTCATGCCTCCCACGCTTCGGTCTATTGACATTTCATTGTCATTAAGAATGATAAGCAGGTCATTCGGAGTTGATGAGGCATTGTTCAATCCTTCAAAAGCCAGTCCTCCGCTCATGGAACCATCGCCAATGATGGCTACCACATGCCGGTTTTCTTCACCCAGTTTTTTTGCGCTTACGGCCATACCGAGGGCTGCCGATATCGAATTGGAAGCATGTCCACATGCAAAAGTATCATATTCACTCTCTTCCGGTGATGGGAAAGGGCGTATACCCTGATATTTCCGGTTGGTAGAAAATACTTCTTTTCTTCCGGTCAGTATTTTGTGTCCGTATGCCTGGTGACCTACGTCCCATACCAGCCGGTCATAAGGAGTATCAAATACGTAATGAAGGGCCACAGTCAGTTCTACTACTCCCAGACTGGCTGCAAAATGTCCCGGATTACAAGACAGTTCATCTATAATGTCCTGACGCAATTCACGGCAAACTTCGGTAAGTTGCTCTATTTCAAGTCTTCGTAGATCAGAAGGGTAATGAATTGTTTCAAGTAATTTATATTTATTCTCCGCACTCATTCGCATTAAAAGATAATAATTCGCAAAAATAAAATAATTTGCCCTAATATGCTTACTTTTGTGAAAGAAAATTAGACGCTGTATAAATATGATTGATTTCAGAACGAAAGTAGAACTGCCCGTGTCGGAACTTAATATAAGCTATTCTGACCGTATGATGCTTTTAGGCTCCTGTTTTTCCGAGAATATAGGAAAAATGCTTGTCGATTCAAAATTCAGCTGTGACGTTAATCCGTTCGGTATCTTGTATAATCCGCTGTCTATAGCTTCTGCGCTGGATGATATGCTCCGTTGCAGAACCTATACTGCAGATGATTGGGAACTTTTTGAAACAGACTGTTGGCACAGCTACATGCATCATTCGCGCTTTTCAGCTTCTACTCAGTCTGAATGCCTGGAACTGATTAACGAACGTTTGCATGAAGCTTCCGAGAATCTCAAATCGTTGGATTGTCTGTTGATAACATTTGGTACGGCATGGGTCTATCGGCTTGCTTCAAACGGATGTGTGGTAGCCAATTGTCACAAGCAACCCGATAAGTTGTTCTGTCGTGAACTGCTTACAGTTGATGAGATCGTGCGTGAATATGCGACGTTAATAGAAAGACTGTTGCGTTTGCGTCCCTCTTTGCAGATTCTTTTTACGGTAAGTCCTATCAGACATATAAAAGACGGTCTTCATGGTAATCAAATAAGCAAGTCGGTTTTACTGTTGGCAGTCGACCGTTTATGCGCTCTTTTTCCCTGTTGCCATTATTTTCCGTCGTATGAAATTCTTATGGACGAGTTGCGCGATTATCGTTTCTACGCCGATGATATGTTTCATCCTTCTTCATTATCAATCAGTTATATATGGCAATGTTTTTGTCAAACATATTTTAGTTCAGAAACGATGCAGACAATGGCTGAATGTCAGGAAATTGCAAAAGCAATCTCTCATCGTCCGTTTCGTCCCGATTCGTTACAATACAAGCGCTTTTTAACTCAAATAGTGTTAAAAATAAACCGTCTTACAGAAAAATGTCCGACCTTAGATTTCAAAAATGAGTTAGAGATATGTCATACACGATTGAAACCATAGCCAATCTGCTTGAAGCCGAGCGTTTCGGTAATAAGAAGGCACAGATAGACTGGCTTTTGACGGACAGCCGTTCACTTTGTTTCCCTGAAGAAACACTTTTTTTTGCATTAAAGACTAAACGTAATGACGGACATCGATATATAACCGATTTATATAATCGCGGAGTGCGCAATTTTGTCGTCTCAGTTTTGCCGGAATCCTATGAAAAATTTACAAATGCAAATTTTCTGAAAGTAGCTTCACCGCTGAAGGCTCTTCAGAAATTGGCAGAACTTCATCGTAAGGAGTTCAACGTTCCGGTGATTGGCATTACCGGAAGCAATGGCAAGACTGTTGTCAAGGAGTGGCTTTATCAGCTGTTGTCTCCCGAAAAGGTAGTGACCCGTTCACCGCGAAGCTATAATTCACAGATTGGAGTTCCCTTGTCGGTATGGCTGATGAACGAACAGACTGAAGTAGGAGTGTTTGAGGCCGGTATCTCCGAAATGGGCGAGATGGACGCCTTGCGTTCAATCATTGCTCCTACCATTGGTATACTTACCAATATAGGCGGTGCCCATCAGGAAAATTTCTTCTCATTGCAAGACAAGTGTACCGAGAAGCTCTCGCTTTTCAAAGATTGCGATGTAATAATTTATAACGGCGATAACGAGTTGATTTCCGACTGTGTTGGAAAGACTTTGCTCTCAGCCTGTGAAATTGCGTGGTCAAAGACCGATGATGAAAAACCTCTTTATATAAGCTCTATCAAGAAGAGTGAGCGCAGCACTACCATTACCTACCGTTATTTGGGAATGGACAACAGTTACACTATTCCGTTTGTGGATGATGCGGCCATTGAGAATTCGCTGAACTGTCTGGCTGCCTGTCTGTACCTGATGATAGCTCCTGAGAGTATCGCCGAGCGTATGGCTCATCTGGAGCCAATAGCCATGCGTCTGGAAGTGAAGGAGGGACGCAATGGCTGTACACTGGTCAACGACAGTTATAATTCCGATATTGCTTCGCTCGACATCGCTCTCGATTTCATGGCACGCCGCATAGACAAGGATACCCGCAAGCGCACACTTATCCTTTCTGATATTCTTGAAACCGGTCAGAGTTCCACATTTCTGTACCGCAAGGTATCGCAGCTCATTCAGAGTCGTGGCATTGAGAAGATTATCGGTGTGGGCCCTGAAATATCTGCGGCCGAAGCACGTTTCAGTATTGAGAAATATTTCTTTGACGATACGGCATCGTTCCTGGCATCACCCGTCTTTTCGGAGTTGCGCAATGAGGTGATTCTTATCAAAGGTTCTCGCAAGTTCCATTTTGATGAAGTGTGTGAGCAGCTTGAACTGAAGATGCACGAAACCATTCTTGAGATAAACCTCAATGCCATGGTCGATAATCTGAACTATTACCGCAGTTTCCTGATGCCCGGTACCAAGATGGTATGCATGGTGAAGGCATCGGCATACGGTGCGGGAGCTTATGAGATAGCCAAGACCCTTCAAGACCAGCGCGTAGATTATCTTGCAGTGGCTGTAGCCGACGAAGGCGCCGAATTGCGTAAGGCCGGCATTACCTCGTCTATCATCATCATGAATCCAGAGATGACTACTTTCAAGACACTGTTCGATTACGAGCTGGAGCCCGAAGTATATAGTTTTCACCTGCTTGAGGCGTTGATAAAGGCAGCCGAAAAACAGGGTATCACGCATTTCCCCATTCATATCAAGCTTGATACGGGAATGCACCGTCTGGGATTTCTGCCTGAAGAGATTCCCGCTCTTATCCGCCGTTTGAAATCACAGACCGCCGTACTGCCCCGTTCGGTGTTCTCACATTTTGTAGGTAGCGATTCTTCACAGTTTGATGATTTTACACGCAAGCAGATTGAGCTCTTTGACAAGGCTTCGTCTGAGTTGCAGTCGGCATTTCCACACAAGATACTGCGCCATATCTGCAACTCTGCCGGTATAGAACGGTTCCCGCAGGCACATTATGACATGGTTCGTCTGGGACTGGGACTGTATGGTGTAAATCCTATCAACAACGAGTTTATCCATAACGTAAGCACGTTGAAGACCACCATTCTTCAGATACACGATGTGCCGGCCGAGGATACAGTAGGATACAGTCGCAAGGGAGTGCTGTGTCGTCCCTCGCGCATAGCAGCGTTGCCTATTGGTTATGCCGATGGTTTGAACCGTCATCTGGGATGCGGGCACGGTTATTGCCTGGTCAATGGCAAGAAGGCTCCCTACGTGGGAAATATCTGCATGGATGTGTGCATGATTGATGTGACCGATATTGACTGTAAGGAGGGCGACCGCGTGGAGATTTTCGGTGACAACCTTCCGGTAAGCGAGCTGGCATCCATACTCGATACTATTCCTTACGAGCTTCTTACCGCAGTGTCTACACGTGTAAAACGAGTCTATTATCACGACTGATATAGTGCTCCGTCCTATTTTATAATGACTGTTACGGCAGATTACCAATTATGATGTATGGGTAGTCTGCCGTTTCATTTCCTCTCTTACCAACTCTGCCTCTACCGGCGACAGCTTGGGAAGTTTTACGGTCTGCGGACTTTCTTTCTGATAAGCTCTCACTTCATTAATCAGCAGTTGCCAGTCATAGAGGAATTCTTCCGAGCATCCGTGACGGCGATAAATTTCTTTGGCAGCTTCGAGTATTTCCGGTGCGCAGCTGTCATCACCCTGAAATACTACGGCGGGTATGTCTTTATGGATACAGTCTCTTAATAATTTTACCTGATCTTTCATAAAATACTGATAGTTTGATATTGTTTATTCTTTAACATCACTCGATTACAGTGCAAATATAAGCTTCTTAATTTGAATATGGTCATATCATGATGGTGTTTGGAATAATTTATCAATGCTTTTAATAGGATTGTACAAGTCCTTAAAAAACGCTTGATGCAAACGGATGCTTCATCATTTTTATTGTATATTTGAGAAGTATTTTTAAACGTTGATAAATTATAAAAATGAAAATAAGACTTCTGCTATATATCTTGATGGTGATAAGCATTGCGCTTGTTGGAGGAGGAGTATATGGCTTTAATTCACTGTTGAAGGCCGAAGCTGTGTATGAACCGGTGACAGGAGTAGTGGAGAAAGCTACTCATCAGAGAATATACAAGCGTAGAAAGCCTGTCATGGAATATGAAATACTTATTTTTTATGATACTCCCAAATACGGTAAACTGACTTCGTATCTTAAAGGAAGTGCCTTTTTCTTTCTGGATAAGGGCGATAAAGTGGATATGCTGTATCATCCGGAACATCCGCGCGAAGTCCGCTATCCGCTGTATGAGAAAATCTTATGGTCAGTAATGTGCGGACTAGGAATTGCAGGATGTACCGGAATGTATTTTTTGCTTTTTGTAAAAGGTGAAAAGAGAAAGAATCAATCTAAAAATCAATCAATATGAGAACAAATGCTTTGAAATTTTTCTTTGTTTTATTACTGTCTGCAACGGTTGCTCCCGTTATGGCACAGTTTAATTTGGGTAAAGCTCTGAGTGGAGCGGTTAAGGCAGCAAAAGCCGTAACGTTGACCGATGAACAGATGACCGAGTATGTGAAAGAGTACATTGACTGGATGGATAAGAATAACCAGGTGTGTGCCGATGACAGCCCTTATACGATACGTTTGAAGAAACTGACGGAAGGATTGGGTGATGCCGAAGGTATTCCCTTGAATTTTAAAGTATATTATGTGACCGATGTGAATGCGTTTGCTTGTGCTGATGGCAGTGTGCGGGTATTTTCTTCGCTGATGGATATCATGACCGATGAAGAATTATTGGGAGTGATAGGGCATGAAGTAGGACATGTGGCCCATCGTGATTCAAAGAATGGATTCCGTACGGCTTTACTGACATCTGCTCTGAAAGACGGAATCTCATCGCAGGGAGGAAAGACTGCAGCTCTGACCGATTCGCAACTGGGTGATTTGTCAGAGGCATTGGTCAATGCTACTTATTCACAGAAACAGGAGCGTGAAGCCGATGATTACGGATATGAGTTCTTGAAAAAGGCCGGAAAGAATCCGTGGGCTATGGCGCTCTCATTCCGTAAACTGAAAGAGCTTCAGGAGAGTAGCGGAGCACAGGGTACAAGTAAGCTGAACCAGCTTTTCTCCACTCATCCTGATTTGGATTCACGTATTGAACGTATGGAGGAACGTGCTGTCAGTGAAGGTATAGAAAAACCTCAAGAAACTGGAAAATAGATTGTCTGACACAGTGATGTTTTTTGAAGGAACTTCAATGTATGTATGCTGAATCCGGTTAAAACAGAATGTTATGAAACGGATATTTTTGTGGATGTTGTGTTGTATGTGGGGAATTATGTATGCCCAGGAGCTGATTCCTGTCGGTTTGGGATACAGCAGCACGTCAGTCAATACGGCTGTGTTCCGTAACAGCTCGCTGGTGACTTACCGTAACAGCCAGTATGTGGCATATTATGATGCCGAAGGCTATATTGTACTCGGTAAAAGGGAACTGGGAACAGAGCGGTGGACGTTGCGCCGTCAGCCGTACAAGGGAAATGTTGCCGATGCGCATAATGTAATCAGCCTGATGGTCGATGGTAACGGATATCTGCATATGGCGTTTGACCACCATGGCGATACACTCAATTATTGCAGAAGTGTAGCTCCTGAATGTCTGGTAATGGGAGAAAAGGAGCCAATGACCGGTATTGATGAGGCTGATGTTACTTATCCTGAATTTTACAGACTGTCTGGAGGTGATTTGCTGTTCGCCTACCGTTCCGGAGCATCGGGAAGAGGTAATCTGGTGCTCAACCGCTATGATGTAAAATCAGGGAAATGGCATCGCCTGCAGGATGTGCTGATTGATGGAGAAGGAAAGAGGAATGCCTACTGGCAACTGTATGTAGATGAGCGGGGCACGATTCATGTATCGTGGGTATGGCGTGAATCGTGGCTGGTTGAGACTAATCATGACCTGTGTTACGCACGCTCGGAAGATGGCGGAAAAACCTGGTATAAATCAGACGGACAGAAATACGACTTACCCATTCGGGCATATAATACCGAATATGCATGGCGCATACCACAAAACAGCGAACTGATAAACCAGACAAGCATGAGTGCCGATGCTGACGGAAATCCCTATATAGTGACTTACTGGCGCGATGCCGGAACAGAGGTGCCTCAGTATCGGGTGGTATGGAATGACGGTTCACAGTGGCATCAGAGAAAGATAATAAACCGCCGTACTCCTTTCTCACTTAAAGGCGGAGGAACAAAGATGATTCCGGTATCACGTCCGCGCATTGTGGTAGATAACGGGCAGGCATGGTTTGTGTTTCGTGACACCGAACGGGGAAGCCGGGTATCGGTAGCTCATACGGCAGACGTGTCCGGAGGAGAATGGTCTGTAACCGACCTTACGGACTTCTCTGTAGATGCCTGGGAGCCTACATTGGATTCCGAGTTGTGGAAAGAGCGCAGACAGCTTCATCTGTTTGTGCAGGAAACTCATCAGGGTGATGGAGAAAAAACTGTACTTTCGTCGCCTACAACGGTATATGTACTGGAAGTAAATAATAAATAAACATACTGTGGTATCATGAATAAACTGATTGGAACTATCATTTTTTGTGTGGCTGCTGCTTTGCCGGCGGCCGTTTGTGCCAGAGATTCTGAGGCCGAAAAGGTCCGGAAGATGATTGACAAGGTAAATACTCACTGGCAGACTACACATAAGCCCGAAGTGCGTTCTTTCTGGGATAATGCAGCTTATCATACAGGAAATATGGAAGCATATTTCCTTACCGGTAATGAAAGTTATCGCGCATATTCCGAAAAGTGGGCTGCGTATAACGAGTGGAAAGGAGCCAAGAGCAAAGACCGCTCAAAGTGGAAATATTCTTATGGCGAGACAGACGAATATGTGCTGTTTGGCGATTATCAGATTTGTTTTCAGACTTATGCTGACTTATACAATCTCTCTCCGGCCGATTATAAGATACGCAGGGCACGTGAGGTGATGGAATATCAGATGAGTACGCCAAACAAAGATTACTGGTGGTGGAGTGACGGGTTATATATGGTAATGCCGGTAATGACCAAGCTGTATAAGATTACCCATAACCGTCTCTATCTGGATAAGCTTTATGAATATATTACCTGTTCAGACAAGATTATGTTTGATAAGGATGAGAATCTCTATTACCGGGATGCCAAATATGTATATCCGAAGCATAAGAGCGTAAACGGAAAGAAAGACTTCTGGGTCCGTGGTGACGGATGGGTTTTTGCCGGACTTGCCAAAGTACTGAAAGACCTTCCTGAAGATTATGTACACTATGATTTCTTTGTTGACAAGTACCGGAAAATGGCAAAGGCGATTGCAGCCATCCAGCAACCCGAAGGATACTGGACGCGCAGCATGATGGATGCCGAGCACGCTCCCGGACCGGAAACCAGCGGTACTGCATTCTTTACCTATGGATTCTTATGGGGAATCAATAACAATCTTCTTAGTGAAACCGAATACATGCCTGTAGTGAAAAAGGCATGGAAATATCTGTCAGAGACAGCGCTTCAGAAAAATGGAGCTGTAGGCTATGTGCAGCCTATCGGAGAAAAGGCCATACCCGGACAGGTCGTCAATGCAGCCTCTACCGCAAATTTCGGTGTAGGAGCGTTCCTGCTGGCAGCTTGTGAATATGTGCGTTATCTGGAGGCTCCGGAAAATGAAGACCGTCTTTATTGGTGCCGTCTGGCCTACAAGATGGCTGCTCCGGTATTGAGCAACATGGCCAAGGGAGAACTTCAGAAGAATATGCTTGTTGAAGTAAGTCCTACATGGGACGGGCGCAATATCAAAGTCACTTACATGGAAGCTTTCGGACGCCTGATGGCCGGTATTGCTCCCTGGCTTTCATTGCCCGATGATGACACCGAAGAGGGAAAAATGCGCCGTCAGTTGCGTGAATGGGCGCTGAAGAGCTATACCAATGCCGTCGATCCTCAAAGTGATGACTATCTGTTGTGGCGCAATGAAGGACAGCCGCTGGTTGATGCGGCATACATAGCCGAAAGTTTTTTACGGGCGTATGATCAGTTGTGGATGCCATTGGACGAAACGACCAAGAAACGCTATATTGAAGAGTTTACGCAGATGAGGCGTGTTGACCCGCCATATACCAACTGGCTGCTGTTTTCATCTACCACATAGAGAGTTTTCTGGCAAAGGCCGGTGCCAAATATGATGTGTATCGTGTAAATTCGGCTATCAGAAAGGTAGAAGAATGGTATACGGGAGACGGGTGGTATGCCGACGGCCCCGAATTTGCTTTTGACTATTACAGCAGCTATGTGTTCCATCCGATGTATCTGGAAACGCTTCAGGCCATGAAAGATGCTAAAGTACGTACGCGTATCGACTATTCCCGGTATTATGACCGTGCTCTTCGCCGTGCACAGAAATACAGTCTGATACTTGAGCGCATGATTTCGCCAGAAGGTACTTTCCCGGTTTTCGGACGTTCTATTCCTTACCGTATGGCAACCATGCAGCCTTTGGCCATGATGGCATGGTATGGAGAGCTGCCTGCTGGAGTAACCGGTAGCCAGGTGCGTGGAGCACTTACTGCCGTAATGAAACGCATGTTTGCCAGCGGAAACAATTTTAACGAGAAAGGATTCCTTACCATCGGATTTACCGGACGTCAGCCGGGAATAGCCGACTGGTATACAAATAACGGAAGTCTGTATATGACGTCGCTTGCTTTCTTGCCGCTGGCACTTCCTGCAGCCCATGCTTTCTGGACCGATGCTCCGCAAGACTGGACAAGCAGGAAGGCGTGGAGCGAACAGGATTTCCCGAAAGACCATCATTGGGCAGATCAGATAAAAACTGCCGATTTGTATTGATGGGGTGAAATAAAGTATAATTTGAATATATGTAGAGTTTATGAAACTTCGTTTGTTTTTGATTTTATGTCTGGGGATTTTTGCAAATATGACTGTAGCCCAGACCAGATGGTTTGATGATAAGAATCTGACATATACCGGAGTTTATTATTATCCGGAACATTGGGATGAATCTCAATGGGAGCGTGACTTCAAGCGTATGCATGATTTGGGATTTGAGTTTACGCATTTTGCTGAATTTGCGTGGGCACAGCTGGAGCCGGAAGAAGGAAAGTATGATTTCGGATGGCTCGACAGAGCTGTACAGTTGGCCGACAAATATGGACTGAAGGTGGTGATGTGTACTTCTACGGCTACTCCTCCGGTATGGCTGAGCCGCAAGTATTCGGAAATCCTGATAAAAAAAGAAGACGGTACGGTGCTGGATCATGGTGCACGCCAGCATGCTTCTTTTGCTTCGCCGGTATACCGTGAGCTGGCATACAGAATGATTGAACAGTTGGCACGGAGATATGGAAACGATAAGCGGATTGTAGGATGGCAGTTGGACAATGAGCCTGGAGTACAGTTTGATTACAACAAAGCGGCAGAAGAAGGCTTCAGAGCCTTTCTGAAAGAAAAGTATAAAGATATCTCTGCATTGAACAAGGCATGGGGAACCGCCTTTTGGAGTCAGGTATATACTTCATTTGATGAAATCACTCTTCCCAAGACTGCACAGATGTTTATGAATCATCATCAGATTCTGGACTACAGACGCTTTGCTGCCAGACAGACTACGGAGTTTCTTGACGGACAGTGCGAACTGATAAAGAAATATGCCCGAAACCAATGGGTTACTACCAATTATATACCCAATTATGAAGAAGGACATATAGGTGGCAGTCATAAGCTCGATTTTGTGAGCTATACACGTTATATGGTCTATGGTGACAATGAAGGAATAGGTCGAAGAGGATACAGGGTAGGAAATCCGTTGCGCATAGCATGGGCCAATGATTTTTTCAGACCGGTGAGTGGAACCTATGGAGTAATGGAACTGCAACCCGGACAGGTAAACTGGGGTGGAATCAATCCGCAGCCGTTTCCGGGAGCCGTAAGACTGTGGCTTTGGAGTGTTTTTGCCGGAGGCAGTGATTTTGTGTGCACGTATCGTTTCCGTCAGCCTTTATACGGAACAGAACAGTATCATTACGGCATTGTAGGAACAGACGGAACTACAGTTACACCGGGAGGGCATGAGTATGAACAGTTTATTAAGGAGATAAAGAAACTCCGTAACTATGCCAGAGAGCGTGAGGTGAAGCCGGATTGTTACCTGGCCAGAAAGACTGCAATCTTGTTCAATCATGAAAATTCATGGAGCATAAGCAGGCAAAAGCAGAATCGTACATGGAGTACTTTAGGACATATAGACAAGTATTACCGTACGCTGAAATCTTTTGGTGCTCCGGTAGATTTCATTACGGAAAATGCTGATTTCAGTGAATATCCGGTAATGATTGTGCCGGCTTATCAGATGGCCGACAAACAGCTGGTAGACAGATGGACTGAATATGTGAAGAACGGAGGCAATCTGGTTGTTACATGCCGTACAGCGCAGAAAGACCGTTACGGACGCTTGCCGGAGACAAGGTTTGGAGCAATGATTGACGAACTTACGGGTAATGAGCTTGAGTTTTATGACCTGTTGCTTCCTCACGACCCGGGATATGTAAGCTTTGCCGGCAAGACCTATCGGTGGAATACGTGGGGAGAGATTCTGAAGCCTGGTAAAGAATCTGAAGTATGGGCCGTATATGAGAAAGAATTTTATGAAGGAAAACCGGCTGTTACATTCCGTAAATTGGGTAAAGGAACAGTTACTTATGTAGGTGTTGACAGTAAAGACGGTGCACTGGAAAGAGATATCCTTAAAAAGTTATATACCCAACTCGGAATCGATACGATGAATCTGCCTTATGGGGTTACAATGGAATACCGCAATGGCTTTGGTATTGTTCTCAACTATGGTGAAAAAACTTATCAGTTTGCTTTACCCGATGGTGCTGAGGTACTGATTGGTGATGTAGAGATTCCTACGGCAGGAGTACTTGTCTTTAAAATAAAATAGCAGGAGTTTAAAGGCAGAGCATGGCGTACTGACAGTAACAGTCTTGATTGTGCTCTGCCGGATTTCTCTTTTAAATCTTGCAGTATTAGGAAAAGAATGACATGTTAGAATCAATAATCCGATGTTTTCAGAATATAGTCTGATACAGATGATGTATATTATGTTTTTTAGTAAAAATATTTAATAGAATGCGGAGGTGTGATAACTATCTATAATCTATCATAGTTGTAAACAGTATTGGTCATTGTATATGTTATTCAGGATATATGGTTAGGAAGATTGCTGATAAATCAGAATTTACTGATACTTGACCGTTCATCAGAAGTGGTAGAAGTTCATCACGCAGCTTAATCAAGTTATTGCTCTCAGCTATATTCTGGTCAATCATTAAATGATATTGCGAAACAACAGCATGAAATGTTTCTATTAATTGTTTAGGAACTTCAAACCAATGATTTGCCAAGAATACTTCTGTTTGAAAGTTCTTAATACCAGATGTTTTCCCTTCAAAATTGAACATATTATCATTATCATAAAGATTTTTCCATAGATAATAAAAGTACTCAGAAAACACTCGTTTCTTCATGCTAAATGATTGACAGAAATTAGAACACACTAAAGCTCCTCCATTTCTTTCAATGACACCATTTGTTATCAATGCCACTCTACCTGTTGCTTGAATAGGACTTCCTCCAGAAACCTCAATTACTATATCACCATCTTCTAAAAGTCTGTCAGAATGTTTCGATGTAATGTATCTTGTGGGTACATCATTTAGCTTAATAATGTCTGCTCCACGTACACAGCCCACTTTGATTGTCCCATCTTTGGGTATATCATCACCCCAATCTCCAGCTTTGTTTTTGTTTATAAAAGAATTAAATGTAATATCTTTCCAGCCTTTAGGAATTTCCCGTTTCAACTTATCATTCCAAACCATTTCACCACCGCTAGACTTATATGGTCTTCCATTTTCATCTGGAAAATCAAACTGTACAAACCAGTAGTCGTAGAGTTGTTTTGCCATCGCTTCTAAATTCTGATTTAGTAGCCTTTTATATTATAGAGGACTTAAATATCAGAATTTATGAAAGAGAACATCATTCAGGCGATAGTTGCGGAAATGCAGCGCGACTTGGACTGCCGACAGATGGCACGGCTTAAAGCAGTGCTTGCATCAGAACTGCATAATGTGGAAATTATAGAAAAGAAAGATTGTGCCAGCCAACAAGCACAAGAAAATAGGCAGCTTTTGAACACTTTTATCTCGGCAAAAAAGATAGAGGGCTGTTCAGACAAGACATTGGCATATTACTGCAACACTATTGAGAGATTATTAGTTACACTCTCAGTCTCTATTTGCCATATCACAACATCAGACATTCGCTCTTATCTTTCCGAATATCAGGAAGAACATCAATCCAGTAAAGTAACCATTGACAACATGCGGCGCATCTTTTCAAGTTTCTTTGCATGGTTAGAGGATGAAGATTATATCGCCAAAAGCCCAGTCAGACGAATCCATAAAGTAAAGACAGATTCACTCGTGAAAGAGGTGATTTCAGACGAACAGTTAGAACTATTACGGGACAGTTGTACCAATAAAAGAGACCTCGCCCTTATAGATATTCTTTCGTCCACAGGCATACGTGTAGGCGAATTGGTAAAGCTAAACCGAGCAGATATAGACTTCCACGAACGGCAATGTGTGGTGTTCGGAAAAGGGAACAAGGAGCGTATAGTATATTTCAATGCTCGGACGAAATTGCATTTGCAACAATACCTTGATGAACGTACAGATGACAATCCAGCCTTATTTGTTTCCTTATATTCGCCCTACACACGCCTTACAATCAGCGGTGTGGAAGTACGAATTAGGAAATTGGGACAATCCCTTTCTATGCCCAAAGTTCACCCTCATAAGTTTCGGCGCACTCTTGCGACGATGGCTATCGATAAGGGTATGCCTATTGAACAAGTGCAACGTCTGCTGGGGCATGTGCGCATTGATACCACGCTTCACTATGCTATTGTGAATCAAAATAACGTTAAGTTGGCTCATAAGAAGTATTTAGGATAGATAATGTTTTTCTGCCTAAAAAATGTAACTTTGCATTCAAAATGAATGTAAATGGCCAAATTATCTTCTATTGCATATTATGTAACAGATAAAATCAGCAGTAATGATATATCTTTGGCAGAATATGTTACGACTGATTGTATTTTGCAGAACAAAAAAGGACGGGAGATTGCAGCTAATCTTCCGCCACAACCTTGTAGTCTTATTCGTTATCAGCGTGGCGATGTGTTAATAGCTAATATCAGACCTTACCTTAAAAAGGTTTGGTTCGCAGATATTGATGGTGGAGCATCCCCTGATGTGCTGGTCCTCAGAGCGAAAGATGGTCATTTACCAAATTTTCTTTATGCTATACTTCTTCAAGATTCCTTTTTTGACTATGTAATGCAAGGTACAAAAGGAAGCAAGATGCCTCGCGGAGACAAAGAACAAATTCTAAGATATGAAGTGCCAATATTTTCGTGTTCAGAGGAAAACATTGGCACATTTTTCTTGAATTTAGATTGCAAAATTCGCCTTAATGAACAGATAAATCAGAATTTACCGACACTTGACCGTTCATTAAAAGCGGTAGAAGTTCATCACGTTGCTTAGTAAGACTTTC
>CALUJE010000006.1 GCA_944320885.1 uncultured Phocaeicola sp.
AACTCAATTTTCATACCTCCGCTGAATGTTTCTTCAAAAATATTTCCTAATGTTGCACTTGCTGGTTGACTCTGCCGCTTGAAAAATGGCTCAGAGAATTAAACAAATAACCTGAATTTATATTGTCTATATCATAAAAAGTTGTATCTTTGCAGCCGCTAATACGAGTTATTAGCTTATTCAAATCAATTTCTAATTATAAAAACTATTTTAAAAAATGGCAACTAGAATCAGATTGCAAAGAAACGGACGCAAAGGATATGCGTTCTATTCAATCGTTATTGCAGACGTAAGAGCTCCACGTGATGGTCGATTTACTGAAAAAATTGGTACTTATAACCCAAATACCAATCCTGCCACAGTAGATTTGAATTTTGATCGTGCTTTGTACTGGGTTAACTGCGGAGCACAACCTACAGACACCGTACGTAACATTCTTTCTAAAGAAGGTGTTTACATGATGAAACATTTGTTGGGTGGTGTTAAGAAAGGTGCTTTTGACGAAGCTACAGCTAAAGTTAAATTTGATGCTTGGAAAGCTGACAAACAAAACGGTTTGGCTGCATTGAAAGCAAAACAAGAAGAAGAGAAGAAAGCTGCTGCTAAAGCTCGTTTGGAAGCAGAAAAGAAAATAAATGAAGAAATTGCAAAGAAGGTAGCAGAAAAGAAAGCTGCTGAAGCTGCAGCTAAGGCTGAAGCAGAAGCTGCACCTGCAGAAAATGCTGCAGAAGAAGCACCTGCAGAAGCATAACTCTTTTTTAGACAATCTCAAACAGCAAAAAAAGACAGAAAAGGATTTTTTTCTTTTCTGTCTTTTTTATTTGTCACAGCAATACATATTAATTTAAGTAATCCGCGCCAAGCTAAAAACCAAGCTTAGTCATTACTGATTCGGCACAAGCATATCCCTCATCATACAAATCTGCCAGTTTTTTTACATCCTTCTCTATTCGATCCACTACCATAGGCTTTTGCGGACGTATAACAACAACACTTCCCTCTTCTTCCATTTTCTCAACCATCTCTAACTGATGATTGTATGAAGCACTCCGATGGCTCAAAACTTCTCTCAACTTAGGATAGCTTTTATATATGAAAGAAGGTATCTTAATATCCTTATTCTTCTTACGATATCCTTTATTACGAGTGGCAACCACAATATTCTTCTTGTAACCTTGCTGTACTGCACGTAAAACCGGTATAGAATCAACAATTCCTCCATCAAGCATAGGTATTCCGTCTACATATGTTTTAGGACAGACATACGGCAAACTACTTGATGCTTTGGCTATAAGCACCAAGCGTTCTCTGTCAGAACGTTCCTCAAGATAGCAAGGCTCTCCTGTACGACAATCGGTAGTCACCATCTCAAAACGAGTAGGATTTGCAAAACAGGCATCATAATCAAAAGGTCTTATGCGCTCAGGGAATTGACGATATAGCAGGTCCAGATTAAGTATGCTATGCTGAGTCCACAAATGCCTCACTCCGATATAGCGATATTCCCTCATCATATCAATATTACTGAAACGAGCGCGACCTCTTTGATGAGACATATAAGAAAGCCCATTACATGCTCCTGCCGAAACACTCACTATATATGGAAACTCTATTTTATGGTCCATAAAATAATCTAGCACGCCGCAAGTAAAAACGCCTCGCATGCCCCCTCCCTCCAAGACCAAACCTGTCTGATTGTCAACTATCATATATAAATTCTTAAAAGATATGGGCAAATATATTAGTTTTATTCATAAGAATAACTATTTTTGCAGAACATCTTGTAATATTTAGAGAAGAATAAATTATGTTTAGAGCTGATTACAAAAAACGCCGTGATGCACTGCGTAACAAAATTAAGAACGGTCTGGTCATACTACCAGGCAACAATGAATCTCCATGTAATTATCCGGACAACACATATAAATTCCGTCAAGACAGTACGTTTTTGTACTTCTTCGGTATTAATCAGCCTGGATTTGCCGGAATAATCGATACCGAAAGCGGTGAGGATTATCTTTTTGGAAATGATGTGACAATGGACGACATCATCTGGATGGGCCCACAACCAAGTGTAAAAGACATGGCTGCTGAGGTTAGCGTAAGAAACAGCGCACCTTTATCCGAAGTCAAAAACATTATATCTGCAGCATTAAGACAGGGACGCAAAATCCATTTCCTTCCACAATACCGTTATGATATCATGTTATGGTTGGAAGATTTACTTGGTATCCGTGTTGCCCAACTCAAGGAGCACGTATCCGTCGAACTGATAAAAGCTGTAGTTGACTTGCGTTCTGTAAAAGAACCATGTGAAATTGAAGAAATAGAACGTGCTTGTGACATAGGTTATGAAATGCATACCACAGCTATGCGCTTGTGCAAGCCCGGAGTTAAAGAACAGTACATTGCCGGAGTGATTGACGGCATAGCAGCTTCTTACGGAAGCATGACTTCATTCGCAACTATTTTGTCTCAAAACGGAGAGACTCTTCATAATCATTATCATGGCAACATTCTTGAGGCGGGCAAACTGATGCTTACGGATGCCGGCGCAGAAACAAACAACAACTATTGCTCAGATTTTACCAGAACAGTTCCTGTAGGCGGACGGTTCACCAGTCGCCAAAAGGATATCTATAATATTGTAGTAGCCTGCCATGACCATGCGATTGATTTTGCCCGTCCGGGACAAACCTGGAAAGAAGTACATATCAACGTTTGTAAAGTTCTGGCACAAGGATTAAAAGACCTTGGATTGATGAAAGGTAATATTGACGAAGCTGTTGCTGCTGGAGCACACGCATTGTTTATGCCTCACGGTCTGGGACATATGATGGGAATGGATGTACATGACATGGAAGGATTAGGACAAGTATATGTAGGATACGATGACGAGACACGTCCTTCCGAACAGTTCGGATTAGGTTCTCTCCGCATGGGAAGAAGACTCCAAGAAGGATTCGTAATTACCGACGAACCGGGATGCTATTTTATCCCTGCACTTATTGATAAATGGAAATCCGAGAATAAGTTTACCGACTTCTTGAACTATCCTGTAATTGAAAAATATAAAGACTTTGGAGGTATCCGTTTGGAAGACGATGTATTAATTACTACCGACGGCTCACGCTTCCTAGGCAAAAAACGTATTCCGCTTACAGTAGAAGAAGTTGAAAATATAATGAATGAATAAATAATTTATTAATCCTCAAAACTTAAAACCAAAACATGAAAAAAGCTTTATTGTTCGCAGCCTTAGGCTTAGTATGCGCAAGCTCTATTGTTGCACAGGAAGGAGAAAAGAAAGAGAAAGAAGGATACATTTTCACTACAGTGAAAGAGAATCCTATCACTTCAGTTAAAAATCAAAGCCGCGCAGGAACATGCTGGTGCTATTCTGGTTTGTCTTTTATTGAATCAGAACTTCTCCGCATGGGAAAAGGAGAATATGATTTCTCAGAAATGTATACAGTATACAATACTTATATGGACCGTGCTGATGCTACCGTTCGTACACACGGAGACGTATCATTCTCACAAGGAGGTTCTTTCTACGACGTTCTTTACGGAATGCAACGTTATGGATTGATTCCTGAAGAATTAATGCGTCCGGGAGTAATGTACGGTGATACCCTTTCTAACCACAACGAGCTTTCTGCAGTTACAGAAGCATACGTTGCTGCTATTGCAAAAGGTGGACACAGCAGTCTGCAAGTAGCTCCAGACAATACTCCGGTATGGAAAAAAGGATTGACCGGTATTTACGATGCTTACCTTGGTGTACGTCCTGAAAAGTTCGAATACAAAGGAAAAGAATATACTCCGCAATCATTCTATGAATCATTGGGATTGAATCCTGACGATTATATCTCATTGACTTCATATACACATCATCCTTTCTACAAACCATTTGTTCTTGAAATCCAAGACAACTGGAGATGGAGCCAATCATACAACCTTCCTATTGATGAGTTAATGGAAGTATTTGACAATGCTATCAACAACGGTTATACCATTGCATGGGGTGCCGATGTAAGTGAATCAGGTTTCTCACGTTTCGGTATTGCAACTTATCCTGATATGCAAAAGGCTCAAGACCTGAAAGGTTCTGATATGGCTAAATGGCTTAAACTGAAAAATACTCCGCAATTCTCTAACACTCCGCAACCTCAAAAATGGTGTACTCAAGAAGAACGCCAGGTTGCATATGACAACTGGGAAACTACTGATGACCACGGTATGTTGATTTATGGTATTGCAAAAGACCAGAACGGTACAGAATACTACATGGTTAAGAATTCTTGGGGTATTACAGGTGAATACAAAGGTATCTGGTATGCATCTAAAGCTTATGCCCGCTACAAAACAATGAATATTGTAGTTAACAAAAAAGCACTTCCTAAAGAAATCGCAAAGAAATTGGGTATTAAATAATTCCCATACATCCTGATAATAAAAGCGCGTTGGTTCTGTTAAATATATATAGAATCAACGCGCTTTTTTATTTCTTTTTCTTAACTTTACCAATTGAATGCAGACATGTATTCTCTTTTATTGAAAGAAGTTTTCACCAAACGGTATCATATCTGCAAATATCAGGCTGTTACTTTAAACGGAATATGAAAGGTACAAGCCTGAACACTAACAGAAAAAGAAAAAAACAATATATAATGCGATACAAATGGAATTACCAAGCTCCGACACACGAACAGACAGAGGCGGCTAAATCTTTCTCAAAAGAGTTAGGAATTAGTCCTATTCTTTGTAAACTTCTTATAGAAAGAGGTATTACATCTGTTTCTGAAGCCAGAAAGTTCTTTCATCCGCAATTGAACGAGCTGCACAACCCATTTCTTATGAAGGATATGGACCTTGCTGTGGAACGTTTAAATATTGCAATGGGAAAGAAAGAACGCGTGTTGATATACGGAGATTATGATGTTGACGGGACAACTGCCGTTGCTCTCGTCTATAAGTTCTTGCAACAGTTCTATTCCAATATTGACTACTACATTCCAGACCGCTATGAGGAAGGTTACGGAGTATCTGTCAAAGGAATAGATTATGCCTATGAAACGGGAGTAAAACTCATCATTGTTCTCGACTGTGGCATCAAAGCTGTAAAAGAAATAGCTTACGCCAAAGAAAAGGACATTGACTTTATTATCTGTGACCACCACGTGCCAGATGATGTACTTCCTCCCGCTGTTGCCATTCTCAATCCCAAACGGTTGGATGCTACCTACCCCTACCCTCACCTGTCAGGATGCGGAGTGGGCTTCAAATTCATGCAGGCTTTCGCACAAAATAATGGCATTGGCTATAACATACTATGGCCCTTACTTGATTTAGTAGCTGTAAGCATTGCATCCGATATTGTTCCAATCATGGGTGAAAACCGTGTGTTGGCATATTACGGACTGAAACAAATCAATTCAAATCCCAGTATCGGATTAAAAGCTATTATTGATGTATGCGGACTTTCTGAAAAGGAAATCACCATAAGCGACATCGTATTCAAAATCGGCCCCCGAATCAATGCCTCCGGACGTATACAGAATGGAAAAGAAGCTGTAGATCTGCTCATCGAAAAGGACCTTCACAGTGCATTGGCTAAAAGTAATCAGATAAACCAATACAACGAGACCAGAAAAGACCTCGACAAGAATATGACGGAAGAGGCCAACAAGATTGTTGACAAGCTGGAAGACCTTTCACAGCGCCGTTCCATCGTACTTTTCAACGAAGACTGGCACAAGGGAGTTATTGGTATCGTAGCATCTCGTCTGACCGAAATCTATTATCGGCCGGCCGTAGTTCTTACACGCACCAATGATATGGCAACCGGTTCGGCCCGTTCCGTATCAGGATTTGATGTGTATAAAGCCATTGAATATTGCCGTGACTTGCTCGAAAACTTTGGCGGTCATACATACGCTGCCGGACTTTCAATGAAAGTCGAAAACGTAGCGAAGTTTACCGAACGCTTTGAAAAATTTGTCTCCGAACATATTTTGCCGGAACAGACACATGCCATTATCAATATCGATGCCAAAATAGACTTTCAGGACATAACTCACAAATTCTTCAATGATCTGAAAAATTTCAATCCTTTCGGTCCGGACAATCACAAACCCATCTTCTGCACAAACCATGTGTATGATTACGGAACAAGCAAAGTAGTAGGACGCGAACAGGAACATATAAAACTGGAACTGGTAGACAACAAGTCGCACAACGTAATGAACGGCATTGCATTTGGACAAAGCTCACAGGCACGTTACATCAAGACCAAACGCTCTTTCGACATTTGTTATACCATTGAAGAGAATACCCACAAACGTGGTGAAGTGCAACTTCAGATAGAAGATATACGTCCAACAGAATGCAATTCATGAAAGATTATAAATCCATACTTCAAAAATATTGGGGATATAATTCATTCCGAGGCATTCAGGAAGACATCATCAACAGTATCGGTAACGGACAAGATACATTGGGGCTGATGCCCACAGGCGGAGGAAAATCCATTACTTTCCAGGTCCCCGCCATGGCAACAGAGGGGCTATGTCTGGTCATAACCCCTCTGATTGCATTAATGAAAGATCAGGTAAGCAACCTGCGCTCACGAGGCATTAAGGCTATAGCCGTATATTCCGGTATGACCCGTGAAGAAATTATTACGGCTCTGGAGAATTGCATTTTCGGTGATTACAAATTTCTCTACATATCCCCCGAACGTCTTGGCACTGAAATATTTCAGACCAAACTGAGAAAGATGAAAATCAGTTTCATCACGGTAGATGAATCTCACTGCATATCACAATGGGGATATGATTTCCGTCCGGCATATCTGAAAATAAACCAAATCAGAAAATTGCTGCCAGATGCTCCTGTTCTGGCATTAACCGCAACGGCCACTCCCGAAGTGGTAAAAGATATTCAGCTGCAACTGAATTTCAAGAAAGAGAACGTCTTCAAAATGAGCTTCGAGCGCAAGAATCTGGCTTATATAGTACGAAATACTGAAGACAAGAACAAAGAACTGCTGCACATACTTACCCATATGTCCGGCTCTGCCATCGTGTATACCCGAAACCGTAAGGGAACAAAAGAAATCGCCCAACTGTTATACAAGAACAACATCAGTGCAGAATTCTATCACGCCGGCCTTTCAAACGATGAAAAAGATCTAAGGCAGGAAAAATGGCAGAAAGATGAATCCAGAGTCATGGTTGCCACCAATGCTTTCGGTATGGGAATAGACAAACCCGATGTACGTATTGTAATTCATATGGATATGCCCGATTCTCCCGAGGCTTATTTTCAGGAAGCAGGACGAGCCGGAAGAGACGGACAGAAAGCATATGCCGTATTATTGTACAGTCCGCACGATAAAAGCATTCTCAACAAACGCATATCAGATACTTTCCCCGAAAAGGAATATATCCGGAAAGTATACGAACACGTCTGCTACTATTACCAGATGGCCATCGGCGACGGATTTGACTGCATTTATGAATTCAATCTTGATGAGTTCTGCCAACGCTTTAAACACTTTCCGGTACAGGCAGACAGTGCACTACGCATTCTCACCCGGTGCGGATATATTGAATATATTGACGAACAGGAAAGTAAATCACGCCTGATTTTTACAGTCAGACGTGACGAATTATATAAGATACACGAACAGGACGCATCAACCGAACAGCTCATTCAAACAATTCTGCGTAATTACACAGGGTTATTCTCAGACTATGCTTACATTGACGAAAGCATGCTGGGCCGTCAAAACAATCTAACCCGACAGGAAGTATATAAAAGCCTCATATATCTGTCAAGAAAGAACATCATTCACTATATACCGGGTAAGAAGACACCGTATATCCGCTTCACCCAAAAACGGGAAGAAACAGACAGACTGGTCATACCACAGAGCGTATACGAGCAGCGAAAAGAAAGTTATACGCACCGCATCAAGGCTATGATTGAGTATGCCACATCCGAAAGCCGGTGCCGCAACAGAATGCTTCTGAAATATTTCGGAGAAAACAGCATGCAAAACTGCGAAAAATGTGATGTATGTCTTCGCCGGCATCAGTCAGGAGTAAAAACAGGCGAGTTTGAAAATATCAGAAAGCAAATCATAGAACTTGTAGGTTCATATAAAGACAAACAGCCCGCCAGTATCCTGTCGACTCTTAACGTAGAAAAAGACAAATTGCGCGAAGTGCTGTCATTCCTTATTCATGAAGAAGAAATCACTGTCTGTGATGGAATGATATCCGTACATAAGGAAAACAAGGATTAACCGGTACTTTTACAACAAAAACATTTATCTTTGCTATAAAATAACAACATAATTATTTGAATGCCATGATTAAATTTTTGAAAAATCTTTTTTCGGCCAATAATGCCACACAAGAAGAAGATACCGAAAAAAACAACAAAAAGAATTTTGACATATTAAAATACGACGGGATACGTGCCCAAAACATACGAAAATGGGCATATGCTGAAAAATGTTTTAAAGAAGCTCTCAACATACAACCGGATATGGAAGTTATGAGACTGCTGATAAACAACTCCATACAGCTTAATAATCTGGAACTGGCCACAGAAGTTGCCAAACAGGCTACAGAAGTATATTCTGACAAATACGAGAACTTCATAAACCTCGCCCATATTTATTATATGTGTGAAAAATATGACGACATGCTAATTGCCGCACAACAAGCCACCAGACTGAATCCGGAAAACGAAAATTGCTACTACACACAGGCTCAGGCTTACCAGAAACAGGGAGACGTCATCAATACAATTGCAACCCTGACACAGGCTATCGGCAAAAACGACAAGTTTACAGAAGCGTATCTCATGCGCAGCAAAGTACTCCTTGAACTGCGACAAATGAATGAAGCCAAAGCTGACATTGATACATTGCTGGAGCAAGATCCGGAAAATGAGGAAGCTCTGCTAATTGCCGGAAACATTGAAATGCAGAAGGGTAACGAAGAAAATGCCATCCGCCTATATAATCAGGTTATAGAGCTCAATCCCTTTAATGAACAGGCATATATACAGGCGGCACTGCTTTTCATCAACAAGCAAGACTGGGAAAAAGCACTTGAACAAGTAAACGAAGCCCTTGAAAATACGGAAACGGCTGCACTATACCAATTACGCGGAAAAATCAAATTGGAAACCGGTGACAAGAACGGCTCGATTGAAGATGTCAAGAAGGCCATGGAACTGAATCCGGAAGAAAAAAACAGCATCAACGGAACATTCAACAACTTTGATTCTCTATATAATAAGGTGAATCCGCTGGGGTAATAATAAACTTGAGTTTTCTCGAAAAAAAATATAGCTTTTTATTGGATATTGAAATAAAAGCGCTACATTTGTCGACAACAAGAACAAAAAACAAATCAATGAGACACTTATACAATACATATTTTTACTTCTTCTTTTACTTTTACTTTAGCAACAAAGTAAAGCGGGCAGTCGTATATGTATAAGTAAAACATTAAAAACAGATTATTTAATAACATATTGAAAATCCCGCTTCATTACGAAACGGGATTTTTTTATTGTAAAACCTAAAATAAAGAACGTATGAAAAAAATCGCAATTCAAGGAATAAAAGGCTCCTATCACGATGTTACAGCCCAGCAATATTTTAAAGGTGAAGAAATAGAACTGATTTGTTGCTCTACATTTGCCAATGTATTCGAACAGATAAAGAAAGACAGCTCCGTTATAGCTATCGTTGCCATAGAAAATACAATTGCCGGCAGCCTGCTACAAAACTATGATTTGTTGCGTGAAAGTCATACAACAATCGTAGGTGAACATAAATTGCGTATTTCACACAGTTTGCTGTGCCTTCCGGAAGAAGGATGGGACGATATTAAAGAAATCAACTCCCACCCCGTAGCCCTGGCACAATGCCGTGAGTTCCTTCAACAACATCCGCATATAAAAATAGTAGAAGCCGAAGATACCGCAGGTAGTGCGGAAATGATAAGCAGAGAGCATCTGAAAGGTCATGCAGCCATATGCGCAAAAGCGGTAGCTCCACTCTACAATATGAAAGTACTTGAAGAAGGAATAGAGACAAACAAGCACAACTTCACACGCTTCCTTGTCATTTCCGACCGTTGGAAAGCTGATGAATTGAGAGACAGAGCTACAATCAACAAATCAACAATCGTCTTTTCATTACCGCACAGCGAAGGTAGCCTGTCACAAGTATTGTCCATTTTTTCATACTATAACATTAACCTGACCAAAATACAGTCATTACCGATTATCGGACGTGAATGGGAATATTTGTTCTATGTAGATATCACATTCAATGACTATTTAAGATACAAACAATCTATTGATGCCATCACCCCACTGACAAAAGAATTAGAAATATTAGGAGAATATGGAGAAGGAAAATCACACTTATGATATCCAGCCCGCACAACGACTGAATACAGTAAACGAATACTACTTTTCGAGAAAACTAAAGGAAATAGCAAAAATGAATGCCGAAGGAATGGATGTAATAAGTCTGGGCATAGGAAGCCCGGACATGCCTCCTTCCGAGGAAACAATACAGGTTTTATGCGAATCGGCCCAGAAACCGGATGTACACGGATACCAGCCTACAATAGGTATCCCCGAACTACGAAAAGCAATGGCCGACTGGTATAAACGCTCATACAATGTAGACCTTGACCCGAATACGGAAATACAGCCACTGATAGGTTCAAAAGAAGGGATACTTCATGTGACACTGGCTTTCGTAAACCCGGGAGAACAGGTACTGGTACCCAATCCGGGATATCCTACCTACACATCACTGAGCAAACTGCTGGGGACTGAAATCGTAAATTACAATTTGCGGGAGGACAATAACTGGCAACCCGATTTTGAACAGCTTGAAAAAATGGATTTGAGCCGCGTACGGCTGATGTGGACCAATTATCCCAACATGCCCACCGGAGCAAATGCAAGCATGGAACTGTATGAAAAGCTCGTAGACTTTGCACGACGCCATAACATTGTCATCGTCAATGACAATCCTTACAGCTTCATTCTGAACGAAAAGCCGCTAAGCATCCTCAATGTAAAAGGCGCTAAAGAATGTTGCATCGAATTCAATTCCATGAGTAAAAGCCATAATATGCCGGGATGGCGCGTGGGAATGATAGCAACCAACGCACGCTTTATACAATGGATACTGAAAGTAAAGAGCAACATTGACTCCGGCACATTCAGGCCCTTGCAACTTGCTGCGGCACAAGCTTATCAGAATTCAGAAAGATGGCATGAGGAAATGAATCGTACGCTATACCGCAACCGCAGAAAATACGCGGAAGAAATTATGCAGACACTGGGATGTACATTCAATCCGGCACAAGTTGGAATGTTCCTTTGGGGAAGAATCCCCGATACTTATTCCAACGTGGAAGAACTGACCGAAAAGGTACTTCATGAAGCCAAAGTGTTTATCACTCCCGGATTCATTTTCGGAAGCAACGGCGAACGGTATATACGCATTTCACTCTGCGCCAAAGAAGAAAAACTTGCTGAAGCTCTGAACAGAATTAAAAGAATTATGATTTAAAGAAAGATACAGAAACTGAAATACAAAGCACACAATTAAACACTAACTCGTATGGAACTTGAATCAATATTATTACCGGGCATAGAAACCAAACGCCCCGTCGTCATAGCCGGCCCATGCAGTGCCGAGACCGAAGAACAGGTTATGGAAACTGCCATGCAACTGTCAAAAAAAGGTATTAAAATATTTCGTGCAGGCATATGGAAGCCACGTACAAAACCAGGAGGATTTGAAGGTATTGGCGAAACCGGGCTCCAATGGTTGCAGGAAGTCAAAAAGGAAACAGGCATGTATGTAACAACTGAAGTTGCTACAAGCAAGCACGTGGAAAGTGCACTCAAAGCCGGAATGGACCTTTTGTGGATTGGAGCACGCACATGTGCAAATCCGTTTGCCATGCAGGAAATCGCAGATGCACTGCAAGGGGTAGATATTCCTGTTTTGGTAAAGAACCCCGTTAATCCGGACCTTGAGCTGTGGATTGGCGGTATGGAACGCCTCAACAATGCCGGAATTAAACGCCTGGCTGCCATACACCGGGGATTCTCTTCATACGATAAAAAAATATACCGCAATCTTCCGCAATGGCACATTCCCATCGAACTGCGCCGACGTATTCCGGAACTGCCTATTCTGTGTGACCCCAGTCATATCGGAGGAAAACGTGAACTGATTGCTCCATTGTGCCAGCAGGCTATGGATCTTGGATTTGACGGACTGATTGTTGAATCGCACTGCAATCCGGACAAGGCATGGAGCGATGCGTCGCAGCAAATTACCCCTGACGTATTGGCATACATACTCAATTTGCTGGTTATCCGCAAGGAAAAGCAAACTACTGAGAATCTGAATGAACTACGCAGCCAGATAGACGAATGTGACAACAGCCTGATTGATATTCTTGCAAAACGCATGCGGATATCACGCGAAATAGGAACGTTCAAAAAAGAACACGGCATGACCATTTTGCAGACCGGACGTTATAATGAAATTCTGGAAAAACGGGGTGCACAGGCCGAACTTTGCGGAATGAGTGCTGAATTCATAAAAATCATATTCGAAGCCATACACGAGGAGTCTGTACGCCAACAAATGGAAATCATCAACAAATAAGGAAACCATAGCCTTACACCTGATTTTTCATAAGTTATTAATTTTATTTTTATAGCCTTGAAAAATAAATTTATAACTTATGAAGAGGAGGATTTATATCGGCAATTTCCAAAAACATCTCGACAAAAAGAAAAATCATCGGGTCGTTTTCAAAAAAGGACACGTGCTTTTTCCGAAGTATAAAACAACTATCCTAAAACCCTATTTCAAACATGAGAATACTAATACTCGGAGCCGGAAAAATGGGCTCATTCTTTACCGATTTGTTAAGTTTTCAGCACGAAACAGCAGTAATTGACGTCGACCCCAAACGAATGCGTTTTATATACAACACTTATCGTTTCACTACACTGGAAGAAATCAAAGCCTTCAAGCCTGAACTCGTAATTAATGCGGCAACGGTAAAATATACCATCGATGCTTTCAAACAAGTAATTCCCGTTCTTCCCAAAGAATGTATATTGAGTGATATAGCATCCGTAAAAACAGGCTTAAAGGAATTTTACGAGCAGAGCGGTTTCAGATATGTGTCTACTCACCCCATGTTTGGACCCACATTTGCCAGCTTCAGCAACCTAAGTAACGAAAATGCCATTATCATTACCGAGGGAGACCATATGGGGCGCATATTCTTCAAAGACCTCTACAGTTCTCTGAAACTGAATATCTTTGAATACACATTCGAAGAGCACGATGAAACGGTAGCCTATTCACTGTCCATCCCGTTCGTTTCTACTTTTGTTTTTGCCGCTATCATGAAACACCAGGATGCACCGGGAACAACATTCAAGCGTCACATGGCTATTGCACGGGGAGTTCTGAGTGAAGACGACTATCTTCTGCAGGAAATATTATTCAATCCGCGTACTCCGGCCCAAGTGGAAAACATACGCAGAGAACTGAACGAACTGCTTACAATCATATGCCATAAAGATGCTGATGGAATGAAAAGATATCTCACCAAAATACGTGAGCATATCAAATAGCATTTTTCCCAATACTTTGCAAAATACAAATGCACCTATATATAATATAAAAACATTGAACAGTCAGCACAGAATAATCATGGATTAAATCCTTTTACGCTAAAATTACATTCTAAAACAATTAACCAGCAATCCCTTACAATTAATTACAAAATAAAATAAAAACATAATAAATACAAACTTATCAACGCGTAGAAAAAAAATTAATATGCCTTCTTTTTATTTAGATTGCTTTATTGAAAGCATATTTATATATTTGCAGATAATACGAAACTGTAATATATAAACAACAACGAAAAAGAAAGCTAAATGAGAGAAAAAGGTTACATTTTATCAGAAGACATCCTTTCAAGACATCAAGCCGGTCTATATACACCGGCAAATGAACATGATGCCTGTGGTGTAGGTATGATAGTAAATCTGCACGGTACAAAATCACACGATTTGATTGATTCAGCACTTAAAGTACTGGAAAACATGAAAC
This sequence comes from uncultured Phocaeicola sp., assembly GCA_944320885.1. Classification (GTDB taxonomy): domain Bacteria; phylum Bacteroidota; class Bacteroidia; order Bacteroidales; family Bacteroidaceae; genus Phocaeicola_A. The sequence goes on from CALUJE010000006.1 coordinate 14,210, forward strand.
ATCGTGGCGCAGAAGGAGCAGACAGTAAAACAGGTGATGGAGCAGGTATTATGATTCAGATACCACATGAGTTCATTCTTCTTCAAGGTATCCCTGTTCCTGAAAAAGGAAAATATGGTACCGGACTCGTGTTTATGCCTAAAGACAAAGATATTCAACAAACTATCATGAGCATAATGATAGAAGAAATCGAAAAGGAAGGTATGACACTGATGCACGTGAGAAGCGTACCTGTCAACTCCAATGTATTGGGAAAAGATGCCCAAACATCAGAACCTGATATAAAACAGATTTTTATTACAGCCGAAGCAGACGAGCCAAATCTTGAAAAGAAGCTATACATAACCCGAAAGAAAATTGAAAATAAAATAGAATGTAAAGATTTCTACATCGTATCTCTTTCGAGCAAGAATATGGTTTATAAAGGAATGCTGACGTCTACTCAACTACGTGAATATTATGTAGATCTTACACAACCTTATTTTACCAGCGCATTGGCTTTGGTACATTCACGCTTCAGCACCAACACATTCCCTACATGGAGCCTCGCCCAACCTTTCCGAATGATGGCTCACAACGGAGAAATCAATACCATTCGCGGTAACCGTGCCTGGATGGAAGCAAGAGAAAGTGTTTTGTCGTCTGAAACATTGGGAAACATATCGCAAATACGGCCCATTGTACAGCCGGATATGAGCGACAGCGCATCCATGGACAATGTTCTTGAATTTTTTGTTATGTCCGGATTAAGCCTACCGCACGCATTAGCTATGATGGTACCGGAATCTACAAACGACAAAAATCCCATCAGCTCCACTCTGAAAGCTTTTTATGAATATCATTCTATCTTAATGGAACCATGGGACGGCCCTGCAGCGTTGCTTTTCAGCGACGGCCGATATGCTGGAGGTATGCTCGACCGTAACGGCCTACGTCCGGCACGCTGGCTTGTAACCAAAAACGGTACAATGGTAGTGGCTAGTGAAACCGGAACAATCAGTTTCAATCCTGATGAAATTGAAGCCAAAGGACGTTTGCAACCAGGAAAGATTCTTCTGGTAGATACTCAGGAAGGTAAAATATATTATGACAAGGAAATCAAAGAAAGCCTGGCCTCGGCTCTGCCATATAAGGAGTGGCTTTCGGCTAACCGGATTGAATTGGATACACTCCGCAGTGGACGTAAAATTGAGAATACTGTAAAAGACACGGGCAGATACCTGCGAACTTTCGGATTCAGCAGAGAAGATATTGAAAGAACCATTACTCCAATGTGCAAAAACGGAGCTGAACCTACTGCATCAATGGGAAATGATACTCCACTTGCCGTATTATCGGAGAAACCGCAAATATTATTCAACTATTTCCGACAGCAGTTTGCACAGGTCACCAATCCGGCCATAGACCCTATACGTGAAGAATTGGTCATGTCGCTCACCGAATATATCGGTGCTGTAGGTAAACATATACTTACACCTGACGCCTCACACTGCAAAATGGTGCGCCTTCCCCACCCCATACTGACAAATACACAACTTGATATATTGTGCAATATCAGATATAAGGGATTCAGCACCGTAAAACTGAAAATGATTTTTGATATTGCGGCAGGAGAAGAAGGATTGCGGACAGCTATAGATAATCTTTGCAAGAAAGCTGAAGAGGCTGTTGATGCCGGAGTTAATTATATTATTCTTTCCGACCGTGACACAGATGTCCATCATGCACCTGTACCTTCCTTGCTGGCAGTAAGCGCTGTGCACCATCATCTGATATCTGTACAAAAACGTGTGCAGACTGCTCTGATAGTAGAAAGTGGAGAAGCGCGCGAAGTGATGCATGCAGCCTTATTGCTGGGATATGGTGCCAGTGCGCTATGCCCATACATGGCTTTTGCCGTAATCGATCAACTTGTAAAGAAAGGAGAAGTTCAGCTTGACTATCATACTGCCGAAAAGAACTACATCAAAGCTCTGTGCAAAGGATTATATAAAGTAATGAGCAAAATGGGTATCAGCACCATACGTTCATACCGGGGAGCAAAACTTTTTGAAGCTGTAGGTCTGAACAGTGAAATCATGAACCGGTACTTCGGTACAGATTTCTCAACTATTGGAGGTTCCGGCTTGAAAGAAATAGCAAATGATTATCTCAGATTCCATAAATCAGCATTCACTATCAGTGATGATGAGGCAGAATCTATGCTTGATCATATCGGACTCTTCTCTTTCCGGAAAGATGGAGAAATGCATGCATGGAATCCGGAGACCATCAGCCTGCTGCAACTGGCTACACGTACCGGCAGCTACAAGAAATTTAAAGAATTCACTCAGAAAGCAAACGAAAAGTCATCACCCGTATTCTTACGCGACTTTTTCCGTTTCCGCAGTAATCCGATAGATATCAACACTGTAGAGGCTGTAGAAGATATCGTAAAACACTTTGTTACTGGAGCTATGTCATTCGGAGCTATCAGCAAAGAGGCTCATGAAGCCATGGCGCTGGCCATGAACAGACTGGGAGCACGAAGCAATACTGGCGAAGGAGGTGAAGACAGCGAACGCTTTAAAGCAGTCTATCATGTAGAAAAAGGAAACAGAGATATCAGCTTATGCAGCAAGACCAAACAGATAGCTTCGGGAAGATTCGGAGTAACTACCGAATATCTGGTCAATGCAGAAGAAATACAAATCAAAGTTGCTCAGGGAGCAAAACCGGGAGAAGGTGGACAACTTCCAGGATTTAAGGTAAATGAAGTGATTGCACGTACTCGTCATTCCATCCCGGGAATTTCATTAATCTCGCCTCCACCCCATCATGACATTTACAGCATTGAAGATCTGGCTCAACTGATCTTCGACTTGAGAAATGTAAACCCTCGTGCTTCTATCAGTGTCAAACTGGTTGCTGAGAGCGGAGTAGGTACAATCGCAGCCGGTGTAGCAAAAGCCAAAGCCGATCTGATAGTAATATCCGGAGCCGAAGGAGGAACAGGAGCTTCGCCCGCATCATCCATGAGATATGCCGGAATCCCTCCTGAAATAGGACTGAGTGAAACACAACAGACACTGGTAATGAACGGCCTTCGCGGACAAGTTCGTCTGCAAACAGACGGACAGTTAAAAACCGGACACGATATAATCAGCATGGCCTTATTGGGAGCTGATGAATATGCTTTCGGTACAGCCGCGCTAATTGTGCTTGGATGTGTTATGATGCGAAAATGCCATACCAACTTATGTCCGGTGGGAGTTGCAACACAAGATGAAAAGCTTCGTGAACATTTCAGGGGACATTATCAATACCTGATAAACTATTTCGAATTTCTGGCTCAGGAAGTACGTGAATATCTTGCGGAAATGGGATTTACTCATCTGAAAGATATTATCGGACGGACAGATTTGATAGAAATCGTAAAAGGCAACGATTCTGACAAAATCCGGAAATTGGATTTTACACGCATACTTCACAAGGTTGATAATGGTACTGATATCCATTATACCGGTAAACATCTCTTTGACCTTACAGAAGTAAAAGACAAATCAATCATAGCTGCAGCCCATGAAGCTTTGGAAAAAGGCAAACAGATAGAGCTCGAATATACCATAGCTAATACCGATCGCTCAGTAGGCTGTATGCTTTCAGGAGAAGTAGCAGCCAGATACGGACAGAAAGGATTGCCTGATAATACTATTAATATAAAATTCAAAGGTTCTGCCGGACAGAGCTTTGGAGCGTTTCTTACAAAAGGCATCAGCTTCCGACTCGAAGGTGAGGCTAATGACTATGTAGGCAAGGGACTGAGTGGAGGACGTATCGCAGTCCTCCCGCCAATGGGGTCATGCTTTGACGCCTCCAAAAATACAATTGCCGGAAATACACTGATGTATGGAGCGACTACCGGAGAACTCTATATTAACGGATGCGTGGGTGAACGTTTTGCTGTAAGAAACTCTGGAGCCATCGCTGTAGTAGAAGGTGCAGGTGACCATTGCTGCGAATATATGACCGGAGGAAGAGTTGTAGTACTAGGGCACACAGGACGCAACTTTGCCGCTGGTATGAGTGGAGGTATAGCCTATGTATGGGATCGTGAACACACATTTGACTATTTCTGTAATATGGAAATGGTAGAACTGAGCCTGCTTGAGGACTCTGCATCCAGAAAAGAACTACATGACCTCATAGAACGACACTGGAAATATACAGGTTCCAAGCTGGCACGAACTTTACTGGACAATTGGCAACAACATGTAGACGAATTCATCCAGGTTACTCCTATAGAGTATAAAAGAGTGCTTGCAGAAGAGCAAATGAAGAAACTCCAGCAAAAAATAGCTGAAGTACAGAGAGATTATTAAAGCTTAAACAACTAAAGTATTATTATTATGGGAAATCCTAAAGCGTTTCTATATATACCCCGACAAGAGGCCGGATACCGTCCTGTTCATGAACGTATCTCTGATTTTGGTGAAGTAGAACAAACATTAAACACCAGCGAACGCAAACTGCAAGCATCACGATGCATGGACTGCGGAGTTCCTTTTTGCCATTGGGCATGTCCGCTTGGTAATCGTTCGCCCGAATTTCAGGAAGCTTTAAGCAATGGGAAATGGCGTGAAGCATATGAAATTCTCAGCCGTACAAATGACTTCCCTGAGTTTACCGGTCGCATATGTCCGGCATTATGTGAAAAATCATGCGTACTGAAACTAAGCATCAATTCGCCGGTAACCATTCGTGAAGACGAGGCTGCAATTATCGAGGCAGCTTTCCGGGAAGGATATGTCACAGCCAAGCATTACAAAAGAAACGGAATGAAGGTTGCTGTCATCGGTTCCGGTCCATCCGGACTGGCCACAGCCAACCAGTTGAACCGAAAAGGATACCAAGTTACCGTATTTGAGAAAAATGAATATATTGGAGGATTACTGCGTTTTGGTATTCCAAACTTCAAACTCCACAAAACTGTTATTGACCGTCGGCTGAAGATAATGGAAGATGAAGGTATCTGCTTTAAACCCAATTCAGAAATAGACCTCACTCATTTGCCTGAAGGATTCGATGCCTATGCCATTTGCATTGGAACTCCGGAAGCACGTAACCTGAATATTCCCGGTCGTGAACTGAAAGGTATCCATTTTGCAATGGAAATGCTGGCACAACAAAACCGAATCTTAGCCGGACAACATTTTGACGCAAATGAACGGATTTGTGCAAAAAACAAAAAAGTACTTGTCATTGGAGGTGGAGACACTGGAAGTGACTGCATAGGAACAGCCAATCGCCAAGGGGCTACAAGTGTTTGTCAGATAGAAATCATGCCACAACCGCCTGTTGATTACAATCCTGCAACTCCGTGGCCCCAATGGCCTTTGGTCTTAAAAACAAGTTCAAGTCATGAAGAAGGCTGTATACGCCGTTGGTGCCTTTCATCAAACCGCTTTATAGGAACAGATGACGGAAAGGTTTCTGGCGTGGAAGTTGAAGAAGTCGAATGGATATCCGACAAAAACAGTGAACGTCCTCAAATGCGTCTTACCGGAAAAAAGGAAATTATTGAAACTGACCTTGTCCTTCTTGCCATGGGATTTCTTAAGCCGCAGCTTCCAGAACTTCCCTCCAACGCAATCATCGTTGGTGACGCGGCAACTGGACCCAGCCTCGTAGTAAGATGCATTGCTGCTGGACGCCAGGCTGCCATAGAAATAGACAAAATGTTACAAAAGGACTCATCGTTCAACCAATAAAAACAGAATCTTATGTGCGGAATAGCGTGTATATTCAATATAAAACAACAGACACCGGAACTGAGAAAAAAAGCGCTGTCTATGGCAAAAAGAATACGCCATCGCGGACCAGACTGGAGCGGAATTTACTGTGGAGGAACAGCCATATTGGCACATGAACGCCTTTCGATTGTCGATCCTCAGTCTGGCGGGCAGCCTTTATACTCACCAGACAAAAAACAAATATTAGCCGTAAACGGAGAGATATATAATCATCGCGAAATTCGCGAAAAATACGCCGGTCGTTATACTTTTCAAACAGGCAGTGACTGCGAAGTGATTTTGACTCTATACAAAGATAAAGGTATCAATTTTCTTGAAGAACTGAACGGAATATTTGCCTTTGCTCTCTACGATGAAGAACGTGATGAATTCCTTATCGCTCGTGATTCTATCGGTGTTATCCCCCTTTATATAGGATATGACAACGAAGGAAAAGTATATTGTGCAAGCGAACTAAAAGCTTTAGAAGGGTTTTGTGACAGCTACGAGCCTTTTCTTCCCGGACATTATTATTGGAGTCGGGAAGGAAAAATGCAACGATGGTATAAACGAGACTGGATGGAGTATCAGGCAATAAAAGATAATTATTCTGAACTTCCAGAGGAAGAAGCATATACAACTCAAGTAAATGAAATACGTACAGCTCTCGAAGCAGCCGTGCGACGACAACTGATGAGTGATGTTCCATATGGAGTACTATTGTCTGGAGGACTGGATTCTTCTGTAATCTCCGCTATAGCCAAAATCTATGCAGACAAACGAATCGAATGCGACAGTAAGTCACCTGCATGGTGGCCTCAATTACATTCTTTTGCCATAGGATTAAAAGGAGCTCCCGATTTGGAGAAAGCCCGTTTAGTTGCAGAACATATCGGGACCATACATCATGAAATCAATTATACCATCCAGGAAGGATTGGATGCCATACGTGATGTCATCTATTATATAGAAACCTATGATGTTACTACCGTACGTGCTTCCACTCCTATGTATTTGCTGGCACGCGTTATCAAATCAATGGGTATTAAAATGGTTCTCAGTGGAGAAGGCGCTGACGAAATTTTCGGAGGTTATCTCTACTTTCATAAAGCCCCTACAGCAAAAGCATTTCATGAAGAAACTGTCCGAAAACTATCCAAACTATATTTATATGATTGTTTACGGGCCAATAAATCACTTTCTGCATGGGGAGTAGAAGGACGTGTCCCTTTTCTGGACAAAGATTTTTTAGATGTAGCAATGCGTTTAAATCCAACGGTCAAAATGTGTTCTGGAAATACTATTGAGAAACGCATCGTACGAGAAGCTTTTTCTTCCTTACTGCCTCAAAGCATTGTATGGCGTCAGAAAGAACAATTTTCAGACGGCGTGGGCTATTCATGGATTGACACATTAAAGAATATCACTTCATCAGCAGTTACAGATAAGGAAATGGCAGATGCTGAAAAAAGATTCCCTATTAATCCGCCACAAAATAAAGAAGAATATTATTATCGTAGTATCTTTGAAGAGCATTTTCCTAGTCAATCTGCAGCTCGTAGCGTTCCCAGTATTCCAAGTATAGCATGTTCTACAGCTGAAGCCCTGGCATGGGATGTCAGTTTTAAAAACATAAACGACCCTAGTGGGCGTGCTGTTTCCGGGATACATGAAAATGCCTATTAAGACCAATTATCAACAATACATAAATGAGATATTTCTATGAAAGTCAAATTTACAAAAATGCACGGTGCAGGTAATGACTATATATACGTCAACACACAACGTTATCCGATAGAAAATCCTGAATATCTGGCCAAAGAATGGAGCCGCTACCACACAGGAATAGGTTCTGACGGACTTGTTCTTATTTGCCCATCAGACAAGGGTGATTTCAAAATGCGAATTTTTAACGCCGACGGTTCGGAGGCATATATGTGTGGCAACGCAAGCCGGTGTATTGGCAAATATTTATATGAAGAAGGACTTACAAACAAAACAGATATCAATCTGGAAACTTTGTCCGGAATCAAAATATTACATCTGCATGTTAATGATAAGAATAAGGTAGAAACAGTAACCGTAGATATGGGAATCCCTTCAGACATTCATAATGTATCTTTAGGAGAAGGATATATCTCACAAGAAGGAATAGCAGTATCAATGGGGAATCCTCATTTAGTTATATTTGTCGATAACATCAATAACGTAAATCTGAATGAGGTTGGTCCGGCTTTGGAAAATCATGCATTATTCCCCAACAGAGTAAATGTTGAGTTCGCTCAAATACTCTCCAGAAATAAAATCAGAATGCGAGTATGGGAACGTGGCTCCGGTATAACCCAAGCATGCGGAACCGGAGCTTGTGCTACAGCAGTAGCTGCATCCTTTACCAACCTATGTGAAAAAAATGTATCCGTTATTATGGACGGAGGTAGCCTTGGCATCGAATGGAATACAGACAAACATATCTACATGACAGGAACAGCTACAAAAGTTTTTGATGGTGAAATTTCAATATAAAAATTATAAATTATGGCACTAGTAAACGAACATTTCCTCAAGCTTCCAGGAAGTTACCTATTTTCTGACATAGCAAAAAAAATAAATGCATTCAAGATAACCCATCCCGGAAAGAAATTAATCAGACTGGGAATCGGTGACGTTACCCGTCCTCTTCCTCCCGTTTGCATTGAAGCAATGCACCGAGCAGTTGATGAAATGAGCAATGCCAACACATTTCACGGATACGGACCGGAACAAGGTTATGATTTCCTGATAGAAGCAATCATCAAACATGATTATGCATCAAGGGGAATAAATCTCAGCCCATCTGAAGTCTTTATCAGCGACGGTGCAAAAAGTGATACCGGGAATATTGGAGAATTATTGCGTTGGGATAACAGTATGGGAATTACTGACCCGGTATATCCGGTATATGTAGACAGTAATATAATGTGCGGTCGCTCCGGAGTATTAAATGAAGACGGAACATGGAGCAATGTAACCTATCTTCCATGCACAGAAGAAAACAATTTTATTCCGGAACTACCAAAGCACAGAGTTGACCTGATTTATTTATGTTATCCCAACAATCCCACAGGAACCACATTGACTCACGAACAGTTAAAGAAATGGGTAGATTATGCATTGGCCAATGATACACTAATTGTTTTCGACGCTGCATATGAAGCTTTTATTCAAGAACCTAATGTTCCACACTCTATATATGAGATACGAGGTGCAAAGAAAGTAGCCATTGAAATAAGAAGTTTCTCCAAGACCGCAGGTTTTACAGGAGTACGCTGTGGATATACGGTTGTTCCTAAAGAAGTTACAGCAGCAAATATTGAAGGAGAACGCATACCGCTTAATCCATTATGGAACAGAAGACAGTGTACTAAGTTTAATGGTACCAGTTATATTACCCAACGTGGAGCAGAAGCCATATACACTCCAGAAGGTAAAAAGCAAGTCAAGGAAACAATCAATTATTATATGGAAAACGCACGCATTATGCGTGAAGGGCTTATAAAAGCCGGATTTAAAGTGTATGGCGGAATAAATGCTCCTTATATATGGCTCAAAACTCCCAACAATATTTCCTCATGGAAATTTTTCGATCAGCTATTATACGAAGTAAACATAGTAAGCACTCCCGGCGTAGGTTTCGGTCCCAGCGGTGAAGGATATTTGCGTCTTACAGCTTTTGGACAACGCGAAGAATGCATGGAAGCCATGCAACGCATTCAAAACTGGATATAAATCAACATTCCCCTTATAGAAAGCCATTGTTACATTTGATATTGAGAAGTAACAATGGCTTTTTTCATTATCGCTATCAGAAGATTTAGGAAAGAAAATTCTCTCATATACTCTTTAAGATATTTCAAAGAATAGTTCCGATACCCTTTTCTGAACAATAAAAAGATATAATACACACTAATTATGAAGCAAAAATATTTATTATAAAATAATAATATTACAAATAGTAATATAAACACCTGTTTCAATTACAATATATAACTATGAGACATAGATGATATTTCAATATAAAACAAAACGCATTTTATACAAACAAATATACTACAACAGTTTCTCTCAAAATCAAAAAGATATATTTTTGCAACAAATAGAAATCAAAAAGAAAGTATTTCTCTATATAATTATACTTTTTGATTTATTGTTATTAATATTAGCGTACAGAATAACTTAATAAAAACTTTAAAGTAATGAAAAGAAAAAATATACAGTAGACTGTCACATCAAAGTTAATATAACCCTTTTCTCTATCGAAATAAAAATTTTGTATTCAGCATTCAATTTTGAAAAAGATTAGGTATAGTTTGATTATTAAGGATAAAAAGACAGGATAACATTTATACATAATACTATATTTATGAAGAAAATTGAAGCTATTACTCGTAAGACACTATTCGAATAGATTAAAGGAGTTTTATTAGCAGCCGATATTGAATGGTTTTCTTACTATAGAACAGAACAGTTGATAAGAGGAGTTGGAAAGAATCGTTAAGGACGTATCTATCAATATATTGTATATGATACCAATTTTATAGAAAGAATCCTCAGATCAATCGTCTTCAATGCTATAATGAGTATTAATTATTTGAAATAACAAACTTGCTTGTAGGCATCTGTGCAGATAAAAGAGTAGAAGAACAATCCGATATCTGCGAGTACGGAGAATCGGTCTGCAATCACTAAACGAATCAATCAAACATCTTATAAACAGATTATTTAAAACAAGGTATTATGTCAAAGTTAAGATTTAGAGTTGTAGAAAAAGCTTTCCAGACCAAACCTTTGGAAGTACATGTTCCATCAGAACGCCCTAGCGAATACTTTGCAAAATATGTATTCACGCGCGAAAAAATGTTCAAGTACCTGCCAACCCACGTTTACAATCAAATGGTAGATGTTATGGACAATGGCGTAACACTGGACCGCGATATAGCAGACAAGGTAGCAGAAGGAATGAAACGCTGGGCTATGGAATTGGGAGCCACACATTATACCCACTGGTTTCAACCATTAACCGAAGGCACAGCCGAGAAGCATGATGCCTTTGTGGAACATGACGGCAAAGGGGGAATGATGGAAGAATTTTCCGGAAAGTTACTGGTACAGCAAGAACCAGATGCTTCTTCATTTCCTAATGGAGGTATCAGAAACACATTCGAAGCACGAGGATATAGTGCCTGGGATCCGTCATCACCGGTATTCGTTGTAGATGATACCTTATGTATCCCTACAGTATTCATCGCCTATACCGGAGAATCATTGGATTATAAGACTCCTCTGTTAAAAGCTCTCCGTGCCGTAAACAAAGCAGCGGTAGATGTCTGCCAATACTTTAATCCTGATGTGAAAAAAGTTGTCGCATACCTGGGATGGGAACAGGAATACTTCCTGGTAGATGAAGGTTTATATGCCGCACGTCCGGATTTATTGCTGACCGGCCGTACCCTGATGGGACATGAAGCCTCAAAGAACCAGCAGCTTGAAGATCATTATTTCGGAGCCATCCCAACCAGAGTTGCAGCTTTTATGAAAGATTTGGAAATACAGGCTTTAGAACTGGGTATCCCGGTCAAGACCCGCCATAATGAAGTTGCCCCCAACCAGTTTGAACTGGCACCCATATTTGAAGAATGTAATCTAGCAGTAGACCATAACATGCTTATCATGTCACTCATGAGAAAAGTTGCGCGCACACATGGTTTCCGGGTTCTATTACACGAAAAACCTTTCAAGGGTGTAAACGGTTCAGGCAAACACAACAACTGGTCTTTGGGAACAGATACCGGCATCTTACTGATGGCACCGGGAAAAACAGCAGAAGAAAATCTGCGGTTTATTACCTTTGTAGTCAACACGCTTATGGCTGTTTACCGTCATAACGGACTTTTAAAAGCTTCCATAATGAGTGCTACAAACGCCCATCGTCTGGGAGCCAACGAAGCACCTCCTGCAATCATATCGTCTTTCCTTGGCAAACAACTAAGTAAGGTATTAGATCATATGGAAAACAGTTCTACCAACGAACTTGTAACTTTAAGCGGAAAACATGGAATGAAACTGGATATTCCACAGATTCCGGAACTTCTGATAGACAATACAGACCGCAACCGTACTTCTCCTTTCGCATTCACGGGGAACCGATTTGAATTCCGCGCTGTAGGTTCTGAAGCAAACTGTGCAAGCGCCATGATAGCCCTGAATACTGCCGTAGCCGAACAGCTCATTGAATTCAAGAAAGATGTAGATACACTTATCCGACAAGGAGAATCAAAAGTTGAGGCCATAATACAGGTAATACGCAAATATATTACCTTAAGCAAACCCATCCGCTTCGACGGTAACGGATACAGTGATGAATGGAAAGAAGAAGCTGAACGCCGCGGATTGGATTGTGAAACAAGTTGCCCGTTGATATTCGACCGCTATCTTACAGACGAAAGCATTCGGATGTTTGAATCTACAGGTGTCATGAACAAAAAGGAACTGGAAGCCCGTAATGAAGTAAAATGGGAAACTTATACGAAAAAGATTCAGATTGAAGCACGTGTTTTAGGAGATCTTGTAATGAATCATATCGTCCCCATCGCCATTGAATATCAGTCAAAACTGATAGACAATGTATATAAGATGAAAGAACTTTTCCCTGCCGATGAGGCCAACCAGTTATCTTCCGAGAACATAGCCATAATACGCAAGATAGCAGAACATACAAATTACATTAAAGAACATGTGGATGCTATGGTAGAAGCCCGTAAGGTTGCGAATAAAATTACATCTGAACGCGAAAAGGCTATAGCTTATCATGATACTATTTCGCCCATGCTGGAGCGTATACGCTATCACATAGACAAACTGGAACTGATTGTTGATGACCAGATGTGGACATTGCCCAAATATCGCGAATTATTGTTCATCAGATAGCCCATAATCTCCACTATATAATAAAACGGCATGTAATGACAGACGATGTTACATGCCGTTTTTTTATGGGATAAACGTGAGAATATAATTTTCATGCCATGAAAATTTAACCCATAAATTATAATCAGTAAAACTATAGCCTTCTTTTTTTATTTCATAACTTATAATTTTTAAAATTATAGCCTGTAAACTTCCAAATACAGGATATAAATAAATTTTTTATAAGTTATAAAGATTTCTTTTGCCTCTTATAAATTTCCATTTATAAGAAAAGCTCTAAAAATCTACTGATTTTCAGAGCTTTTCACGATTTGCTTTTACTGTTTCGTACACCCTCAGGGATTCGAACCCTGGACCCATTGATTAAGAGTCAATTGCTCTACCAACTGAGCTAAGAGTGCATTTCTCATTTGCGGTTGCAAAGTTAACCATATTTTTATAAATGACAAACTTTCATCCAACTTTTTTATATATTTTCTTTCTGTATGGTAATTGTCATATATGACTACAGGTTCATATCCATATCTGAAAACAGGGATAACTGTCTGTTTTCGTTTAATATATAAACATCTGAAGGAACAATACGCTTTAATGGAGTTACAGGCAAATCCTTACCCACCTTCACTCCTATTCTCTCTAAGGATGTCTCTACCGTATGGTAAGCAATCTCTGGATTATTGTTGTCTTTGCTCAAATGACACAACCATACCTGCCTCCAGTTGGGAGAATAATATGAAGCCAGAAATTCAGCCGTTTCACGATTGCTCAAATGACCGTTAGGGCCCAATATACGTTCTTTCAAATGTTGCGGATAATGTCCTGTAAGAAGCATGGCTTCATCATAATTGGATTCCACTACCAGATAATTTGCCTTTGAAAGATATCCGGCTATAACTTCAGTCATATGTCCTATATCGGTAGCCAGACAGAATTTCTGTCCTTCAGCCTCAATATAGTATCCGATATTGTCCAATGAATCGTGAGGTACCTCAAATGGAGTTATAGAGAAGTCACCAATGGTAAAACTAACTTCCTTTTGAATGAAACGGGCACTTACCTTCAGCTTTTCTGTAACGTTATAGCATCTCTTTATACCATCATGCACACGTGAGGTTGAGTATATGGGAATATGATATTTCTCTCCTAAAACCCCTACGGCCTTTACATGGTCTACATGGTCATGAGTTACCAACACAGCCTTCAGACTTTCCAAATCAAGCCCGAATTCCTTAAAACGTCTTTTTATCGTACGGGCTCCTATCCCGGCATCAATCAATATAGAGGTTTTATCAGTAGCCAAATAATAACAGTTGCCACTACTTCCACTTGCAAAACAAACAAATCGTATCATCTTTTTACGTCTTTACAGTCTAAACAGTTATCAGAAAGGATATCCTACGGCAAAATGAAAAGCAAAGTCTCTTCCAAAATCCGGACGAATAAGAGGATATCGCTCTTCAGCATTCTTTGCCGGATTAACAGCTTTCATACCACCATCGAAACGAAGTATAAAATAGTCAAAATCAAAACGCAGTCCCAACCCATATGCCAAGGCAATTTCCTTATAGAACGAGTCCAAGCGAAAAGCACCTCCGGGTTGTTCGTCATACTCACGTATGGTCCATATATTACCTGCATCTATGAAAAATGCACCGTTCAGTTTCCAGAACAGCTTCGTACGGTATTCCAGATTTATATCCAGTTTGATATCTCCCGACTGATTAATGAAATCAATATTGGCATCATTTCCCGAGAAAGAGCCTGGCCCTAACCGGCGCACAAGCCATCCGCGCACACTATTGGCACCTCCAGAGAAATAACGTTTCTCAAAAGGCAATATACGTGAGTTTCCATACGGGAACGCTACACCGGCTCCTACATGGAAAACTATGGAGTTACGCTCATCTATCATAAAGCTTTTCGCAAAATTGAAATCCGTCTTTACATATTGGGCATATGCTATATTCATCAATGTGTACTGATGTGAATCATTTCTCTTTGCATTAAACAAATGAGACAGGCCATAAAGCAAGTTGCCCGAAGACTCTATATTGAAACGTATGGAATATGAATTTCCCGTAGTTGCCGACAGGTTTGCACCACCCGAATGATAGGTAAAACCATATCCCATCTTCATTATCAGCAGATTCTCATAATTATATTTCAAGATAGAGTTCTGATTGTTGACATTATCCAGATACTCCTGACGAAATGTCGATGAAATCCAGGGCATGTAAACGTAGTTCACATCAAGCAAATCCACGCTATGTCTCCATCTCTGCTTATACGTCCATTTATAGCTCCATGATGCAGATGCTGCACGACGTGAGAACTCCGGACGATCCTGTGAGTTAAACTGCAAGGCTACTTCTGACGTAGCCAATATGCGTTTACGTAATTCTGAAGAAATAAACGGAAACAGAAAACGGGGAAAGTTTATACTTGCCTCTGCTCCATACTCTATATAATTCTCATTGGAATACCCCTGTAAACCGGTTACCGCTTCATAAGCACCACGAACCTTAAACGTAAAAAGCTCGGAACCTCTGAACAGATTCCGGTTCTGGTATGATACAGAAGCTGCTGCTCCTAAATCACCGGCAGAGTTGGTTCCTTCAATTTCTGCAGAAAAAGAATTCGGATTATTGCGCGACAGCAGGACAAAGCAATCCAAAACCGTAGAATCATTCATATTTTCTACAAAACGCAAATCTGAATACTTGATGGCGTTCAAACGTCCCAAAGCCGACTGACTGCGTTGCAAAAGCCTCTCGCTATACAATTCGCCCGGAGCAACAAATATATTCTGAGACAATACTTCCGGACGCAAAAAAGGCCTCTTTTCCGAAAAGATATTCAGTCCCTTATAATGTATTGAATCCCATTCTTCCAAATCTTCCATCTGCATGGCCTTGGTTATATCAAAGTCCGTAAAGACATTAACTTCACCTATATGATACTTCTGATGAGATATCTTACTGGCCGAAGCATAAGGGGCTATATGAAAATTCAAGTCTATCGTATATGAACCGGAGACCGTATCGGCTGTACATGTAATAAGTTCCTTATTAAACTTATAATAACCTTTATTCTGAAAAAAAGTAGCCAGATTCTGTCTCTCCATGTTCAACTGATTTACATTAAAGAGCATGTTTTCAGACATTATTCGCGATGAATAATCTGCAAAATCATTTCTCAGGCCCTGGTCCTTCACATCATATTGCCATGAACGGATAACATATCCCTTTCCCGGATGCAACACATACGAAAGTTCTATTTTCTTTTTTTTCTTTTTGGTAAGGACATCAACATTTGCCTGCATATATCCCAGATTCTGCATGGCACGTTTCATATTTTCTTTCGAACGTTCAGCTGATGCGCTGTCATATATGACCGGCTCATCGCCTATCTTCTGTATGAAACGATTTATCCATTTCGTAGTATCAGTTCCAGACAATGCATAAATCCGCAATGGAACCTTGGCTATGCTGAACCAACTGCTGTTAGGATTCTGATGTACATATCCCCTGAACTCTGAGGGTTTCACATCTTTATTGTCTGATATAACTTCCACATCCTCCAACAGATATTCTCCTTCCGGAATAAATTTGGAAACAGAACAAGAGGTGAACACAGACAATACGAATACCCAAAACAGTTTACTAAGCTTATATTTCATAAAAATTGCTGCAACAGATATATGAGATACAAAATTAACGAATTTATATTACTTGAAAAGATATATGAATGTAAAATCATAATAAGCTTTTTTATTAAATGAAAATAAGTTTGTAGCTTTGCTTAAAAATAAAGAATATGTTGAGTAAGGCAAAAATCAAATACATACAGTCATTAGACTTAAAGAAAAACAGAGACTCGGACAAGGTCTTCATTGCAGAAGGATTTAAAATAGTTGAAGAATTCATTGAAAAATTCCGTTGCCGGCTACTCTTGGGCACCCATGACTGGCTGAATGCTCATCCGCATATTCAAGCAGAAGAAATTATAGAAGTATCACAGGAAGAATTGTCGAGAGCCAGCTTACAAAAAACACCGCAAGAAGTTTTAGGCGTATTTGAGCAACCACGTTATCAGACCGATTTTAATACTCCTCAGAAAGAATTGTGTCTGGCGCTTGACACTATTCAGAATCCGGGTAATCTGGGCACCATTGTCAGACTGGCCGACTGGTTCGGAATTGAACACATCTTTTGCTCACCCAATACGGTAGATATATTTAATCCAAAGACTATTCAGGCAACAATGGGAGCTTTGGCACGTGTACAGGTTCATTACTGTTCACTGACCGACTTGGTAAAAAACATCCCCTCAACACCTGTATACGGAACATTTCTGGATGGAGAGAATATTTATAAGAAGACATTGCCCTCTTACGGACTTATAATCATGGGTAATGAAGGAAAAGGCATCAGCCCTGAACTGGAGAAATTTATAAATAACCGACTGTTTATACCTAACTATCCTATAGGAAGACCTACATCCGAATCACTGAATGTAGCAATCGCCACAGCCATTGTATGTGCAGAATTCAGAAGACAGAATTCATAACCGCTTCAGATGATGCACCATACCGCTGTGCCACTCGTCTGCTTCTACATGCCATACATAAACGGAATTACCGTTTTGAGGTTGTGCCAGCTCATGCATCAAATCTTTACATGACAGGGGCAAGCAAAAATCCATTTCACTTTTATAAGACAAGATGGCGGTTCCACCAATCCATTCTGTAAAAGCTTCTTCTCCGTCAAGAGAAAAAGAGGAACAATAACATCCGTCTGCAATCTGTAAGACTTGCAATTGTTCCTCTTTCATCGTAAGGGAATGCAACAAACGATGCACTCCGTATTGACGAATCTTATTCATATCCGTTTTTATCTTCTTCTTTGATTACGCCGTAATTGTTCCGGAGTAAGTCGTACATTGTTCGAATCGGCCTTGACAGTATCCTTTCTTTCTGGTTTAGCCAGCTTCATGGAATCTGTCTTCAAGCGATTTAAGGAATCAAAACGTATCGAATCTCTCATACGTACATTTCTGAGCTTTTTAATCTCCATCGACGATGCATGATAACGCATCAATGAAATATCAGAAACAACAATAGAGGTTACAATAGAATCATCATAATAAATAAATCCCTGCAAGTTCTTCATCGGCACCGTATCTGTCTTGAGCATTATCGAATGAGGACCTGAAGTGTTCAAAGGACGTACCACACTCGCAACAGAATCATTCTTATAAGAAACAATCAGGCTTGCATACAAATTGCCTTTCTTGTTCGCATCACGAAACACATTCATGTTCCAAACTAGACGGTCCAATTCATGAAAAGTCGTATCTGCCTTCATCTCAAATGTTACTCTGTTGGTCAAAGGAGATGATGACAATATATAAAGTTTACGGTCATACCACAAGTTTATGGAATCACCACTTGCCGTTTTTTCCCTTTTATATGACTGATATACTTGCGCTATATTATTGTTGGCATCTTCAAAACGTTTGCTCAGATTCGTATAAATATCACTCAGCTTTTCCATGTTTCTTGTATACCATACCATTGAAGTATCAAATTCCGCCTGGGTGATATTGTGCTTTTTGAATACATACTCTATTACCAGTTCCGATTTGTAGCGCTCAGTTCCTGCCCACTCGTCACCAACAGCTTGCGCCAAATGATAATCATACAATATGTCTTCCATTTCTTTGGGCTGAATTACATAAGAAGGTATCTCTTTCTTACAAGAGGCCACAAAGAAACACAAGACGCTCAATATGAACAAGAATTTATTCTGCCTTCTCATCCTTTTTAGAAATATGCTGGTTAAGATATCCACTATAAAAAATCAACATTGCTATAATTCCACAGCTGATGGCTGCATCTGCAAAGTTAAAAATCGGACTGAAAAAAATAAAACGGTCTCCTCCTATTCCCGGCAACCACTCCGGCCAATATGTATCTATAATGGGGAAATAGAACATATCTACTACCTTTCCGTGCAATATAGAAGTATATCCTTCACCCCATGGCACAAACTGAGCCAACTGGAACGGAGTACTTTCAGAGAATATCATCCCATAAAACACACTGTCAATAATGTTACCGGCTGCACCGGCCAATATTAATGAAAGACAAACAATAAATCCGGTTTTTACATTTCCTTGTTTCAGCAGTTTGTACAAATAATATATAATCGCACCTACGGCTATTATACGGAACGAGGAAAGAAAGAGCTTTCCAAACAGTTCCATGCCAAAAGCCATTCCGTTATTCTCTGTAAAGTATATATAGAACCAGTCTGTTATCCGAATGCTTTCGTGATAAAACATGGATGTTTTCACTGCAATCTTGATAATCTGATCTATTACCAACACCAATACTATGATAAGAACAGCAAGTCTTCCCTGAGTAAACAATTTTTTCATTTACCTATTATCTTATTAAAAAATGCGAAGAAAAACGCAAATCACACAGTCATAAGAACAACTGTGCAATTTGCGTTTCTTCTTTTTAGCTTTTTATTGATCACTTTTTAGCTTGTTTAGCTTCAATACTCAATGTAGCATGCGGTACTGCGCGCAGACGCTCTGCAGGAATCAATTTACCGGTTTCACGACAAATACCATAAGTTTTGTTCTCAATGCGTACAAGCGCAGCCTGTAATCCTTGAATAAATTTCAGTTCACGTTGTGCCAATCGGGTTGTTTCCTCCTTCGACAAAGTATTGGCTCCTTCTTCCAATATTTTATATGTCGGAGAGGTATCACCGACGTCGTTACCGTCCACATTCATCATACTCGCTCTTAATTGTTCGTAATTCTTTTGAGCAGTATTAAGTTTTTCAAGGATAATTGCTCGGAATTCTTCTAACTCTGCATCAGAGTACCTAGTCTTCTCAGCCATAACAATATTATTTTAGATTAAGATTCAGTCTTCTTTGGCAACCTTAATAAACAATGTGAAATCATCAAAATTCAATTCTGTACCAGATTCAACATTATCTACCAGTTCCAAAGAATTTGCTAATACTTGATTGCAAATATAATTATTATATTCTTTTACGGCATCATCGGTTTGAGAATTTTTAGACAAGAGTATTCTTATTTTATCTGTAATCTCAAATCCGCAGCTCTTACGGATATTTTGAATACGGTTGACCAATTCACGAGCTATACCTTCGCGTTTCAATTCATCAGTAACTGTAACCTCCAAAGCAACAGTCAGTTTTCCTTCATTTGCAACCAGCCATCCTGGGATGTCTTCACTGAATATTTCAACATCTGTTGCTTCTACAGTAGCATCACCACTCTCCAGATGGAAGGTATACTGACCATTTTTCTCCAGTTCAAAAATAGCATCCTGTGACATTTCTGCAACAGCTGCGGCTATTGCTTTCATTTGTTTTCCGAACTTCGGACCCAGTTTCTTAAAGTCACATTTTACTTTTTTGACAAGAATACCTCTGTCATTCTCTACAAACTTCAGTTCTTTTATGTTCACCTCACTCATGATAAGTGACTTGACTGCTTCTATATGCGCACGCTGAGTATCATCCTGTACAGGTATCATTATACACTGCAGAGGCTGACGAACCTTAATATTAACCTTACGACGCAAAGCAAGAACCATAGAAGTTACACTCTGAGCCATCTGCATCCGTGCCTCCAGTTCTGAATCAATCAGAGCTTCATTGCATACCGGGAATTTAGCCAAATGTACTGATACGGCATTGTCACGTCCGGTAACAGCTTCCAAATCCTTGAATAATCTGTCGGCATAGAAAGGTGCAATCGGAGCCATCAGTTTAGAGACAGTTTCCAGACATACATACAATGTCTGATATGCAGAAAGCTTGTCTTCTGACATTGAACTTCCCCAGAAACGTTTACGATTCAAACGTACATACCAGTTAGACAAATTATCGTTCACGAAGTCTTGAATCAAACGTCCAGCCTTGGTCGGTTCATAATCGCTATAACATGCATCTACATCCTTGATTAATGAATTGAGCAGTGAAAGAATCCATCTGTCAATTTCCGGACGATTTTCAACAGGAACATCTTTCTCTTCATATCTGAATCCATCCACATTTGCATACAATGCAAAGAATGAATAGGTATTATATAATGTTCCGAAGAATTTACGGCGAACTTCATCAACTCCATCCGTATCAAACTTCAGGTTATCCCACGGTGAAGAATTGGTTATCATGTACCAGCGAAGAGGATCTGAACCATACTTTTCAATTGCTCCAAACGGATCTACGGCATTGCCTAGACGTTTTGACATCTTGTTTCCATTCTTGTCAAGTACCAGTCCGTTAGATATAACAGCCTTGTATGCAACACTGTCAAATACCATAGTAGCTATGGCGTGCAAAGTAAAGAACCATCCACGTGTCTGGTCTACACCTTCTGCAATAAAATCTGCCGGATATACAAGATGCTGATCAAGTTTGTCTTTATTTTCAAACGGATAATGTATCTGAGCATAAGGCATTGCACCCGAATCAAACCAAACATCAATCAAGTCTGTTTCACGCTTCATAGGAAGACCACTCTCAGAAACAAGAACAATGTCGTCTACATAAGGACGGTGCAAGTCTATCTTGTCATAGTTTTCCTTAGTATATACTCCCGGAACAAAACCATTATCCTTATACGGATTTGACCTCATGAATCCGGCAGCAACCGCCTTTTCTATTTCATTATACAGTTCTTCAACTGAACCAATGCATTTTTCTTCCTTGTTTTCTGAACGCCAGATTGGCAATGGAGTACCCCAATAACGAGAACGGCTCAGATTCCAGTCGTTCAGATTCTCCAACCATTTTCCAAAACGTCCGGTTCCAGTTGATTCTGGCTTCCAGTTGATGGTTTTGTTCAGCTCTATCATGCGTTCCTTGCATGCGGTAGAACGAATAAACCAGCTGTCCAACGGATAATAAAGAACCGGTTTGTCAGTACGCCAGCAGTGAGGATAATTATGCACATGCTTTTCAATCTTGAATGCCTGATTATTGGCTTTCATCAGCATACAGATAGAGATATCCAGCGTTTCATCCTTATCGGTCAAGGTCGGGTCATACGCATTCTTTACGAAACGGCCTTCAAATTCCTTATATAAATCTACGTTCACATAATTGTGCACGAATTCATCATCCAGTTCACTCAACAGATAGAATTTTCCCTGCAAGTCAACCATCGGACGACGTTCACCTTTCTTATTTACCAACTGCAAAGGAGGAACACCGGCAGCTTTTGCTACCTGAGCATCATCAGCACCGAATGTAGGCGCAATATGCACAATACCCGTACCGTCTTCTGTTGTTACATAATCACCGGCAATTACTCTGAAAGCACCCTCACCCGGATTTACCCAAGGCAACAATTGTTCATACTCCATTCCTACCAGGTCTGTTCCCTTGTATTCGGCAATTACTTTAAACGGAATCAACTTGTCACCCGGTTTGTACGAATCCAAATCCAATCCTTCTGCCTTCTGATTAAAATGAGCATAGAGCAACGGCTTGGCCAATACCACCGTAATCTTCTCACCTGTATATCCGTTATATGACTGAACTGCTACATAATCAATCTTAGGACCAACGCAAAGAGCAGTATTTGAAGGAAGAGTCCAAGGAGTAGTAGTCCATGCAATAAAATAAGGAGTACCCCATTCTGCCATTTCAGGACGAGGATTCTTCATTTTGAACTGTGCAACCACAGTTGTATCCTTCACATCCCGATAGCATCCCGGCTGATTCAGCTCGTGTGAGCTCAATCCGGTTCCGGCAGCCGGAGAATACGGCTGGATAGTATATCCTTTATATAAGAGATTCTTGTTATACAATTGCTTCAGCAACCACCACAAAGTTTCAATATAGCGGTTGTCATAAGTAATATAAGGATTCTCCAGGTCGACCCAGTATCCCATTTTATGAGTCAGGTCGGTCCATTCTTTCGTAAACTTCATTACGTCCTGACGACATTCCTTATTATATTCGGCAACAGAGATTGTCTTTCCAATATCTTCTTTGGTAATACCAAGTTTCTTTTCTACTCCCAGCTCAACAGGAAGTCCGTGAGTATCCCATCCTGCCTTACGTTTTACCTGAAAACCTTTCATGGTCTTATAGCGACAGAATGTATCCTTTATAGAACGTGCCATAACATGGTGAATACCCGGCATTCCGTTGGCAGAAGGAGGCCCTTCAAAAAAAACAAAAGAGGGACATCCCTCGCGTTCAGTCATACTTTTGGTGAAAACATCATTTTCATCCCATTCTTTCAGTACTTCTTTATTTACCTGTGACAGGTCCAACTGACCATGTTCAGCAAACGTTTTACTCATAATTATGTATTTTTTATTATTTCATCTTTTATCGACGCGCAAAAATACAAAGAAAAACAGCAAGAAAGAAAGTTTTTATCTACGAATTACAAATGAAAAGTAAAACCACGCAAAAAAGAACTAACTATTAAAGGATATTCCATTAGAAAATGAAATCAATAATTTATATTCTTTTACCGTAACAAAAAACAAAAATGCGTCAATGTATAATCTACATTAACGCATCTTATGTTTCATAAACCAGCGATGAGTAATCAGCAAATATACGGCCAATGCTGCAATCAGCATCCACAAACAGATTTCGTAGCAGAAAGGCAAGTCAGCCGACTGAAGAGTCCCCAGCAGAAGTCCTCCCGACAGTCCCAACTCCCAAGCCAGCATATATGAGGTATTGGCCGACCCCCGTTCACAATGCTGAGACAATTTTATGTAAAATATAAGCATACGCGCCACCGTAAGTCCGACTCCCAGACCAATCAACGCTCCCGAACAATAAAAGGCAATGCTGGTGTGTCTGAACAGCAGCAGTAACAAACCTGCTCCCCACAATATGTTTCCGCTTACGATTTCCGAACGGATATCGGCACGTAAAAAGACATAATGCAATGCAATCAGAGCCAGACAGAATCCTACCATCATAAATACATAGAATTCATACTGACGTATGACAGCCAGCAACATTCCAAAACCGGCAGCAACAGGCAATATCTGTATAAACATCAGCCATCCGTTGGGCAGCCAGAAACGGTCAATGGAACATATCGGCGGGCATAACGGAGCTCTAAAGGGAACTTTCAGCATAAGTATCAGGAGAGCTGCCACACAACCTATCGCACACGATACGCCGAAGATAGTGTTGAAACTGAAATACTTCAGCAACAGCAATCCTAAAAGAGGACCTAAAGAAAGCCCCAAACGGCCAAACCAGGCAAAAGCATTGTTTGCTTCCGTACGACGTGGCGATTCTGTCAAGTCAATCGCAAGCGTACTGCCCGACGCCATCAGAGCCACTCCCTGCATCATACCCTGAACAATTCGCAGAAAGATAACCCACGACAACACCGGAGTCCAATGAAATGCTGCAGAACATACGGCTATTACAATAATAGACCATGCACACACTCTTTTCCTTGAAAAGCGGTCTACCAGATAATTGAAAAACGGTCCCAGCAAGAATGTTGCAACTCCCGATATAGCCAATACACTACCTATGCATAACGCACCGGCATCGGGAAAAGTAACCTTTAACCATGCATAAAGGACCGGTATCAGCATATAAAGCGATACCGACAACAGCAAATGTGATAAACAAATCAGCCACATGTTATTTGACCATAATCTGGGTCTGAGATATGAATGGACGTTTTGCTGACTATTCATATTTAATAGAGCTCGTTTTCATTAGGGAAATCTTTCGATTTCACATCTTTTATATACTGCCCGATTGCATCGGTCATGATTGCATTCAAATCAGCATAACGGCGGAGAAATTTAGGAGTGAATCCTTTGTTCATACCCAGCATGTCGGTAACGACAAGTACTTGTCCGTCGACGTCATGACCGGCGCCTATACCGATTACAGGGATTCTCAATTCCCCAGCCACACGTGCAGCCAATGCTGCCGGAACTTTTTCAAGAACCAGCGAAAAACAGCCAGCTTCTTCCAGAAGATGCGCATCATGAATCAGTTTTTCTGCTTCTGCATCATCTTTTGCACGCACGGCATAACTGCCATACTTATTGATAGACTGAGGCATCAGTCCCAGATGTCCCATCACGGGAATACCGGCATTGACTATTTTTCCTATTACATCAATCACTTCTTCGCCACCTTCCATCTTCACAGCATCGGCACCGGTTTCCTTCATTATGCGGATAGCGTTCCGAACACCTTCATAGGGCTCAGACTGATAGGCACCAAACGGCATATCAATAACGACCAGCGCACGTTTTACCGCCTTGACTACCGAACGGCCGAATACAATCATTTCATCAACGGTTATAGGCAATGTAGTTACATTTCCCAACATTACATTTGAAGCCGAGTCGCCCACAAGAATAGCGTCGATACCTGCACCATCCACTATTCCGGCTGTGGTAAAGTCATAAGATGTCAACATAGAAATCTTTTCTCCACGACCTTTCATCTCCAAAAAACGATGAGTTGTTACCTTACGGGTATCCTCACATATATATCCTGCCATAATTTTTTCTGTTTTTTAATTATTCAGACTGATTTCATTTATAAAAAAAACGGCGGCAAAATTACATATTTTCACAATACATAGGTATTAAAGATAACATTTTTTCAAAATTGAAGTTTTCAAAATCAGGAATAACAATACGTGCCTTATCTGCTATAAGATTAGCCGGATTGGTAGTTGAAAGGCCGATTACACACATTTCCGCACGGTTTCCGGCTTCCAGTCCGTTAAAGGAATCTTCAAATACGAAACAGTTTTCCGGAGTAGTATCAAACACCTTTGCTCCCAATAAATAACAGTCGGGATCCGGTTTGGAATACTTAAAATTCTCGGCCGTCAGGATTCTGTCAAACAGACTCTTGAATTCCGGATGCGCACGATATACATTCTCCATCTTCAGGGTATTGGAACTGGTGACAACAGCAGTTTTCACCCCATGGCTGCGTATTTCCTTGATAAAACGGACTACTCCCGGAATATATTCATAGTTCATGACGCATTCATATTCATTCAGTTCATTCTGAATTTTCTCCGGCAATCCCGGAGTATCCGAGAAAAAGCGCAGAATTTCTACCAGTGTCATACCTTTTATCCGACTTTCAAAATCGGGCATATCCGGACGATAGGTATTTCCCTGACGTTTCCAGAATATCGTATACTGTGATTCCGTGTCAAGAACCACTCCATCCAAATCAAAAAGTGCTGCAATCTGTTTACTTGTATTCATAATGCATTTCAGATTATTTTCGGATGCAAAGTTCTAAAGAGAAGACTTATTTTGTGATATATTCCTGTTAAATTAACATAAAGTTATTCTCCGTCTCCAATTATTCTAAGGGCATTTTCATATGTTTGTGCTCATTTTTTAAGATAATGTGCAATTTATATCATACAAATACAATGGAGGACAGTTTCATAAAACTCATTGAAAGCAGTATAAAAGGGAATTGGGAGTTAAACGCACTGACCGATTATAAGGGTGAAACCCTACGTTATAAAGACATAGCACGTAAGATTGCCAAAATGCACATCATGTTTGAAAGCATGGGCATACAGAAAGGCGACAAGATTGCTATTTGCGGACGCAACAGCGCCCACTGGGTAGTAGCTTTTCTGGGCACTATTACGTATGGTGCCGTTGCAGTGCCCATTCTTCACGAGTTCAAGCCGGACAATGTGCATCATATAGTCAATCATTCCGAATCACGCATCCTCTTCACAGGAGACCAGGTTTGGGAAAATCTGAACGAACTGTTCATGCCTTCACTTGAAGCTATCGTGAGCCTGCCCGATTTTTCATTGCTTGTATCGCGTTCGGAATCCATGACCTATGCCCGTGAGCACCTCAACGAACTGTTCGGGAAAAAATATCCGAACAACTTCCGTGCCGAGCATGTGTCATACCAGTACGAAATGCCGGAAGAACTTGCCATTATTAATTACACCTCAGGAACAACCGGCTATTCAAAAGGTGTAATGCTCCCCTACCGCAGTATACTTTCAAACGTACAGTTATGTCAGGAGCGCATTGCCATCAAGCCGGGCGACTCCATTGTTTCCATGCTTCCGCTGGGACATGTCTTCGGTATGGTTTTCGACTTTCTTTTCGGTATCTGCCAGGGCGCGCATTTATGGTTTCTAACCCGCATGCCTTCACCCAAAATCATAGCAGAATCGTTCTCGGAAATACGCCCGCGCGTTATCTCCAGCGTACCGCTTGTTGTTGAAAAGATATTCAAGAAGAACATTCTTCCCCAGGTTGATACCACTTTAGGGCGTTTCTTGCTCAAGCTTCCTATCATAAGTGATAAGATAAAGACAAGAGCACGTGAAGAGGCCATGAAAGTATTCGGAGGAAACTTTATTGAAATCATTATCGGAGGAGCTCCTTTCAATGCCGAGGTTGAAGCATTCCTGCGGATGATTGATTTCCCATATACCATGGCATACGGAATGACCGAATGCGGACCTATCATCTGCCACAGTTTCTGGCAAGACCTGAAACAGAATTCATGCGGACAGGTTGTTCCCAGAATGGAAGTCAAGATTGACTCTCCCAACCCACATATCATTCCGGGTGAACTCACCTGCAAGGGAACCAACGTAATGCTGGGTTATTACAAAAACGAAAAGGCTACTCAGGAAGTTATCGACAAAGACGGATGGCTGCATACCGGCGACATGGCAATCATTGATGAGGACGGATATGTATATATCAAGGGAAGATGCAAGAACATGCTTCTTACCGCTTCCGGACAAAATATCTATCCCGAAGAAATCGAAGCCAAGCTGAACAACATGCTCTATGTATCAGAATCGATAGTAATCCTTAAAAACGAGAAGCTGATTGCTCTCGTGTATCCCGACTGGGGAGAACTTGGTGAAAATGCACGTTCCAAGGAGAACATCGATTCGCTGATGGAGAAATGCCGTCAGGAACTCAATCAGCAACTCCCTGCATACTCACAGATTACACGCATCAAGATGTGGCCCGAAGAATTCGAAAAAACCGCAAAGAAAAGCATCAAGCGTTATCTGTATCAGGATGTAGACATCTGATACTTCTCAACCAGACAGAGACAGGCCAAGAAACTTCATTAATTACAAACTTATAAAAAATAAATTCATAGCCGTAAAAAAATAATTAGCGGCTATGAATTTATTTTTTATATCCTTCATTTCATTCCTTAATAACTTATAATTCTGAAAATCATAACGGCTATTTTTTTATTTATAAATTATCATTTTTCCGATGTTGGGTAATAAGTGATTGATTCGTATCTTTACATCATCAAATTTATTCCATACCACATATCTTAGTACATTCAAAAAATGGAAAACAATTCGGAACTCATCGTATATAAAGCTTCGGCCGGTTCGGGAAAGACGTTTACGCTGGCCGTAGAATATATCAAATTACTCATATCCAACCCCTATGCGTACCGTAACATTCTGGCTGTGACGTTTACCAACAAGGCCACAACCGAAATGAAAGAGCGTATTCTGGGGCAACTCTTCGGAATAGCTATCGCCGACAGCAGTTCAGAAGCCTACTTGGATGTGATAAAAGAATCCATGAAGCTGCCCGAAGAAGAAATACGCGACAGGGCACGCATGGCATTGTCACTGCTGATTCATGACTACAGCCGTTTCAGGGTAGAAACCATCGACTCGTTTTTTCAATCGGTAATGCGCAATCTGGCCCGCGAACTGGAGCTGGGTGCAAACATGAACATTGTACTGAGCAACGAGGAAGTACTGAGCGATGCTGTTGACGCCATGATTGAGAAACTGGACCGCAAGTCGGCTATTCTTACCTGGCTGCTGGAATTCATTCAGGAACGTATTGCCAATGACAAGCGCTGGAATGTATCCAACGAAATAAAATCGTTCGGAAGAAACATATTCGACGAGACTTACATCGAAAAAGGAGACCAATTGCGTGAGAAGCTGAAAGATTCACAAACCATCCCTCAGTATAAAAAGAAACTGGAATATGTTCAGGAAGAGGTAAAAGACGTGATGAACGGATTTGCCGAACAGTTTTTCAGCATCATGGAGCAAAGCGGAATACGCCCAGAAGATCTGATACGGAAAGAAAAAGGCATCATGA
The DNA here is from genome assembly GCA_944320885.1 of uncultured Phocaeicola sp. GTDB lineage: Bacteria > Bacteroidota > Bacteroidia > Bacteroidales > Bacteroidaceae > Phocaeicola_A. The sequence continues at coordinate 43,130 of CALUJE010000006.1, forward strand.
GTTATTTCGTAAAACTGAGAAACAACAATTACGATGACTCTATACGGAACGAAACAGTAAAAGGTTGTCTGGAAGCTCCCGAAAACTGGACTTCAAAGTCATCACCATATCGTAAGGAGATTATCTCACTGGCATCATCACAGCTCATCCCGCTGCTTGAAGAAGCTGAAAAATACCGCGCCGCCTGTAACTGGAAGCTCAACTCAAGCAACCTCTCTCTCCGTTATCTCAACCATATGCGGCTACTGACACACATTGATGAAGAAGTACGTGAAGAAAACCAGCGTGCCAACCGCTTTCTGCTGTCGGATACCAACAATCTGCTGCGAAGGCTGATACAGGACAGCGACTCATCGTTCGTATTTGAAAAAATCGGTACCACTCTGAAACATGTCATGATTGACGAATTTCAGGATACCTCACGCATGCAATGGAACAACTTCAGAATATTGCTTACCGAGAGTCTGGCACAAGGTTCGGGCAGCCTCATCGTAGGTGATGTCAAACAGTCCATTTATCGCTGGCGAAACGGAGACTGGAGTATTCTGAACAACTTGCGGGGCAAAATGAACGGAACATTTCCCATCATTGAAAAACACCTGAACATCAACCGCCGCAGTGAAAGCAACATCATACGTTTCAACAACGAAATCTTTACGGCCGGATGTGCCTGGCTGAATAACATTTACCGTGAGGAAACAGAACAGGATTGCGAAGACCTGATTCAGGCTTATCAGGATGTATGCCAGGAATCGCCTAGAAAAGAGACCAAAGGATATGTACGTATTGAGTTTCTTGACAAAAATGAAGAAATGACTTATGAAGAACGTACGCTGGAGCAACTGGCATCTCAGGTAAACAGTCTTGTCAATGAAGGCGTAAACCTCTCAGACATCACCATCCTGGTACGCAAGAACAAGAATATTCCTGTCATTGCAAACTATTTCAGCCAAAACCAGCCTTTCAGAATCGTTTCCGATGAAGCGTTCCGTCTTGATGCCTCATCATGCGTTTGCGCGCTTATTGATGCTTTACGTTATCTGACCGCTCCCGATGACACCATTGCATTGGCCCGGCTTGCTTCCGTATACCAGCGCGAAGTGCTGAAAAATACGGTTGACTGGAACACGCTGTTACTGAACGACACAAGGTCTTTCATTCCACAGCAGTTCCTAAACGAACAGAATACCTTGAAGCTCATGCCGCTTTATGAATTGCTTGAAAGTATTTTCCGCATATTCAACCTTTCGGCACTTCAGGAACAGGATGCCTATCTCCTCGCATTCTTCGATGCCGTAAGCGATTATCTTCAGGAAAATTCCTCAGATATTGACTCCTTCCTTACCTATTGGGAAGACGACTTGAGAAACAAGACCATACCGTCGGGCGAACTGGAAGGTATCCGCATATACTCTATCCACAAGTCAAAAGGACTGGAATTTCATACCGTCATTATCCCCTTCTGTGACTGGAGCCTTGAAAATGAAGTAAACAACCAGCTGATATGGTGTACTCCGGAAGACGCGCCGTATAATGACCTGAACATCGTTCCCGTAAACTATTCCAAGGCCATGCTGCAGTCTACTTACCGCAGTGACTACAACCATGAACGCCTGCAGTTGTGGGTTGATAACCTGAATCTGCTGTATGTAGCATTTACACGTGCGTCAAAGAATCTTATAGTAATGGCCAACGGCGGAAAGAGCTACAGTATCTCGACACTGCTATATGAAACCTTAGAACTGGTCAGCAGACGCCTTGACGGGAAATTTGAAGAAAACATTTTCACCTTTGGCACTCTTTGCCCCACAGAAAGGAAAAAAGAGAAAAATCAAAGTACAAACCGCCTCACAAGTCCGTCGCAAAGCCGCATCGTAAAAATGGAATCATTTGACAACAAGATAGATTTCCGCCAGTCAAACCGTTCGGCAGAATTCATAAACAATAACGAAGAAGATGACCAGACACACTATATCAAGCAGGGAAGGCTGCTACACTATCTGTTTTCGGCCATACATACGGCAGACGATGTTGAGCCGATACTGGACCAGATGAACAGCGAAGGCCTGTTCGATTCAGAAACGACGGTCAGACAAATCCGCACGCTGATACAAAAGGCTCTTTCCAACCCTAAAGCCAAAGACTGGTTTTCGGGAGAATGGGATTTGTTCAACGAACGTTCCATTATCTATACCGACAACGGTGAAATGCAGACACGACGCCCCGACCGCGTAATGATTAAGGATAATGAAGTGATTGTGGTAGATTTCAAATTTGGAAAGAAAAGTGCCGCATACAACCGGCAGGTGGAAAATTACATGCAATTGTTCAGCCGGATGGGATATAAAAGCGTTCACGGCTATTTATGGTACATTTACACGAATGAACTGGAACAAGTTTAACAACGTTTGCTTATGAAAACTTTTTTAGAAACTGTAGCTAAAGATTTATACGATAAACTTCAGGGAGATTTCTCACACACAGCCGTTATCTTCCCCAACAAACGGGCCGGCTTATTCTTTAACGAATATCTGGCAAAGGAAGCTGCGCACCCCATCTGGTCACCGGCCTATCTCACCATCAGTGAAATGTTCCGTTCGCTCACCGATACCCGATTGGCTGACCCGATAGAACTGGTATGCCTTTTATATAAGGTATTCAGAAAACATACCGGAAGCAATGAAACACTGGACGAGTTTTATTTCTGGGGAGAGCTGCTCATCAGCGATTTTGACGATATCGACAAAAACATGGTCGATGCCCAGCGTCTGTTCAGCAACCTTCAGGATTTGAAGTCATACAATGATTTCGACTTTCTGAATGAAGAACAGGAAGAAGCTATCAGGGAGTTTTTCCAAAACTTCTCCATATCAAGAATTACAGAACTGAAACAGCGATTTATCTCGTTATGGAATGTTCTCGGAAACATTTATAATGATTTCAGGCAAATACTCAAAGAAAAAAATGAAGCTTATGAAGGTATGCTGTACAGGGAGGCCTGTCAGAAACTTATCCCCGACAATATGCCATACGAACGTTATGTTTTTGTCGGTTTCAATGTCTTGAACAAAGTAGAACACAGACTTTTCAAAACACTGCAGGATAGCGGAAAGGCTATGTTCTATTGGGATTATGATATCAACTATCTGAATACGGCCAATCATGAAGCTGGAGAGTTCATACGAAGGAATCTTAACGACTTCCCATCGGAACTGTCGGCCGAACATTTCAATAATTTCGACAAGCCGAAGCACATTGAGTACATATCAGCCTCAACAGAAAACGCACAGGCCCGCCAACTTCCGGAATGGCTGCGCAATCACCTTGGAGAAAAAGAATCGGAAACAGCTGTTGTTCTCTGCAATGAAGCGCTGCTGCAGCCGGTTATTCATTCACTGCCCGACAACATTGTGAAGCATGTAAACATTACCATGGGATTTCCGCTGACACAAACTCCCGCATACAGCTTTGTCAAAGACCTTATAAACCTGCAATCGGAAGGATATGACAGAGACAAAGGACGCTATCACTACGCACAGGTGTCGGCCATTCTCAAACATCCTTACGTACAGACCCTGTCGGAAGAGGCAAAGAAGCTAAACAAGGAACTCACGGAAAACAACCGTTTTTATCCTCTTCCCTCAGAACTGCAGCGTGACGGCTTCCTGACCGTACTGTTTCATCCGGTATCAAACAACAGCGAATTATGCAATTACCTGAAAACGGCCTTGCAAAAAGTAACAGACATTTATAAAGACGAAGAAAACAGTGAAGCATTCAACCAGCTTTACCGCGAATCACTGTTCAAGACTTATGTAACCATGAACCGTTTTTATTCACTCATTGAAGACGGAGAACTCCTGGTGCAGACCGGAACATTGGCACGACTGATAGAAAAGGTTCTGTCGACTACTTCCATCCCCTTCCATGGTGAACCGGCCATCGGCCTGCAGGTAATGGGTGTTCTTGAAACCCGTAACCTGGATTTCAGAAATATTGCCATCCTGTCACTGAATGAAGGGAAACTGCCCAAGAGCAGCGGTGACTCTTCCTTCATCCCGTACAATCTTCGCAAAGCATTCGGAATGACTCTGATTGAGCATAAGAATGCCGTTTATGCCTATTACTTTTACCGGATGATTCAGCGGGCTGAAAACATTGCATTGCTTTATAACAACTCGTCCGACGGACTTAACCGGGGAGAAATGTCAAGATTCATGCTGCAGATGCTTACAGAAAGCAAGCATGAAATACATAAATTTTCTGTCACTGCCGGACAGGCTCCCATGACAAGCGAAGAGATATGTATCGCCAAAACAGCAGCCGTAAAAGAAAAACTGCACAAACAGTTCTTCGGCAAGGATAAAATCATATCTCCCTCTGCCATCAACACATACCTCGACTGTCCGCTGAAATTTTATTTCCATTACGTGGCCGGTCTGCGCCCCAAGGATGAAGTCAGCACCGAAATAGACTCAGCCATGTTCGGAAGCATTTTCCACCGCACGGCCGAACTCATATACAAGGATCTCACAGCCAATCGCAACATCATACAGGAAACGGACATTGAACGGCTGCTGAAGAACAAGCCTCTGATAGAAAATTACGTTGATTCGGCTTTCAAGGAGCTTTTCTTCAAAGTTAAGCAGGATGAGTTGCCCGAATATAACGGTATACAGTTGCTAAACTCCGAAGTAATTGTAAACTATATACGGCAGTTGCTTGAAAAGGACAAGGTATACACCCCATTCCATCTTGTCGGGATGGAAGAGAAAGTTTATGAGGATTTCAACCTTACCATCGAAAACAACTCTTCACATACCATACGCATCGGGGGTATCATAGACCGCCTGGACAGTAAAGACGGAATTCTGCGCATTGTTGATTATAAAACCGGAGGCGAACCGTCGGGAGCCGCCGATTTGCAGACACTGTTTACCCAAGCTGAAAAAAGACCGGGATACATATTGCAAACATTTCTGTATGCAGCCATTCTTACTCACCGGCAGAATATGCCGGTAGCACCGTCACTGCTCTATATTCACAAAGCAGCATCGGCCACCTACTCTCCCGTAATATCCATCGGAAAGGGACGCGACAAAAAAGAAGTACTCAACTTTAAGGAATACGATGCGGAATTCAGACATCTCCTGAAGAATCTGCTCGAAGAAATATTCAACCCTGAAATTCCGTTCACACAAACCGAATTCAAATCGCATTGTGCCTATTGTGACTTCAAGGAACTATGCAGGCAATAAGTATCTGAAAGACAGAATAAAAAAGCACGTGTCGTTATGAGTAAAACCACACGTGCTTTTCTTTATATCCACGCATGCTTTTAAAAAAAGCACACGTGCTTTTTCAAACTTATAAAAGAGAGTTTATTTGGATGCTTCCTTAGCCCACTGAGCAGCACCTTTCTTCTTCAGTTTGGCGGTAGCTTCTTCTGCGGCTTTCAGCGCTTCGGCTTCATCGGCTTCACTTGCAAAGGCGTGCTTATATCCTTTCACATCCTGCCAGTGTCCACGGGTAAAGTCGGGAAAAGCAACGGCAGCACATCCGTTGTCCATTGACAATGCACCTAACTCTGCCAGACAACACCATTCAGCCATGTCATAAACATCCATATCCAAAGGAAGACCGTTCTGCAGACAATATACCAAACGCGCATCCATGATAAAGTCCATTCCGCCGTGTCCGCCGACTTCTTTTGCCATTGCCCCGTATTTTTTCAGGATGGGATGTTCATATTTGGCAACCAATGCGTCCTTTTCGCTTTTTGGAAGGAATGAATGGGTATTCAAATCGTCCAGTTTTGGCTGAACTCCCGATGCTGCCATCTGTGACGCATCCAGTGCATAGCCTGAAACCGGATATTTATTGGCAAATCCCTTGGTACCTGTAAGCTGATACAGACGGTTGTAAGGTTGCGGAGTCATCACGTTATGCTGAATTTCTATCACTTTTCCATTAGCTGTACGGATGAGTGTAGTGGTATGATCCCCTCCACGGAAATTTTCACATTTTTCTCCGGTAGCTCTTTCTACCAGTTCAGGTCCGCGAACCGGTTTTGTATCCATGGCAACCAATGTAACCATGCGGTCGCCACGATGTATGTCAAGTGCCTGTGCCACGGGGCCGAGTCCATGAGTAGCATACAAATCGCCACGATTCTCCATGTTATATCTTAACCGCCAGCCTAACTTGTCTTCTTTTCCGTTTTTCCAATAGTAATTCCAGAACTCATCCAGATTATGGATATAGGCACCCTGCGCACGTATTACCTCACCGAACACACCATGCTGGGCCATGTTCAGCGTATTCATCTCAAACCAGTCATAACAGCAGTTTTCAAGAATCATACAATGCTTGCGAGTTTTTTCACTCAAATCTATTAAAGCCCAGCATTGTTCCAGATTCATGGCCGACGGCACCTCTATGGCAACATGTTTGCCATTCTCCATTGCACAGCAAGCTACCGGAAAATGATGATCCCAGTCTGTGGCAATATACACGAGGTCAATATCCTTACGGGCACACAACTCTTTATATCCTTCTGCTCCTGAATAGATGGCCGCTTTCGGAAGACTAGCCTTCTGAAGATAAGACTGACATGCCTCTGCACGTTCCTTTTCATAATCACAAAGCGCTACAATATCTACTCCCGGAATGTGAGTAAAACGTTCTACCGCACCCGGACCGCGCATACCCAGCCCGACAAAGCCGACACGTACCACTTTCAGTTTCGGCGCAGTAAGACCGATAACAGAAGTCTGTCCGGCCGGACGTTCAGGAGTTTCAACTACAATGGTTCCTTTATCCCAATGCCATTTGGTCGATGGAGATAATGACTGGGCGTTTGCATTTTGAGGAATTCCGGTCATAAGAGCAAAGGCCAGCATTCCCCACGCCATACACTTAAAAATCTTCATACAATTATTTTTTTTATACCACATTTTATTTATGTGCGGCAAGATAAAAAATATCGTATGAACAGCCAAGTCAAATCAGAAATAAATCGTCGGGATAACCGATATCGACCAGAAACAAGGCATGTCCGGGTGCAGAAGTACCGGCCTTACAACGGTCTTTCTGTTCAATAATCTTACGGAAACCCTCTACTGTAAGTTTCCCACGTCCCACTTCAAAAAGAGTTCCTACAATGGCACGTACCATATTACGCAGGAAACGGTCGGCCTGAATGGTAAACACCCACTCTTCATCAGCAGTTTTCTCCCATCGTGCAGCCATAATACGGCAATTGTTTGTCTTCACATCTGTATGGAGCTTGCTGAAACTGGTAAAGTCCGTATAGTCAAACAGTACCTGTGCCGCCTCATTCATCCGTTCGAAATCAAGCGGTGCGCCAAACAAACGGCATTTGTAAAAACGTCCGAAAGGATTCTTCGCACCCGTCACATAATATTTATAGGTACGGTAAGTAGCGTCAAAACGTGCATGTGCATCGGCTTTTACGGGAACAACCTTATAAACCGAGATATCGGGAGGCAACAAACGGTTCAGCTTATCGGCAAGCAATACAACATCCCATTCCTTTTCCGAATCAAAATGTGCCACCATGAGGCTCGCATGCACTCCGGCATCGGTACGTCCAGCTCCTACAACTTCCACTTCACGACGCATCAGGGTTGAAAGCGCTTTCATCAACTCTTCCTGTACACTGCTACCATTGGGCTGAATCTGCCATCCATGGTAATTTGTTCCATCATAAGCCAGGTATACAAAATATCTCATCGTCAACGAGCCGTAATATGAAAACAACCTTGTTTTAATTCATACTTCACATAGCACTGTTCGTTCTTACGCAAATCTCGCAAGACTTCCGAAAGAACCAGTTTCAACGTATCGGAACTCACATCCTGATACGGTCTGCCATCCAACTCTTCAATTTTCTTAAATCTCTTCCAGCTGACGTCAAAGGTTGTTCCGTAACAATGGGCAGAATTGGCCGAAGCATTCAGGTTTCTGCGACGCAAGCGTTTCACATCATGATTCGTACGCAAAACGGAGGTAACAACAATTTTATTGGGATTCAATCCTTTTGATGTCAGAGAATCCAGAAAATTCTGTCCTATGCTATGAAGTAAGGTATTAGCCTTAGGCACCAGATAAGGGATGGAATGAGTCAGTGAGTCCAGATGATAAACATCACAACTTCCCAGCTCCTCAAGTTTTCCAACAAGTTCTTCTGCCTCCTCACGTGACGCAATCGGACGTATGCCCAAACTTTTGGCTGCCTTCAGATGCACATCATTCAAATCGGGAAAACTTCGTTTGTAACTGATTACACCTTTTATATTATGAGGTTCGTTCATTATCATGGATGTATCTTTCTTGCAACCGGTCACCAGCACTCCCACAGCACACATTGCAATCAGACAGGTACGGATATTTTTTCTGTTCATGCTTCTATTTGTCTTACGATAATTCAAATTCAATGCAAACTTACTGAAAATGAAATATAGTCCCATCATTTTTACTCCATTTTTACAAAAATAGATTTTTTGTGCACGGAAAGGAAGACTGGCAATATCATTATGATTTCATATGTATCCATCTTGCCAACATTTCATGAAATACAAAATTCTTCTTCTTTCCTACAATTCGTATATCTCATATAAACAACCCTTTAATATGTTCTTAACCTTGTGATGCAAATAAGAGAACATACTTTAATAATAAAAGAAAAGAGCTATTTACCAAAAAAACACTATCTTTGTGCAATAATTAGAAACATTCAGAAATTCTCAACGAATGATAGAAAAACATATCGTTTTAGAAGACATAGATCCCGTTATTCTGTATGGCGTGAATAACGTAAACATTCAGATGATAAAAGCCTTATACCCTAAACTTCGAATCGTAGCCAGAGGCAATGTAATAAAAGTAATGGGTGATGAAGAGGAGATGTGCGCGTTTGAAGAAAGTATCATTGAATTAGAAAAACATTGTGCCAAATACAATTCACTTTCAGAAGAAGCCATTCTGGACATAGTCAAAGGTAAGAAAGCACAGGTGGAACAGCCTAATGACGTTATTGTATACAGCGTAACAGGAAAGCCTATCACTCCCCGCAGTGAAAATCAGCGTAAACTGGTAAAAGCCTTTGATGAAAACGATATGATTTTTGCAACGGGACCTGCCGGCTCCGGTAAGACATATACGGCAATAGCATTGGCTGTAAAGGCCATGAAAAATAAACAGATCAAGAAGATTATTCTAAGCCGACCGGCGGTAGAGGCAGGAGAAAAACTGGGATTCCTTCCCGGAGACATGAAAGATAAAATAGACCCCTATCTGCAGCCACTTTATGATGCGCTACAAGATATGATTCCCGCAGCCAAGTTGCAGGAGATGCTTGAACTGAACATCATACAGATTGCCCCTCTGGCATTTATGCGTGGACGTACCTTAAATGATGCGGTAGTTATTCTTGATGAGGCACAAAACACTACTGCACAACAAATCAAAATGTTTCTTACCCGTATGGGAATGAATACCAAAATGATTGTTACGGGTGATGCCACACAGATAGACCTTCCGTTATCACAGACATCAGGACTAATACAGGCGATGCATATACTGAAAGGCATCAAAGGTATCAGCTTTGTAGAAATGAACAAAAAAGATATCATACGCCATAAACTGGTTACCCGCATTGTGGAAGCATATGAAAAATATGAAGAAGCATTCAAGGAAGAGAAGGGCGTCAAGAAGGAAGAAAAGAACAGTAAAGATAACAAGAAACATACTAACATTAAATAATACAAAAACAATATGGAAGCATTAGTAAAAACAGATTTTAATTTTCCGGGACAAAAAGATGTATATCACGGAAAAGTGCGCGATGTATACAATATCAACGACGATCTACTTGTAATGGTTGCTACTGACCGTATTTCGGCTTTCGATGTTATCCTACCCAAAGGAATTCCATTCAAAGGACAGATTCTTAACCAAATAGCAGCAAAATTTCTGGATGCTACTGCTGACATTGTACCTAACTGGAAAATAGCAACTCCCGATCCTATGGTTACTGTAGGACTGAAATGTGAAGGTTTCCGTGTAGAAATGATCATACGTGGATATCTCACCGGAAGCGCATGGCGTGAATACAAAGCAGGCTGCCGCTCATTATGTGGAGTTACACTTCCTGAAGGAATGAAAGAAAACCAGAAATTCCCCACTCCTATCATAACTCCTACCACTAAGGCTGAAGCCGGACATGATGAAAACATATCAAAAGAAGAAATCATTGCCCAAGGTATTGTCAGCAAGGAAGATTATGAACTGATGGAAAAATATACCTACGCTCTGTTTGAAAGAGGTAGCAAAATGGCCGCAGAAAAAGGTCTTATCCTGGTAGATACAAAATATGAATTCGGAAAGAAAGACGGTAAAGTTTACCTGATTGACGAAATTCATACTCCAGACTCTTCACGTTACTTCTATGCAGACGGATATCAGGAGAAATTTGAAAAAGGAGAACCTCAGAAGCAACTTTCAAAAGAATTTGTACGTCAATGGCTTATCGAACATGACTTCATGGGTAAAGCAGGACAGCAGGTTCCGGAAATGACCGATGAATATGTAAACAGCGTATCAGAACGCTATATCGAACTGTACGAACATATCGTAGGTGAAAAGTTTGAAAAAGCTACTTCTGAAAATCTGGCTGCACGCATAGAAAAGAATATTACCGAATTTCTTAAAAACAGATAATGGGATACGCGCAAGAACATATCAAGCCGTACAACGATAAAGGAAGTAAAAAGGATCAGGTGGAGCAAATGTTTGATAACATTGCTCCCGCCTATGATCCCTTAAATCATATATTATCATTGGGCATTGACCGCCAGTGGAGAAAAACGGCGATCAAATGGTTACATCTGTTCAAACCCCAACGTATACTTGACATTGCAACCGGAACAGGTGACTTTGCTATTCTGGCCGGAAAAGAACTTGCACCTAAAGAACTGATAGGTATAGACATATCAGAAGGTATGATGCAAGTAGCCAAACAGAAAGTAAAGAAGCAGCAACTGGAGAGTATCATACGCTTCCAGAAAGAAGATTGCCTGAACCTGTCATTCGAAAGCAACAATTTTGATGCTGCAATCATCGCTTTCGGTGTACGCAACTTTGAGGATCTGGATACATCACTCAAGGAAATATACCGCGTGTTGCAGCCTGATGGCCATCTGGTAATATTGGAGCTGTCAACTCCTGTGACCTTTCCAATGAAACAGCTGTTTGCCATATACTCCAAGATTGTACTCCCTACCATTGGAAGACTCATATCAAAAGACCACAGCGCTTATACTTATCTTCCTGAAACAATCAAAGCATTTCCACAAGGTGAAATCATGCAGGGAATTATAGCCAAAGCCGGATTTAAAGAAGTAAGATTCCGACGACTCACCATGGGCATTTGCACTTTATATATGGCTACCAAATAAACGCTAGTAAAACAATCAATAAAGATATATTAATATGGATAAATACGGACTGATTGGTTACCCGTTAGGACATTCTTTTTCTCGTAACTATTTCAATGAGAAATTTGAAAATGAGGCTATCGATGCGCAATACATCAATTTTGAGATACCTACCATTAATGATTTTCCACAAATATTGGCAGAAAACCCGGAACTTAAAGGGCTGAATGTAACTATTCCGTATAAAGAAAAGGTAATACCTTATTTGGATGAACTGGACAAAGATGCACTGGCTATAGGTGCAGTCAATGTTATAAAAATCATTCCGCAAAAAGGCAATCAGTCAAAACTGGTCGGATACAATTCTGATGTTATCGGTTTCACACAATCTATCGAACCACTGCTTGAACCACATCACAAGAAAGCATTGGTTTTAGGAACTGGAGGAGCATCGAAAGCTGTTGTATACGGACTCAAGCAACTTGGAGTAGAAAGCATGCTTGTGTCACGTCATCAACGCCCTAACGCATATACATACGGAGAACTGGCACCGGAAATCATGAAAGAGTATACAATCATTGTCAACTGTACTCCGGTAGGAATGTATCCTCATGCTGACCAATGTCCTGATATTCCATATGAGCTGCTGACTTCAAACCATTTGCTTTATGATTTGCTTTACAATCCGGACAAGACCCTGTTTATGAGAAAGGGAAATGCCATGGGAGCTGTAACAAAAAACGGATTGGAAATGTTGCTTCTACAGGCTTTTGCCGCATGGGATATCTGGAACAAATAAAACACCATGAAAAGGAAAAATAAAATAATCTGGGGTATATTTAGTCTTGTATTCCTTGTTATTATAATCTGTACAGGAGCAGGACTTTATATGCTTGATTATGCATTGCGTCCAGACAGTCAGGAAAAAGATTTCAGAGCAACGGACCTTCAAGGTTCGTGGAAATACATGCTGACTGAATATCCTTACATAAGTCAGTGGGTAGACAGTCTGCAACAGACAAAGGCGCTGAAAGATACTTTTATAATTACCGATGACCATATTCGCTTGCATGCTTTTTATGCATCATCCCCCGACAGTACCTCCCGAACTGCAGTCATCGTACATGGATATACCGACAATGCTATCCGTATGATGATGATCGGTTACATGTATAACCACGACTTGCGATACAACATTCTTCTTCCTGACCTACGTTACGCCGGATGGAGCGAAGGGTCACACATACAGATGGGATGGAATGACAGAACAGATGTCTTGAGATGGATGGATATTGCCAACAACATTTTCGGAGGAAATACTCAAATGGTAATACACGGTATCTCAATGGGAGCAGCAACAACCATGATGGTTTCGGGTGAGAAACAAAAAGAGTATGTAAAATGCTTTGTAGAAGACTGTGGATATACCAGTGTAAAAGAACAGTTTGCCAAAGAACTTAAAGAGCAGTTTGGACTACCGCCCTTCCCCATACTCAACATAGCAAGCTATCTTTGCCAACTAAAATACGGATGGAATTTTGACATTGCCAGTGCTGAGAATCAGGTAAGAAAATGCAAACTTCCGATGCTATTTATACACGGAGATGCCGATGATTATGTTCCTACATGGATGGTACATAAAGTATATACAGCCAAACCGGCACCCAAAGAATTATGGGTGGTTCCCAATGCAACCCATGCCATGTCATACCGTGACAACAAAACTGAATATACAAACAGAGTGAAAGATTTCACGACAAAGTACATTTCTGAATAATTAGAACAACTCTGCATACAGATACAAAAAAAGCAAATAACAGGCCATACCTTGCCAAAGATTTTTGTAAATTTGCATCCGTATGAAAAAGCATTATATTATACTGACAATTTGCGCTATCTTCTGTATCCTGCAAACATGGGCATACCCTTATAAGGTAAGTGAAATCCCCATGGTACATCTGCAGGACCGTACACGCTATGTGTCAAATCCAGATGGGATTCTGTCAGTACAGACTGTAAACAGCATCGACAGTATCCTTTATGCTTTGGAACAAAAAACCGGAATAGAAACATTGGTCGTAGCCGTAAACGAAATAGAAGGCGGAGACTGTTTTGAGTTCGCGCTGCAATTGGGTAAACAAAACGGTGTAGGTAAAAAAGAGACCAACAACGGACTGGTGATATTGCTCGTAACCCAGGAACGGTGCATACAGTTTGTTACCGGATACGGCCTGGAAGGAATCCTGCCAGATGCCATATGCCGACGCATACAGACACAACATATGAATCCTTATTTCGGAAAAGCTGATTGGGATACAGGTATGCTCGCCGGTATCCGGGCTGTAAATTCATACTTGAGAAATTATCACGATGGAACCGAAAACGGAAAAAGACCAACAGGATTCAGCGCTTCAGACTATTATCCATTCATCTTTGCCGGAATTATCTTTATTGTTTTCTTCATCTTTGCTTACAAGAACCAAAGAAGGAAGAACAGATGTCCACACTGCAAGAAACATACATTGCGACGCACTGACTCACGCTTCATTTCAAATATAAACGGTATCAGAAAGGAAGAAGTAGTATATACGTGCGCACATTGCGGATATACCGTAGTACATGAAGAAGAATCACATGACGACCACGACGGATTCGGCGGACGTGGAGGTGGTCCTATTATCTTCGGAGGCGGCCTGTTCGGACGTGGAAATGGAGGAGGATTCAACGGAGGCAGCTTTGGAGGAGGTGATTTTGGCGGAGGAGGCTCCGGTTCTAAATTTTAAACAGTAAAGTCTAACAATAAAACTGATATCAGCATGAAAAATTTAATGAGATTATTTTTTGTTATTATAAGTATTACAACACTAAGTAGCTGTGGCTATAACAGTATGGTAGAAAAGGAAGAAGCCGTAAATACTGCATGGAGCAACGTTGAAAATCAATACCAGCGCAGAGCAGACCTCATTCCGAATCTTGTAAATACGGTAAAAGGGTATACAACCCACGAACAGGAAACCCTGGAATCTGTAGTAAACGCACGTTCAAAAGCCACACAGATTACACTGAATGCTGAAAACATGACTCCTGAGAAACTTAAGGAATATCAGGCTATACAGGGAGAAGTTGGCAGCGCATTAAGCCGGTTGCTTGCCGTTACCGAAAACTATCCGGAACTGAAAGCCAACCAGAATTTTCAGGAATTGCAGGCCCAACTGGAAGGAACAGAAAACCGTATAAGCGTAGAACGCAGAAACTTCAATCAGGCAACGCAAGATTACAACACTTATATTCGCAAATTTCCCAACAACCTGTTTGCCGGCATGTTTGGCTTTGAGAAAAAACCTTATTTCGAAGCAGAAGCAGGCAATGAAAAAGCACCTGAAGTCAAATTTTAATAAGTCAAAACTAAAAACGATAAATATATGAGTAACCAACGTTATATGTTAAGAGGCGTTTCCGCATCCAAGGAAGATGTACACAATGCCATAAAAAATATTGATAAAGGAATATACCCCAAAGCTTTCTGTAAGATTATACCTGATATATTGGGTGGAGATCCGGAATATTGCAACATTATGCATGCCGACGGAGCAGGAACAAAATCAAGCCTGGCATATCTTTATTGGAAAGAAACCGGTGATTTGAGCGTATGGAAAGGCATTGCCCAAGATGCTCTTATCATGAACATAGATGACCTTTTGTGCGTAGGAGCAGTAGATAATATACTGGTATCTTCAACCATAGGACGAAACAAACTGCTTGTTCCCGGTGAAGTTATCTCTGCTATCATAAACGGAACAGACGAGCTTCTTGCAGAACTGCGTGAAATGGGTGTGGGCGTATATGCTACTGGAGGTGAAACTGCCGATGTAGGCGATTTGGTTCGTACTATCATAGTAGACAGTACGGTAACCTGCCGAATGAAACGCAAGGACGTTATCAACAACGCCAATATTCGTCCGGGAGACGTTATCGTCGGATTGGCATCTTACGGACAGGCAACCTATGAAAAGGAATACAACGGTGGAATGGGAAGTAACGGACTGACCTCTGCCCGTCATGATGTATTTGCCAAATATCTGGCTGAGAAATATCCAGAAAGCTATGACAAGGCCGTTCCTGAAGAACTGGTATATTCAGGAAAACTGAAGCTTACAGATAAAGTAGAAGGAAGCCCGCTGGATGCCGGTAAACTGGTTCTGTCTCCTACACGTACCTATGCACCGGTAGTAAAGAAACTTCTGGATGCACTTCGTCCTGAAATTCACGGAATGGTGCATTGTTCCGGAGGAGCACAAACCAAGGTACTCCATTTTGTAGACAATGTACGTGTAATAAAAGATAACCTCTTCCCTGTTCCACCCCTCTTCAAAACAATTCAGGAACAAAGCGGAACTGATTGGGCTGAAATGTATAAAGTATTCAACATGGGACACCGTCTGGAAGTATATCTTGCACCGGAACATGCAGAAGAAGTTATTGCTATCAGCAAGAGCTTCAACATTGATGCGCAAATTATTGGCCGCATAGAAGAATGCGATCACAAGGAATTAATCATCAAGAGTGAATTCGGAGAATTTAAATATTAACTAAAGAAGTAGCATACAAGATAAATGGCCGAAAACAATACACTTTTAGAAAAGTTAGACGGATTGGTTGCACGCTTTGAAGAAGTCTCTACCTTAATCACTGACCCTGCCGTAATAGCAGATCAGAAACGATATGTGAAGCTGACAAAAGAATATAAGGAACTAAGCGAACTGATGAAAGCGCGAAAAGAATATATTCAATGTCTGAACGGACTGGAAGAAGCCAGACAAATCATTTTAACTGAAAGTGACCCCGAAATGAAAGATATGGCACGTGAGGAAGCCAATGCATGCGAAAGCCGGTTACCGGAGTTGGAAGAAGAAATCAAACTGTTGCTCATTCCAGCCGATCCGCAAGATGACCGTAATGCCATTCTCGAAATCAGAGGAGGAACAGGAGGTGACGAAGCCGCAATCTTTGCCGGAGACTTATTCAGAATGTATGCCAAATACTGCGAATCGAAAGGTTGGAAGATGGAAATATCAAACTTTAACGAAGGAGCAGCCGGAGGATACAAAGAAATCATATGTTCCATTTCTGGAGAAAAAGTGTATGGAACCCTCAAATACGAATCGGGAGTACACCGTGTACAACGGGTTCCGGCAACAGAAACACAGGGAAGAGTACATACATCTGCTGCCTCTGTAGCCATTCTGCCGGAAGCAGAACCTTTTGATGTTGAAATCAATGAAGGAGAAATCAAATGGGATACGTTCAGAAGCGGAGGCGCCGGTGGACAGAACGTAAATAAAGTAGAATCAGGAGTTCGTCTGCGTTACAACTGGAAAAATCCTAATACTGGTATCGTAGAAGAAATCCTGATTGAATGTACGGAAACGCGTGACCAGCCTAAAAATAAGGAAAGAGCATTGGCACGTCTCCGCACTTTCATCTATGACAAAGAACACCAGAAATACATCGATGATATTGCCTCTAAACGAAAGACCATGGTATCTACGGGTGACAGATCGGCCAAAATACGTACCTATAATTATCCACAGGGACGTATCACAGATCACCGAATAAACTATACCATTTACAATCTGGCATCGTTTATGGACGGCAACATACAAGATTGCATCGATCATCTGATCATTGCAGAAAATGCAGAGCGCTTAAAAGAAAGTGAATTGTAACCTTAGAATTTTATAAATCATTGAAAACGTTATGAACAAGCAAGAATTATTTGAAAATATCAAACAAAAGAAATCATTCCTGTGTGTAGGACTTGATACTGATATAAAAAAGATACCTTCTCATTTACTAAAAGAAGAAGATCCTATTTTCGCTTTTAACAAGGCTATCATCGATGCAACTGCACCATATTGTATCGCCTATAAACCCAATCTCGCTTTCTATGAAAGCATGGGAGTTAAAGGCTGGATTGCTTTTGAAAAGACTATCCAATACATAAAAAAGAATTATCCAGACCAATTCATCATTGCTGATGCCAAACGAGGCGATATCGGAAATACATCAACCATGTATGCACGTTCTTTCTTTGATGAGTTGGATATCAATTCTGTCACAGTTGCTCCTTACATGGGTGAAGACAGTGTTTCTCCTTTTCTTGCATACGAAGGTAAATGGGTAATTCTGCTGGCTCTTACATCAAACAAAGGTTCACACGATTTCCAGTTGACAGAAGACCCACAGGGAGAACGCCTTTTTGAGAAAGTATTGCGCATTTCACAAAACTGGGGTAACGATGAAAACATGATGTATGTAGTCGGTGCTACTCAAGGCAGAATGTTTGAGGATATCCGTAAAATCGTCCCCAACCATTTCTTATTGGTTCCAGGTATAGGAGCTCAAGGCGGTTCTCTGGAAGAGGTATGCAAATACGGATTAAATTCCCACTGTGGCCTGATAGTAAACTCAAGCCGTGCCATTATCTATGCTGATTCTACAGAAAAATTTGCAGAAGTTGCTGCAGAAAAAGCCAAGGAAGTACAACAACAAATGGCTGAGCAGTTGAAAAATATTTTGTAAAGAAGCTACTCTTATCATAAATACTATATTTATGATATAAATGTGCATATTACATAAGACATTCCCTTGTGCATTCATCACATAAGAATTTCATGTAATATGCACATTTTTTACATCATAAAATCTGTTCATCATGATTTTATGCAAATTTTTAGACAGAAAGCCAATTAAAAAAGCAACAAAACTTATCCAAATATAGGGAAATCCCAAAAAAAATTGCGTAATTTGCAAGATAATGGAAAACGATAAATACAGATACATATCATTCCATTAATTTAAAGAATAAGAATAGCCAACTTTTGAAAACAGTGTTAATATGGAATTTTCGGCAAAACAAATTGCAGAATTTATTCAAGGAGTTATTGTAGGAGATGAAAACGCTACAGTACACACCTTTGCAAAAATCGAAGAAGGTGTTCCTGGAGCCATATCTTTCTTGTCAAATCCTAAATATACTCACTATATTTATGATACAGCATCTACCATTGTTCTTGTAAATAAAGATTTTACTCCAGAGAAACCCGTCAAAGCAACTTTAATTAAAGTTGACAATGCATATGAGAGCGTAGCAAAACTATTGACTCTCTATGAGATGAGTAAACCTAAGAAAACAGGAATCAGCCCACTAGCATTCATATCTCCATCCGCAAAAATCGGAAAAGACGTATACATCGCAGAGTTTGCATATGTTGGAGACAATGCTGTCATTAATGACGGCGTATCACTATACCCACATGCAACCGTGTGTGAAAATGCCCAGATAGGTGAAAAAAGTATATTATACCCCAATGTCACCGTATACCATGACTGCCGCATAGGCAAACGATGCATTTTACACGCAGGAAGTGTAGTCGGTGCCGACGGATTCGGCTTTGCTCCTACTCCGGAAGGATACGAAAAGATTCCTCAAATAGGAATTTCCATATTGGAAGATGATGTTGAAATCGGAGCAAATACATGTATAGACCGCGCTACAATGGGAGCTACAATCGTACATAAAGGAGTTAAATTGGATAACCTGATACAAGTAGCACACAACGTTGAAATAGGAAGTCATACCGTTATGGCTTCACAGGTAGGTATTGCCGGTTCTACAAAAGTCGGAGAATGGTGTATGTTCGGAGGACAAGTAGGATTGGCAGGACATATTCACGTTGGCAATCGGATAAATATCGGAGCTCAGTCAGGAGTTGCCGGAACCGTTAAAGGCGACAACCATTCCATCATGGGAAGTCCGGCCATTGACGCTAAACAATTTTTCAAATGTGCTGCTGCATACAAGAGCTTACCTGAAATGTACAAGACAATAAGCCAATTGCAGAAAGAAATTGAAGATTTAAAAAAACAACTAAATAAATAATATAAACCCATGTTGAAACAGAAAACACTTAAAGGCAGCTTTTCTCTTTGTGGAAAAGGTCTTCACACTGGCTTAAATCTGACAGTGACTTTTAATCCTGCCCCAGATAATCATGGCTATAAAATCCAACGAATAGACCTTGAAGGACAACCAGTCATTGATGCTGTAGCAGAAAATGTAACTGAAACGACCCGGGGTACTGTTCTTTCAAAAAATGGAGTAAAAGTAAGCACCGTAGAACATGGATTGGCTGCTTTATATGCAGCAGGTATTGACAATTGCCTTATTCAAGTAAATGGTCCTGAATTTCCTATTCTCGACGGTAGCGCTAAAGCTTATGTAGAAAATATAGAACGTGTAGGAATCGAAGAGCAGAGTGCTGTTAAAGATTATTACATCATAAAATCCAAGATCGAATACAAAGACGAAACAACCGGTTCGTCTATTATCGTACTTCCTGATGACAACTTCAGTGTCAACGTACTGATTTCATACGATTCTCAAATTCTTTCCAACCAATTTGCCACATTGGATAATATGAGTGATTTCCCAAAAGAAATCGCTTCCAGCAGAACGTTTGTCTTCGTACGTGAAATCGAGCCACTTCTTGCTGCCGGTTTAATTAAAGGAGGTGACTTGGATAATGCCATTGTTATATACGAGCGCCAAATGTCACAGGCACAATTTGACAAGCTGGCAGATGTAATGAAAGTAGAACATCACGATGCAACCAAGGTAGGTTATTTGAACAACAAACCTCTGGTTTGGCCAAACGAGCCGGCACGTCATAAGCTCCTTGACATTATTGGAGACTTAGCTCTGATAGGCAAACCTATCAAAGGAAGAATTATAGCAACAAGACCAGGCCACACGGTAAACAACAAGTTTGCACGTCTATTGCGTAAGGAAATCAAACAACACGATATTCAGGCTCCTGTATACAACTGCAACGAAGCTCCTATCATGGACGTAAACCGTATACGTGAATTACTTCCTCACCGTTACCCGTTCCAGCTTGTAGATAAGGTAATAGCCATCGGAGCCAATTACATCGTAGGAGTCAAAAATATAACTGCAAATGAACCATTCTTCCAGGGACATTTTCCACAAGAACCGGTTATGCCGGGCGTTCTTCAAATAGAAGCAATGGCACAGGTGGGTGGTTTATTGGTATTGAACTCTGTAGATGAACCGGAACGATACTCTACCTATTTCATGAAAATAGACAATGTAAAATTCCGCCAGAAAGTTGTACCGGGTGACACCTTGATATTCCGGGTTGAATTGCTTGCCCCCATCCGCCGTGGTGTATCTACCATGAAAGGATATGCATTTGTTGGTGAGAAAATAGTATGTGAAGCCGAATTCATGGCACAAATCGTAAAAAACAAATAAAATAAATATGATAAGTCCTTTAGCATATATAGATCCGGATGCAAAAATCGGTAACAACGTAGAAATCGGCCCTTTTGCATTTATTGACAAGAACGTAGTAATCGGCGATAATAATGTTATTATGGCCAATGCAAACATATTATACGGTTCAAGGATCGGTAACAACAACAGAATATTTCCAGGAGCTGTAATCGGGGCAATACCTCAAGACCTGAAATTTCGTGGTGAAGAGACTACTGCCGAAATCGGTGACAACAACACCATTCGTGAGAACGTTACCATTAACCGAGGAACAGCTGCAAAAGGAAAGACTATTGTCGGAAGCAACAATCTTTTAATGGAAGGTGTGCATGTAGCTCATGATGCGCATGTAGGAAATGGATGTATCATCGGGAACTCCACTAAGATGGCCGGTGAAATCGTTATAGACGACAATGCCATTATCAGTGCCTCCGTCCTGATGCATCAATTCTGCCGCGTAGGAGGATATACCATGATTCAGGGAGGTTCACGCTTCAGCAAGGACATTCCTCCATTTATCATTGCTGGACGCGAACCAATAGCATATTCAGGTATCAATATTGTAGGACTCCGACGTCGAGGTTTCTCAAACGAATTAATTGAGAACATCCACAATGCATACAGAATCATCTATCAAAGCGGACTGAATGTAAGCGATGCTCTTGACAAGATTGCAGAAGAGATTCCTATGAGTAAAGAAATTGAATATATAATATCTTTCATCAAGGAATCACAAAGAGGTATAATTCGTTAATCAATATTGTTATGATATACAGATTTACTATTATTTCTGATGAAGTTGATGACTTTATCAGAGAAATAAAGATAGATTCAGATGCAACTTTTTATGACTTCCACAAAAGCATATTGGATGCATGCGGTTATTCAGACGACCAAATGACTTCATTCTTTATATGTGATGAAGACTGGGAAAAAGAAAAGGAAATCACATTAGAAGATATGGGAACCAGTTCTGAAGAAGACAGCTGGATAATGAAAGATACTCGTCTTAGCGAACTGATAGAAGACGAAAAGCAACGTCTGCTGTATGTATTCGACCCCTTGACCGAAAGAGTCTTCTTCATTGAGTTGTCTGAAATCATACCCGGACAGGATCTTGAACAACCTGTCTGCTCACGCAAACATGGAAAAGCTCCCAAACAGTCTGTCGATTTCGATGAAATGGCAAAAAATGCAAACAACAATCAGATTGACTTAGACGAAAACTTTTACGGAGACCAGTCGTTTGATCCGGAAGAGTTCGACCCGGAAGGATTTGAAATGTCAGATGGAGAATATGATAAATATTAATCTCTTGTCTTGAATAATATTTTTCCAACGAATGCGGCAGATTTTATTTAAATAGTATCTGCCGCATTTTTTATAAGAACCGATTGCATGAAAACATTGATAGTATTAGTAGGTCCAACAGGAGTAGGTAAAACAGAACTGAGCTTTAGCATTGCGGAAAAATATAATACTCCCATTATATCATCCGATTCCCGCCAGTTATACGCCGATCTAAAAATCGGAACAGCCGCACCAACTGAAGAACAGCTGAGCCGGGTAAAGCACTATTTTATCGGCACACTGAAACTTACCGATTATTACAGTGCTGCACAATATGAGTCTGACGTGCTGAAACTCAGCGATGAACTGTTTAAACAACACGATGTGTTACTTATGACCGGAGGGTCCATGATGTATATTGATGCCGTATGTAAAGGTATTGATGACATTCCTACGGTAGATGCAGAAACAAGGGCACAAATGCTACAACACTACGAAGAAGTCGGCTTGGAAGAAATATGCAAGGAACTTAAACTGTTAGACCCTGAATACTATTCAATCGTAGACTTGAAAAATCCCAAACGAGTTATTCATGCATTGGAAATTTGCTATATGACCGGACGTACATATACTTCATTCCGTACCCGAAACATAAAAGAAAGACCCTTTCATATATTGAAAATAGGATTGAACAGAGAACGCGAAGAGTTATATGAACGCATCAACAAGCGAGTAGATCAAATGATAAATGACGGGCTTGTAGAAGAAGCACGCAAGGTATACGAATTCAGAGAACTGAACTCACTCAACACCGTAGGTTATAAAGAATTATTCAATTATTTCAATGGCGAGTGGACGCTGGACTTTGCCATTGAGAAGATTAAGCAGAATTCACGCATTTATTCGCGAAAGCAAATGACCTGGTTCAAACGAGACTCTGAAATAACCTGGTTTCATCCCGAGCAGAAAGATGAAATCATAGAATTCATAAATAAGAAGCTGACAGAACAGAAATAAGAAAGAGCTGAATTCTCCTTTTACTTAACAGAGGATTCAGCTCTCTTTTTATTATATCGCACAGCGGCAGTTTCTAAAAGCGATAAGAAACTCCTACACTGAAATACAAATCATCCCAATGCTTTACAAACTGATATTTCAATTCACTTTTTAAAGCCCATTCAGGCGAAAAATTATACGTCACACCTGCACCCAGATTTAAACCAGCATATCCTTTTCCACAATAAAAATAGCTCACACCAACCAACGGATAAAGTTCTACCAACGGAGCCACATCAAAATTATAATGCAAATCCGCATCCAGATGCCATGCATTCTTTCCATCTCTGAAATAATAATTATATGAAGGTGCTATATCCAAATGAGGAACCATCATATTGACAGTTAAGCCTACTCCAAAACCAAAATCCGAACGCAAATTAGCCTTAGCATTAAACGAGCGCATCATCTGTGCAGATGCCCCCAAGCTGATTATAAAGGCAAACAGTAAAAAGCAAATTTTTTTCATAACCCTTTATTTTATATTCCTATTTTGAGATGATACAAATATATGCATGAATATTCGTATATCCATCCTCCATTAATAGCTTTTAAATATTTATCAGTAATCAAGCACCCGCATGAAGTGTATAACAAATTCCATATTGTCATGCAATAATTTTTTGCCTTTTTCAGTATCGGCAATCGAATTTACTGCTATATCCGACAACATGTTGTTATCCAGTACATAATGCAAGAGAGTTTTCGAGACGTATC
Source organism: uncultured Phocaeicola sp. (assembly GCA_944320885.1). GTDB lineage: Bacteria > Bacteroidota > Bacteroidia > Bacteroidales > Bacteroidaceae > Phocaeicola_A. The sequence goes on from CALUJE010000006.1 coordinate 67,010, forward strand.
TTCCTGATAACAATACATGCAATGCTGCTCTTCTGGCCAGATTTGCATCATAATAAGGGTTATTTCCTTCGTCTTTCAACAAACGTGCTGCATCAGGAACAAGCACCATACCTTCTTCGACAGAAGCAAACAGAACCAGATATTTCAAATCATTTTTGGCCGAGGAGCTTTTGCTAATCCTGTTGTCTGTACCTATATTCTTCTCGCTCCACTCTACAAATTCCTTCCAATCCTTGAAATATACAATAGGACGATTATTATTAGCCTTCAGTACCTTTTGATATACAGATTCGTTCTGGGTAGAGATTTCTTTTCTCAAGGCTCTGACACGCTCAAACAATTCCGCAGACGGATACCATGAAACACTTTCACCTGTAGTCCAACGACCGTCAAAACATACCAATGAGGTATTACAAACCTGATTGGTTTTTATCAGTTGCTTCAGCATCGGCTGAAAAGCTTCGTATGCCACCTGATATGTATTACCGTCCACATCTTCAAGCAATACATCTTCTTCCTGACATGACTTCAGTAAGTAATAATCAGGTTCTCTTACCTGAAGTTCCGACATCTTGCGGCTTTCTTCCTTCAAGCCCCACAAATCAAACAGGCCAGCAAGCCAATCTGCAGTATCAATAGGCAGAGGAGAAACCTTTCTACAGAAAGCCTGTACAAAGTCTACCATTTCCGTACGTATTGCCTGATTGACAGAACTAAGATTATGAATATTCACATCCTGCTCCACTCTTTCCCGGGTCAGTTTGGCAAAATTGCTGAATAAATAGCCTGTATTAATCATGCATACTCCCAATGATTCTATTGATTTGAAATCACCGTTTGCAACCTTATTCTTCAAGGCTGAAAGCAAATCCTGATTAATCGGTGCCTTCTCAAATTCACCATACAGCAGCTTGTGCAACTGTCTGGCCAGCCCCAATAAATAAACGTTTTCAGGATTTACCAGAGCACCTTCCTTGTTTTGCTGAACAGACATCCATAAAAGCAAGCTTATATCATACATATTTACATCATCCAGCATATAATCGCTCTCCTCTATATCATAAAAAGGAAGATACTTTCCATATAATTCCTTATGTTTTGAAACAAACACATTCCAGAATCCCAATTGCGATACCACATCCTCAAAATAAGATGCAATCATCCACGAAGCATTAAAAGCCCATACATCAGAACTCGCACGTCCTATTTCTGTAGAAAGTATATTTTGATATATTTTACGCCATAAGTTTACATAATAATAATCGGCACTTGTATTAACCATTATGGGTCTACATGCCCTCCAATAAGATACATTTATCAAGTTTTTCATGCTTATCTTCTTTTTTAATGCAAATGTAAGCCATTTTTTTAAAACAGAAAGAATTTACATCAGCCTAATATCCGCTCTGTTTGCGATTGCCCGACTTATTTCATATTTCTTTTTCAATTCCTAAATTTATACACTCCAACCCATATTTGTCAGCAAAAAAGTTACAAGCATATTTTTATATCATCAAAAGAACTATGTATCTTTGTCAAACTTATGAATAATGCTAGTATAGATACAAACAATCCTGAGTTTCAAAATGCACTGAAACTTATCCAATATACCCATCAGTCGGTTTTTCTGACCGGAAAAGCGGGTACAGGAAAATCTACATTCTTAAAATACATATGCAACCATACAAAAAAGAAACATATTGTCCTGGCTCCTACCGGACTGGCCGCCATTAACGCCGGAGGAAGTACGCTGCACAGTTTCTTCAAAATACCATTCTATCCTTTATTACCCGATAATCCTGACTTCAGCTACAAGAGGATAAAGGATTTTCTGAAATATCCGTCCAGCCATCGCAAACTGATAAAAGAAGTAGAACTCATTATCATAGACGAAATCTCAATGGTACGGGCAGATATCATTGACTTTGTTGATAAGATTCTAAGAGTATACTCCCGTAACTTCAGAGAACCGTTTGGCGGGAAACAGCTGCTCTTCGTAGGAGACATCTATCAGTTGGAACCGGTTATCAAAAACGATGAACGGGAAATATTGAACCGCTTCTATCCTACTCCTTTTTTTTTCTCAGCCCAGGTATTCAATGAAATGGAACTGGTAAGTATCGAACTGAGAAAAGTGTACCGGCAGACTGATCCCGTATTTATCAATGTGCTCGACCGGATACGTACCAACAATGCCGGTATTCCCGATTTGCAATTGCTCAATACCCGCGTAACCCAGTCGGTAGAGAATGAAAATGACAAGATGCATATCACTTTGGCCACACGCCGGGATCAGGTAGACTATATCAACGACAAGCATCTTTCAGAACTTGCAGGAGAGCCTATCAGCCTTATTGGCGAAATATACGGTGAATTTCCGGAAAACAGTTTACCTACTGCCATGGAACTGCAAATCAAGCCGGGTGCACAGATTATCTTTATCAAAAATGATATTGACAAGCAATGGGTCAACGGAACATTGGGTATCATATCGGGCATTGACAATGAAAGCAACATCATATATGTCACTACCGATGACGGAAAGGAATTTGACGTAAAACGTGAAACATGGCGCAATATCCGATATACATATAACGAAAAGGAAAAAAAGATAGAAGAAGAAGAATTGGGAACATTTACCCAATATCCTATCAAACTGGCCTGGGCCATAACAATTCATAAGAGCCAGGGACTGACATTCAACCGGGTAATCATTGATTTTACCGGAGGTGTATTTGCCGGAGGACAGACCTACGTGGCATTAAGCCGTTGTACTTCACTCGACGGCATATCTCTTCGCAAACCAATATCACGAAGCGATATCTTTGTACGCCCCGAAATCGTACGGTTTGCCAATCGTTTCAACAACCAGCCTCTTATTGACAAGGCATTGAAAGAGGCGCAAGCCGATGTTTCATACGTTGAAGCACTCCGTTTTTTTGAAAAAGGAGACTATGAACAATTCCTTGATTCCTTCTTCCGTGCCATTCATTCAAGATATGACATAGAGAAACCTCTTGTGCGCCGATTCATCCGAAGAAAGCTGCATATCATAAATGAACTGAAAAATGAGAACCAGCACCTGAAGGACAAGATGAGAGCTCAGCAGAAGAATCTTGAAAAATATGCCCAGGAATATTACAAGATGGGTAATGACTGCATAACGCAAGCACACGATGCACGTGCAGCCATTGCCAATTACAACAAAGCCATTGAATTATATCCCACATATACCGATGCATGGGTACGCAAAGGAATAACATACTACAATGAAAAAAATTATTTTGATGCCGCCCCATGTTTCAACGAGGCCGTACGTCTGAGTCCCCGTCTTTTCAAGGCTGTATACAATCGGGGCAAAAACCGGTTGGCACAAAATGATTTAGAAGGAGCTATTGCCGATTTCGACCGTGCTACAGGCATCAAGCCCGAACATGTTCAGGCGCATGAGTTTTACGGTGAAGCTTTGTCACGTATCGGAAAGACTGACGAGGCGGCATTGCAATGGGCCATTGCCGAAAGATTAAGGGAACAACAAAACTAAATAACAAACGTTATGCTACTGAAACTATATAATAAAAATAACAATCCGGACGACTTACAGAATATCATAGACGTTCTCAATGATGGAGGATTAATTATTTATCCTACAGACACGATGTATGCTATCGGCTGCCATGCACTCAAGGAAAGAGCAGTAGAACGCATCTGCAAGTTAAAAGGAATTGATCCAAACAAAAACAACCTTGCCATTATCTGTTATGACCTCAGCAACATCAGCGAATATGCAAAAATCGACAACAATACGTTCAAGCTGATGAAACGAAACCTGCCGGGGCCATTTACTTTTATTCTTCCTACCGGAAGCAGGCTTCCCAAGATATTCCGTAACCGTAAGGAAGTGGGTATTCGAGTCCCCGACAACAATATCATACGTGACATATGCCATATGCTCGATGCTCCCATACTTACCATGACGCTGCCGCATGACGAATCGGAAGATATCGAATACATAACCGACCCGGAGCTCATATACGAGAAGTTCCAGAAACAGGTCGAAATAGTCATTGACGGAGGCATCGGAGGAATAGAGGGTAGCACGATAGTAAACTGTACGGAAGGTGACATAGAAATCATACGTGAAGGAAAAGGACAATTAATACTTTAAACATAAACTTTATATGAAAAATTTAATCACAACTTGTTTTGCACTTGGAATGACAGCAGCCAGTGCTTTCGCAGAAACTCCTTTATGGATGCGCGATGTAGCTATTTCTCCCAGCGGAAATGAAATAGCCTTTTGTTATAAAGGAGACATTTACAAAGTAGCTGTCAACGGTGGAGAAGCCATACGGCTTACTACACAGGGTTCATACGAATCAAACCCAATATGGTCGCCCGATGGCAAAAGTATTGCCTTTGCAAGTAACCGACACGGAAACTTTGACATATTCCTCATGTCATCCGAAGGTGGTGCAGCCCGTCGATTGACCACTCATTCAACAAGCGAAATACCGACTGCATTCAGTCGCGACGGAAAATACGTACTGTTCACGGCAAGCATTCAAGATCCGGCAAGCAGTGCCTTGTACCCTACTCCAACCATGAGTGAACTTTATAAGATTTCTGTCAATGGAGGACGCACGGAACAAGTATTGGCAACTCCTGCCGAAATGATATGTTTCAACAACAAAGGAGACAAGTTCCTTTATCAAGACCGCAAAGGAAGTGAAAACGAGTGGAGAAAACACCACACATCTTCCGTAACCCGTGATATCTGGCTCTATGACAGCAATACGAAGCAACATACCAACCTGACCAACCGTGCCGGAGAAGACCGCAATGCCGTTTTCTCTCCAGACAATCAGACGGTATATTTCCTGAGCGAACGTGACAGGAAATCCTTTAACGTATATGCTTTCCCGGTTAATAGTCCGAACGATGTAAAAGCCATCACTTCATTCAAGACACATCCAGTACGTTTCCTGTCAATCAGCAATAACGGAACATTGTGCTATACTTACGACGGTGAAATCTATACCCGTAATGCATCCGGCAAACAACAGAAAGTAAAGATTGATCTGGTAAGAGATGACGAAAACATTCCGGTAAGCATGACCTTCTCACGCGGACTGACTTCTGCCGTTCCTTCACCCGACGGAAAACAGGTAGCATTCATCGTACGTGGAGAAGTATTTGTTACTGCAACCGATTATAACACTACCAAACAGATAACCCATACTGTTGAGGCTGAAAACGGCTTATCATTCTCACCCGACAACAGAACCCTGGCATATGCCAGCGAACGCGGTGGAAACTGGGGATTGTATCTGGCCAAAATAACCCGTAAGGAGGATGCCAATTTCCCCAATGCAACGCTTATTGAAGAAGAAGCTCTCCTGCCGTCAACAAGTGTAGAAAGAACTTATCCTCAATTCTCACCCGACGGTAAGGAACTGGCATTTATCGAAGACAGAAACCGTTTGATGGTAGTAAATCTCAAAACCAAAAAAGTACGTCAAATCACCGACGGCTCTACATGGTATGGCACAGAAGGCGGATTTGATTATTCATGGTCGCCCGACGGCAAATGGTTTACTATGGAAATCATCGGAAACAAGCACGATCCATATTCTGATATCGCTATCGTAAAAGCAGATGGCAGCGGCAAGGTATTCAACATTACCAACAGCGGATACTTTGACATGTCACCGAAATGGGTACTCGGCGGAAATGCAATTCTTTTCAAAAGCGAACGATTCGGTATGCGTAACCATGCATCATGGGGTTCAATGAACGATGTGATGCTTGTCTTCATGAATCAGGATGCATACGACAAGTTCCGCTTAAACAAAGAAGACTACGCCCTGCAAAAAGAACTGGAAGCTGAACAGAAAAAAGCTGCAGCCAAATCAAACGACAAAAAGGACGACAAGAAAGATAAAAAAGACAAGAAAGCCGACAAGGATTCCAAAGAAAACGAATCCAAAGGCATAGAGGTTGAGTTCAAGAACATGGAAGACCGCATTGTACGTCTCACTCCGAATTCATCACAACTGGCTTCTGCCATCCTCTCAAAAGACGGTGAGAAACTTTATTATCTTTCATCATTCGAAGGAGGATACGATTTGTGGAAAATAGAACTCAGAACACGCAATACCACCAAACTCCAGAAAATGAATTCCGGATGGGCCGGTATGGATATGGACAAGAACGGAAATATCTTCATCCTCGGCAGTAACAATATCCAGAAACTTTCAGCAGCAGAAAGACTTCAGCCGGTCAGCTTCCAGGCTGAAATGAAGATGGATCTGGCTGCCGAACGTGCCTACATGTTCAATCATGTATACAAAGAAGAAAAGAAACGTTTCTACGAAACCGGAATGCACGGAGTTGACTGGGACAAGATGGCAGAAGCATACCGCAAGTTCCTTCCGCATATCAACAACAACTATGATTTCTCTGAATTACTGAGCGAATTGCTTGGTGAGCTGAATGTATCACATACCGGTTCTGGTTACCGTTCATCATCCAGAACTTCTACTGCAAACCTCGGATTGTTGTATGACTGGAATTATAACGGCAAGGGACTGAAGATTGCTGAAGTTATTGAAAAAGGTCCTTTCGATCGCAGCACAACAAAAGTAAAAGCCGGAAACATCATTGAGAAAATCAACGGTGAAGAAATTACTCCTCAAACCGACTTCTACGCAATGTTAAATAACCTCGAAGGCAAAAAGACTCTTATTTCATTCTATGATCCGGAAAGCAACCAGCGCTGGGATGAAGTAATCAAGCCTATCAGCAACCAGAAGTTCAACGGTCTGCTGTATAACCGCTGGGTTAAACAGCGCGCTGCAGACGTAGAAAAATGGTCGAACGGACGCTTGGGATATGTACACCTCGAATCAATGGACGATGAAAACTTCCGCAATGTATATTCAGACATTCTCGGCAAATACAACCACTGCGAAGGTATCGTTATTGATACACGTTTCAACGGAGGCGGACGTCTGCATGAAGATGTTGAAGTGTTATTCAGCGGAGAAAAATATTTCACTCAGGTAGTACGCGGACGTGAAGCTTGCGATATGCCAAGCCGCAGATGGAACAAACCGTCTATCATGCTTCAATGTGAAGCCAATTACTCCAATGCTCACGGTACTCCATGGGTATATAAGCACCGCAATTTAGGCAAGCTGGTAGGAGCACCGGTTCCCGGAACCATGACCAGCGTATCCTGGGTAACTCTTCAAGACCCGTCACTGTTCTTTGGTATTCCTATTGTAGGTTATCGTTTGCCGGACGGAAGCTATCTGGAAAACAAACAGCTCGAACCGGATATTAAGGTACTGAACAAACCGGAAACAATCATCAACGGTGAAGATATCCAGCTCAAAACTGCGGTAGAAGAACTGCTGAAAGAGCTTGACAGCCGGAAATGATAGCTTTTATATTAAGGCTGTAAATGTTAAACAGCCTTAATATATATCGATATTAATGGTAAACATCATGAAAAAGAATAAATTTGTTTACCAAAAGCAATAACATAACTTATTGCAATAATATTTAACTATTAAAACAATTCAAGAAAAACATGAAAACAAGAGATTTAGTCATTGAAACGTTGAAAAAAATAGGCTGCCAGCCGGAGGTTGATGATAAAGACAATATTTGCTTCAAATATCAGGGAGAATCAATGTATGTTTCTGCCGACAACAATTTCAAATTCGTTACCATTTGGGATCCATGGTGGATTGTAATGGATTTAAAAGACCAGGATGCAAACTTGCTGAAAGAAGCAATCAATATGGTAAACATTGACATGCCGTTGGCACACATCGTTTATTCTATCGATGAAGAAAACGGAAAGTTAGGAGTTCATACACGTTGCGATTCTGTATTCATCGACGAACTTCCCCAACTTGAAGAATTAACCAAATCATTAATGGAACATTTCTTCATCGCACACGACCGTCTGAAAGGCGCATTTGCTTACCTGAAAAAACGTCAGGAACAGCCGTTGAACTGATATCAGCCATAACTGACTGACAACAAAAGAACGCAAAAACAACGTAAAGGCCGTTGAGTTTGCGTTCTTTTTGTTTCCTTCCAGATATAAAGAAAGCAGATTATTGCATCTTTACCTGCAACAACCTGCTCCTGACAAAACTGTCAATATACTAACTCAAAATTAAAAGCGATAACCTAATGTAAGCAAGGCACGGTGGTTATTGCGTGTTACCTTGGCCACCGGATCGGGCTCGTCAAATATCAAATTGGAATATGGATGAAAGTCTGCTTTCTGATTGGTATATACGTATGCCAAATCAGTATAGAAGCTTCCGAAACGAAGTCCCAATCCCAGCGTAATGTTATGCGCAGCATAATTATTCATAAAGTCAATATCCGTACGCGTTCCTATCGGATCATTAAATTTGTAGGCATTCTTGTCATACAAAGCTCCTATGTAATTATATCCGGCACGCAGGCTGATATCTTCAAACAGTTTTGCTTCCACACCCATGCGGAATGAGCTCACACCTTTCAAATCTTCCTTGATAGTCTGGTTGTTGGCACTCATATCATAATTGGCGGGGTCGCTGAACTTTGCCGAAGAGTAATCGGCATATTCATATTCGGCATCCAGAGCCACACTCTGTCCTATCGTATAGCCGGCACTAATATTAAATTTCCACGGAGTACGCAGATTATATTCATACGACTCGTCATAGCCGGAGTTACGTGTATCTGCCGTAATACGCTGTCCTTCCGTTCCCAGCATCGTCATGCGTGCAGAGAATACATCACGCAGGTTATACCATGTTGGGGTATGGATGGCCAATCCGATACGAAGCGGAGAATATTCAAACGGACGGAATATCACACCAAATTTGGCATCAATACCCGAACCGTCTGTACGATACCAGTTCTCCAGCAACATGGATGCCGCATACTGTCCCTGGTCATCCTCCGCATACAGGTTCTCACCGAATGACGAATATCTGGAAAAGTCCACGTCATATGCACCGATTGTAAGTCCCAGATATACACGGTCGTTCAGATTACATGACAAGTTGAAATCATAAGCATAGATACCTCCTTTGTTTTCACCACGGAAATACGTTCTGTCGGAATTCCATCCATAAAAGTCATTCTCACCTTCGCCCGTAAGCAGTCCGGTAAGTCCTCCCATTACGTTAAGCCATCCGAAATTCACATTCTTGTACGGGTTCTTCTCCTGAAGCATGTTGTTGAAATCATCAGCAGTAACTCCCGATGCCCATAATGAAGCTGCCATGTTCTGTGAATATGAGTTACCGTTTACCGGTCCTTCCATGGTAAAGTTATCATAGAAGTTGTTTGCCTTACGGTAACTGAATCCGAAGTTTACATATCGCAATGTAGTTCTGTTGCCCAACTTGCTGGAATAGACAAAGCCTAACTGGTCGAAAGAAAACTTGGATACCTTGTCTTTATGTGTCTCATTATTGAATGTCGACTTACTGCTTGGATTATACCATCCCAAAGTCATGGCTATATCACTGCTACGATACAGTCCTATACCGGCCGGATTCGTACTCATTGTAGATATATCGGCTCCCAAGGCACTCATGGCACCTCCCATTCCCACGAACCGCGCGGTACCGTTAAGCTGATTCTCCATCACAGTACCCGCATTATAAGATGTCTGTGCCTGAACAGCCAGTGCCAGACATCCGGCACAGGCTGCTATATAATAGCGTTTTCTGTTTTTCATATACATCATTGTCTTTTAATTATAAACTACTGTATCCATTAACGACGGCCTCGTGAATTTCCTCCACCACCAGTACCAACCGATCTGCGGACAGAACCTCCCGAACCGGAATTGAACGAACTTCTGTCAAACGAAGATCTTTCTACTCTTTGAGTATTCTCGCTCCGTGAAGGACGGGTGTTGGTATTGACTCTCGTACTGCTCGGACGATTGTATTCCAGACTGTGCGGTCGGCTGCTCGGACGAATGTACGAAGAGCTGTTGCGTGTCGTAGAAGTACCACTGTTGTTCACCCTAAACTGATTACGCAGGTTGCGTGAATAAGTGTTTCTTACCGACGATGACTGCGAATTATTAGACGGACGTACCACCCGTGTCGGATTTCCTGAAGTACGTATGCCACCGAAACTCTGTCTGTTCAATGAAGTTCCCGTAGTCACACCCGTTCCGTTGTTTCTTGAAGCAGAACCTTTCCAGTCTGAACGATTACCTGTTGTACCAACCACTCTGTTGGCAGCTCCCCGCCAGTCTTCGCGACGGAAACCGTTGTCACGCGGCGCAGGACGGTAACTTACATGTCCTCCACCATACCATGGATGATAATAATGCGGATGATAATAATGTCCGTAATGCCATCCCCAGTGAGAAGCTCCCCAATAGCATCCCCATCCATAGTAGAACGGGTCATCCCAATACCAGTGATTATATCTCCACCACGGGTCATAACGCCAGTCCCACCATAATGAATTTGTATACGACGGGAACACATAGGCATACATACCGTCATCGTATATATTCCAGTCCCATGACGGGAAAGGCCCTATTCCGTATACCAGGTCCCAATATAGCGGACTGCTTACCGGAATAGCATAAGCAGGGTCACGGAAACGAATTAGTCGCACGGCATATTCATAGTCAGCCTGTGAGCCGTTAAACTCATTTACCCAATGTCCCGGCAAATCACTGTCAGCACGTTCGTCTATATACAAAGTATCATTTTTCACAGAAAACTCATTCTTTCCTGCAGAAAACTCACGGCGGTTATACTCATCAATGTCACGTACACGCCCTGTATAGTCACGTACAACAACCGTACTGACTCCCTTGTTATCCGTAGATGATAATTTACTATCGGTTGTTCCCTTTGCTACAGTATCTACCTTTTCAGTCTTTTTCTGCTTTTTGGGAACAAAATAAATATCATCACCCGGATCCTGTGCCATAGCCATCCATGGCAACACACCCAGCATTAACGATAGTAAAATTGTCTTTTTCATATGTTATATCTCCATATTTTGAATATTATCCACTAATTCTGATGCAAAGATAAAAAGCTTTTTATAGCAAAAGGGAGGATTTTCCCTATTTGTAGGTAGGGAAATCCCTTTATTTTACCCTTTCCAGACATCATCCTGTTTATTTTCCTGAACAAGACAAAAAATAAATAAAACCATGCTTTACTCCTGCCGCAACACGGAATCATAAATCCGATAAATCCTCATATTTTTCTCCCTTCATATTTGTAGAAAAAACTTTGGTCATCTCAATATTTTTTATGAATATTGCAACATATATCTTAAAATCTAAACCATATTATTCCATGAACTATCAACAAATTCTTGAAGATATCTACGATGAAATAAAGCCCTATGCCCATCAGGGTAAAGTAGCCGACTATATTCCGGCTCTGGCTAAGGTCAATCCCGACCAGTTCGGCATATGCATCACTACCATCAAGGGCGATACTTATACACTGGGGCAGGTAGATACTCCTTTTTCCATTCAAAGTATCACCAAAGTTTTTTCTCTGGCATATTCTTTCAGTATTCTGGGCGACATGCTCTGGCAAAGAGTCGGTAAAGAGCCCTCAGGTACGGCATTCAATTCACTCATACAACTTGAAGTGGAAAACATACCCCGCAATCCTTTCATCAATGCAGGAGCCATTGTTGTAGCCGACACATTGCTGTCACACCTCAAATCGCCGGAAGAAGATTACCTTGAGTTTGTACGCACCATCAGCGGAAATCCCAGGATTGACTATAACCGTGAAGTCGCAGCATCCGAAAAGGAAAAAGGATATCTGAATACGGCCATTGCCAACCTGCTGAAATATCATGGGAATCTCAACAATGACATTGATGATGTGCTGCGTTTTTATTTCCTGCAGTGCTCCATAGAGATGAGTTGCCGTGACTTGTCAAAGGCATTTCTACCGTTTGCCAACCACAAATGTGCCTTCCATTTCGGAAATGTCCATCTCACAGCCTCACAGGTAAAACGTATCAATGCCATCATGCAGACATGCGGTTTTTATGACGAAGCCGGAGAATTTTCTTATCTGGTAGGCCTCCCGGGAAAGAGCGGTGTGGGCGGAGGTATCAATGCCGTATATCCCGGAAGATATTCCGTTGCCGTATGGAGTCCGCGCCTGAACTCCAAGGGAAACTCCGTAATGGGCATCAAGGCACTGGAACTGCTTACGACACGTACCCGCGAATCTATTTTCTGACCGGAATCCGCAAGGGTAAAAAATCCTCGTGATGTTTTTTATTTTTATAAGTTATCAAAATAAAAACATCCGATATAAATTTTTCAGTCATAAGTTATAAAACTGGTCATTTATAGCCATAAAAATAAAATCATCGGCCATGAATCGCAGTTTTATAACTTATTATTTTTTTCCATTCTCCACAATATTCCATTTTCCGCTTATCTTTTGCCTCTCCACTCGCCTTTCACTATCTTTTGATAAGATGCGCGATTCGGTTCGGGATAGCCAATCGAAAAACTTTGTTTTTCATTTGCCTCTCCACTCACCTTTCACTATCTTTTAATAAGACAGGATGCGGTTCGGGATAGTCAATCGAAAAACTTTGTTTTTCATTTGCCTCTCCACTCACCTTTCACTATCTTTGAAGCCGGAAATCATCATATTTTTATACTGAAATCATGAAATATCTAAAAGTAACCTTCCATCCGACCCCTTGCACCGAAACAGTCAACGACGTGCTTTCTGCATTATGCGCAGACATCGGGTTCGAAAGTTTTGTCAATATAGACAACGGAATAGAAGCTTACATACAAACCGGCTTGTATGACGAGAACGCTCTAAAAGACATATTAAACAACTTCCCCATAGCCGACACGGACATCCCGTTTGAAGTAACGCCTATGGAAGACAAGAACTGGAACGAGGAATGGGAAAAGAATTTCTTCCAGCCTATCGTCATCGACAACCGTTGCGTAATTCACAGCACATTCCACAAAGATGTGCCTCAGGCAGAATATGACATTGTCATCAATCCGCAAATGGCCTTCGGAACAGGACATCACGAGACTACCAGTCTCATACTCGGAGAGCTGCTCGATGCCGACCTGAAAGGAAAATCCGTACTCGACATGGGATGCGGAACCTCCATCCTGGCTATCCTTGCTGCCATGCGGGGAGCATATCCGCTGACAGCCATTGACATTGATGACTGGTGCGTAAACAATTCGAGAGACAACATAGCCCTGAATCATGTAGAAGGAATAGAAGTGATGCTTGGTGACGCCTCACTCCTCAAAGGCATGCAACCTTTTGATATTATCATTGCCAACATAAACCGTAACATCCTGCTGGCCGACATGAAGCACTATGCCGCATGCATGCACAAGGATTCAGAAATTTACATGAGCGGATTTTACGTACAGGATATCCCCTACATCCGTGAAGAAGGAGAACGGCTGGGTATGGAGTTCATCCACCATAAGGAGAAAAACAACTGGGCAGCCGTAAAACTGCGTATGAAATAACACAACAATCTGACATTATATGCCAAAGCAGGTGTCAGCCTTCAAACAGGTTTGATTCCTGCTTTTTTATTTTGCGGAAACAAGGGTATCAGCGGCCAGTGTCAGTTTTTTCAGAGATTCCAGACTGCCATTGTAAACATTCATGTCTACCCTTCCCTTTATTCCCGGAAGCCTTCCTCTGTCTGTATGCTGCCAGAAGGCCCACTCTCCGTCATAGGTCAGCGAGTCTACATAGTAATGGGCAATCCAGAAAGGATAACTGTCAAGCACGGAATCGGTCAGATAACGTTCCTTGAACTTGCGCGATGCATATATAATGGGCTTTATGCCAAAATGAGCCTCCACCTTGCGCAACCAGTTCTTCACCTCAATGCGCAACGAGTCTTCGCCGTATTTACCTTTGGTCTCAACATCAAGCACCGGTGGCAAGTCATTTGGCATAAGCCTTACCTGACTGCAAAAGAAATCGGCCTGTTTCTCGGCCGGTGATGTATTGCTGAAAAAATGATAGGCTCCTCTTATAAGACCGTATTTACGGGCTTCTTCAAAATTTTTCTGAAAGGTAGAATCCTGCCAGTCAGAGCCCTCGGTAGCTTTCATAAATACAAAATGTATGCCCGAGCCCTGCTCTTCGGCCTTTGCCAGATCTTCCCAGTTTATCTCTCCCTGATGATGTGAAATGTCAATGCCATGCACTACCGGACGTCCTCTGTAGGTATTTCCAAAATCCCAGCGGTAAAAGTAAGGTTTCAGTTCATTGTTATAGATATAGAAAAGATACAATACGGCAATAAACGCTGTTATAGTCCAAATAAGCCATCGGGGTGTTTCTTTCCATATTCCACTCTTGCCTTTTTTTCCTTTTTCCGTTTTTTTTCTACCGGCAGAAGTCTTCGTACGTGAGGCCCTCACTGAATCTGTTTTTTTAGGAGTTGCAGTCCTCTTACGTTTGGAAGCCTTTACCGCATCCATAGGATTTTTAGATACCATACATATATTTTTTTATTCCGTCCTTCCTTTTCAAAAAGAAGGACGGAACAGGAACAAATTCATTAGCTTCTTTCCAAAACCAGTGTCTTGGAAGGTTGGTCGCATATTTCCGACGGACCAAAATACTGTACCGGTCCGGGATAAACGAATGCGTTTCCTTTTGCCCATTCCTCGCGCTGTGAAGCCAATGTCTTGAAAGGTTTTCCGTCAAGATCGACCAAAGCTTTCCTGATAACCGGACAATCTTTTCCCTTGCGATGCTCGATGTTCAGCATCATGCTCAAAGGAACGCCACAGGCTATCCATTCTTCAGCCGGAGCAATCAGGTTTCTGACGGTTGCCATATAACCAGACTTTCCGGAGGCTACAAGGCGTGAAGCCGTATATCCCAGCGAATAACAGTAATCAGCATCAAAGTTCGACGGGAATCCGCAACGTCCCTCATATCCGAGGAAATGATGCTGCACTGCAAATTTACCAACATATTTTCCTTCTTCCTTCCATTTTCCCAATTTTATTCCTACCATCGACGATAAAAGTATCTCGGTTTCGATGCGTGACACCTGCACATTTCCATGCGGATCTCTGTCAAGCGTCAGCTGACTGGCAAAACGTTCCGGCAAACTTGCATATATCGCGGCATTCTCGCTCGAGAGCTTCGATATTACCCAGCTGCGCTGTGCCGAACGCTTAATCATGGCAAATTCCTGACTGCCTGCCAGCAGTTCATTCAGCTCGGCAATCAGTTTCTTCATGGCTGGAATAAATTCTATCAGTCCTTCCGGAACAAGTACCGTTCCATAATCCATACCGGCAGCCGAACGTTCTGCCACAATTCTGGCTATATAGGTAACCAAATCATCCAGTGTCATGTTTTTGGCTTCAACCTCTTCCGAAATAATGGCAATTGTAGGCTGTGTCTGCAAAGCACATTCCAATGCAATATGTGAGGCGGAACGTCCCATCAGCTTAATGAAATGCCAGTATTTTCGGGTTGAATTACAGTCACGCTGAATATTTCCGATAATCTCTGAGTAAATCTTGCAGGCGGTATCAAAACCGAAAGAAATCTCAATCATCTCATTCTTCAGGTCACCGTCAATGGTTTTCGGACATCCGATTACCTGTATTCCTGCATTCTTGGCCATATAATATTCGGCCAGGGTAGCGGCATTGGTATTCGAGTCGTCACCTCCAACTATAACCAGAGCCTTGATGCCAAGCTCCTTCATGATATCCAGTCCGCGTTCAAACTGCTCAGCTGTTTCCAGTTTGGTACGTCCAGTTCCAATCATATCAAAACCGCCGGTATTGCGGTATTCATCTATAATATCACCGGTCAGTTCCATATATTGATGGTCAATCAAGCCGCTCGGACCCAATATAAAACCATATAAACGACAATCTTTATTGAAAGCTTTCAGTCCGTCATACAAACCGGAAATTACATTATGCCCTCCAGGAGCCGGTCCTCCCGACAGAAGAATACCAACGTTTACTGCCGGAATATTCTTTTTCTCATTTCCTTCAACAAATTTCAGGATGGGCAAACCATACGTATTGGGGAATAAACTCTTTAATTCATCTTTATTGGCTGCCGGTTCGGTAGCTCCTTCTTCAATTACTTCAATTGCTCCATGCAAACCTTTCGGCAATTTAGGCATATAAGCCCTTCTCGCAAGTTGAAGTGCACTTAGTATTTTTTTCATTGTATTTAAATTTAAGAAACCAAAATATTAACTTTCCTTATAATGCGAGCAAATTTCGTTGATTTTTCTGAAAAATAAAAATAAAATCCATATCTTTACCGAAAATAGATAGAATTATTTACTAAATAGTATTAGTTATGGCAAACAAAAGACACTTGAAAAAAAGCATTAACTGCATCGCAGACATGCTGATAGACAACTGTATAATACTTCACCAAAACCTTTCGGAAGAATATTCACAAGAAGTGCTCAAGCATGCAGAACATATCCTTGAGACACGCAATGAGCACCTCCGTCGTGTAAGCCATCCGGAACCGGGAAATATCAAAGCTTCATACAGAAAAATCAAAGAATCTTACAGTAAGGAAGTAGGAAACATTATCAATGATTTAAGTACACTTTTTGAAAAATTGTCATGAGAAAAGCAATTTGCAGCTTTATCTACCACAAAATACTGGGATGGAAACACAAAGTTTCCATCCCTGATTATGACAAATACATCATATGTGCCGCACCCCACACCACCAATTGGGATTTAATCATAGGAAAACTTTTTTATGGAGCTATCGGAAGAAAGACTTTCTTCATGATGAAAAAGGAATGGTTTTTCGAACCATTGGGAAGCTTTTTCCGGTCAATAGGTGGAATTGCGGTAAACCGGGATAAAAAGAATTCACTTGTCGACCAAATGGTTGAACAGGCACAAAAACGAAAAATATTTCATCTGGCCATTACTCCCGAAGGTACCCGCTCTGCCAACGGCGAATGGAAAAAAGGATTTTACTACATCGCACTAAAAGCGCAGATTCCTATCGTATTGGCAGGAATAGACTATCAGACAAAATGCATCACTATTGAAAAAGAAATTTTTCCTTCGGGTGATTTAGAAAAGGATATGCGTGAAATCAAGCTGTATTTCAAACGATTCAAAGGAAAATATCCTAAAAAATTCACTATCGGTGAAATAGACTGACACAAAAAACATGAAACATTCTTACATACTTCTTGCAATCCTGTGGTGTATGACCAGTCAGTCACTACAAGCACAAGGATTGGAAAAAAATGTAGAAAACAGACTGAAAGAATTCTTTCTGAACTATTCTACATCACAGGCCAATATTGGAAAGACCGGTCTGGAGACTGTCAATATAGACAATGAACGAAGAACTCTGGATATTTATGCCAACAAGAATTTCGGCTATCAACCGTTTACCAATGAGAATGTAAAAGCCATATACCGAAATATCAGACAATCCCTTCCCGGCCCTGTAAACTATTACAAGATAACCATATATGCCGACGGAAAGCCCATCGAGAATCTCATTCCCAATTATCTGCTGAAAAAGCGCGAACAGGACAAGCAGCGATTATGGAGAGACATTGAATACAAAGGTGAACAATGGGTGAAAAACACGTCACGCCCCTATAAAATAGAAAAAGGACTGGAAGGAAACCACATTGCATTGTGGCAAAGTCACGGACGGTATTTCAAGAATGCGTGCAATGAATGGAAATGGCAACGTCCCAACCTCTTCTGCACTACGGAAGACATGTTTACACAATCGTTTGTAGTACCTTTTCTTATTCCCATGCTCCAAAATGCCGGAGCTGTAGTATTCACTCCCCGTGAACGTGACTGGCAACCTCATGAAGTTATCGTAGACAACGATAAGAACGCGGCCAACTGCATTTATTATGAAGAGAGAAATAAACGTAAACAATGGCAAACCGGCAACAGGAAAGGGTTTGCACATTTACATGCCTACTATACCGAAGGCCAGAACCCGTTTACTGACGGAAGTGTAAGAATTGCTCCTACCGCACAAAAGAAAAAGGAAGAGACATTTGCAGAATGGATTCCCAATATACCCGAAACAGGAAAATATGCCGTATACGTTTCATACCAGACATTCCCCAACAGCGTGAGTGACGCCAAATATTTGGTTTTCCACAAAGGAGGATGTACCGAATTCACAGTAAACCAACAAATGGGAGGCGGCACATGGGTATATCTGGGAACTTTTGAATTTGATAAAGGAAACAATGATTACGGAATGGTAGTCCTGACCAATCAAAGCAAACAAAAGGGCATCGTATGTGCCGATGCCGTTCGGTTTGGCGGAGGAATGGGCAACATAGCACGGGGAAATACGGTCTCTGACATGCGCACAAGCGGAATGCCCAGATACCTGGAAGGCGCACGCTACCAGGCACAATGGAGCGGAATGCCATACGACGTATATTCCGGAAAGAAAGGAGAAAACGATTATGTCGATGACATCAATACCCGCTCAAACACCATCAATTATCTGTCGGGCGGTTCGGTATACAATCCCGCACAGGAAGGCCTGAAAGTTCCGTTCGACCTCTGCATGGCATTGCACAGTGACGCTGGGTTCAACAGAGGAAATGAACTGATTGGAACACTGGGCATATACACCACCGATTTTAATGACGGAAAGCTGAATGCCGGAATCTCACGCTATGTATCACGTGACTTTGCCGATATGCTACTCACCGGATTGCAACGGGATATCAGTTCGGCGTTCGGCATAAACTGGGTACGACGCTCCATATGGAACCGCAATTACAGTGAGACCCGTCTGCCGGCAGTTCCTTCGGCCATCGTTGAGCTGTTGTCACATCAGAACTTCGCCGACATGAAACTGGGGCATGACCCCCGCTTCAAATTTACGGTTGCCCGCTCCATATACAAATCCATCGTCAGATACGAAGCGACCATGCACGATCGTGACTATGAGATACAGCCTCTTCCCGTAGACCATTTTGCCATACAGTTTACCGGAAAGAAAAATACGGTCAAGCTTTCGTGGCAACCGGTCAGCGACCCTTCAGAGCCCAACTCATCTCAACGCGAATACATCGTATATACCCGTATCGGATACGGAGGATTTGATAACGGAGAACTGGTAAGAGGTACATCTTTTACCAAAAAACTGGAACCGGGACTCGTGTACAGCTTCAAGGTTACAGCCGTAAACCGGGGAGGTGAAAGTTTCCCATCCGAAATTCTGTCGGCATACCAGGCCAAACGAAGCAAAGGCACCATACTTATCATAAACGGTTTTGACCGCCTGAGCGGACCGGCAACAATCGATACCTACAACATGCAGGGATTCGACATGCAGGCCGACCCCGGAGTGCCTTACCTGAATACGGCAGAATACTGCGGCAACCAGCTTTGCTTTAATAAACTGGGAATCGGAAAAGAGACCAAAGACGGATTGGGATACAGTGATTCAAACTATGAAGGAATGCTTATAGCCGGCAATACTTTCGATTATCCGTTTATTCATGGCAAAGCTATTCAGGCAGCCGGACGATATTCATTCGTATCATGCAGCAATGAAGCTGTTGAAAACGGTCTGGTCAATATGAATGACTACAGAATGATAGACTTGATACTGGGAGTTGAACTGCAACCGTTCTCTACAGAAATGAAACAGCTACTCACACAATATTGCCAAAATGGAGGGTATCTGTTTGCAAGCGGTGCACATCTCGACAAAGAAAAGGACCGCAACTTTACCAATATGCTGAAATATATCCCTGCAGGAAACCTTCAGAACTTCAGTGACAACGAGATTTTCGGAACAGGCATACGTTTCAATATCTATCGTGAAGCGAACGAAAAAAGTTATGCCGTACCTTCTCCGTCATGCATCGTTCCGGCAGCAGCTGCCATCACTTCTTTCGCATATACCGGAAGCCGACAAGGAGCCGGAGTATCTTACAAGGGTAACGATTACAGCACATTCATCCTGGGATTCCCGTTCGAAAGCATCACCGATGAAAAGAGCCGCGCTCACATCATGGCCGGCATATTGAACTATTTCAAACCATAACGATACATTGCTCTGCAAACAGAAAATACGATGGAAACAACTTTTACAGAATTAGTTTACTTGTATCATAGCGGATATGCCTTGCTGTTCAAGGATTTTACAGTCATCATTGATTATTTTGAAGATTCCGAATCGGAAACAGAAGGTTGCGTACACAATGAGCTGCTGGCACGTCCGGGCAGACTGTATGTGCTTTCCAGTCATTTTCATGCCGATCATTTCAATCCCTCCATCATGGAATGGAAAAACCGGAAAGAAGATATCACATACATTCTCTCAAACGACATCCGCCGACGAAGACGTCTGGGAAACGATGCTGCCACATGGCTTAAAAAAGGCGACAGCTTCAGCGACGAGAACCTTACGGTAAGGGCATTCGGTTCTACCGATTCCGGAGTTTCATTTCTGATAGAAACTGACGGATTGAAAATATTCCATGCCGGAGACCTCAATAACTGGCACTGGATGGACGAAAGCGAGGAAAAAGAATGGAAAGGATATGAAAAACAATACATGCATGAACTGGATGACATTGCCCATTATACGGACCACATGCACCTTGTCATGTTTCCCGTAGACCCCCGACTGGGAAAAGAATACATGCGCGGTGCCAAACAGTTTGCAGAACGCATACATACATCGGTTTTCATGCCGATGCACTTCGACGGGAACTATGATGCAGCCAATGCTTTTCAGCAATATGCAGTAGAACACAATATAAAATCACCTCTATTACGCACAAGAGGACAACGATTCAAGAATTTATTATCAATCTAAAGATTAAGGACTATGGAAATAAAAGGACATTTTGACCATTTCAACATCAACGTAACCAACCTTGAAAAGAGTATAGAATTCTACAACAAGGCACTCGGATTGCGTGAAGCGCGCCGTAAGGAAGCTGCCGACGGATCATATATTCTGGTATATCTCACGGATAACAGTACCAACTTCTTATTGGAACTCACCTGGTTGCGCGACCATGCTGGAGCATATGAACTTGGCGAGAACGAGAGTCATTTATGCATACGGGTAGAAGGCGACTATGACGAAGTAAGAAAATTCCATAAGGAAATGGGCTGCGTATGCTTTGAAAACGAAGCTATGGGGCTGTATTTCATCAACGATCCGGATGATTACTGGATAGAAATTCTTCCTGTAAAATAAATTCTGATTCCGTAAACTCATTCTGCAGTCTGTTTACAGAAGTCATCCTGCCAACCGACATATTCTGTAAACAGACTGCATTTTATATTTTTACTCACACCGTCAATCAAGCATCAGATTCATGTAAGGCCTTGTTCCCTTAAAAAGGAAAGCGGGTAACTGCCCAATATCCAAACGCACAATATTTTCCTCCTGATTCTCTGAAATCCGGGGTCTTTCCGTCTTTATGCAATGTCCGTTACCAATCTGATACAGGCCATTGTTTTCCGTTATCACATCATCGCCACATACTTCCACAAGCAGATTTTCACCGGTATGTACCGCATATATGCCCAGCACATCGAAAACATTGATAATACGGGCCATCCCCATAAATACAGTTTTTCCTTCATCCGGTGCTACGGTACATATCATCCTTTCTGCATCGTAATAATTCAGCAGATAATCTACGGTTTCCTCCTCTACTCTTTTATCATCGTAAAGCAGTTCCTTCACCTCAAGTTCCTCTTCCTTCTTTGTACACAATGCCAATGCTGCGACTTCACCCGCTCTGTTCCGCACACACCACATTTGCCCTCCACTTAAATCCAGATCGCGCATAATTGTATACAAGTCATCTGCATCATGCATGATACAGACATCCAGTTTACCTAGTTTGTCAGCAACAAAACGCACAATCTCTTCATCCGGAAACTTCAACAAATCTACTGTATGAAAAGACCAGTCACCAGATGATTTTCTATCCTGAGATTCCCGGCTCTTATCCCAGGTTTTCCGTCCTCTGGCAAAACATACGGCATAGCCGGAACGGGCATAATACTCCTTCAGACTTTCCTCTGCCGGAATAAGCATGGCAAGTCCTGCACCATCGGAATACATCCGGCGGTGCGCCTGTGCAAGCAGTTCGCGCATCAGTCCCTGTGAACGGAAATCAGGATGGGTACATGCTCCCGATATATAGGATGAGTGAATAACATCTCCCTTAAAATTCATGACATATGGTATCCGTTGCAAGGCGGACACAATTCTGCCGTCACGTACAATACAGCTGTTTATTTCATCCCTGTATTTCCGAGAAAAATACAAGTCAAGAAAGTCATCACTGTCACCGAAACAAAGCTTCCAAAGCTCCCTTGTCTCCTCTTTCATTTCAGCTGCATTTTAAACTTGTCAAGAATAATATGCGGATTATAGGAAAGCTTTGCCTTACGCAATCCTTCCAGACCTAAATCCTCCTCACGGTTTATGTATACAAACTGCTCCGGTATCATCTTGGCAAATTCGTTGTTCAGAACGGCATAGGCCCCTTCATAAGCCGTATCGGCCTTCTCCACGCACGTATCAAAAGTTTCATGATTAAGTGGCGCTCCATAGGTAAATCCGGCAATTTGTCCCTTTATCATCAAAACACCGCCTATAATATCCAGTTCCTGAAATTTCTCCAAAGCCGCATTGATTGACCGGCGCTCATCCTGCAATGCCTCATTTTCCTTGCAGTTATTAGCCTTACACCACTCCATTTCCAACCGGATACAGTCCGGTATCATTTCCCGTGTCAGTGGCTTGAATTCATAATCAGGATATAAGTTCTTAAACTTGTTGATATGATTTCGCTTCGGTTGGTATTTTTTTCCTTTCAGAGTAGCCAAGTCTGTATGCAGATACAGATAATCCGCATAATCTCTCTCAGCTTCAAAACTGAACCTGTTCGGGAAAACTTCTTCTATCTGACTGACAGCATCCGCACATACCCCAAACATTCTGAATGGGAATCCATGCATGCTGGCATCCTCCATGATACCCTCTATCACCTCTTTTAAATCTCCGTTGCCAACAGGCAACATATAAGCCGGCATATTATCCGTATCAAACCGGAAAAGCAGGCAATCTCCATACTCGGCAATCTCTGTATTATACAAGAACCTCCAGCTGTATAAATTGGCGAATGTCAAATCACAATTCCGACGAGAACTCTTCATCGTATATTGTTGAATTCTGGCTTTATCTTCCAGCTCCAATTTTTTGAATTCTATCATAACCCTTTATCTGTATTCTGAACCTCTGATATTCTTATCAGAAATCAGGATGCAAAGTAAATACAAATTCCGTATTATGTCATAGATTAAATATTTTTTTGATTTCAGTATGCAAACATCTGCACAATACACTCATCTGCACGTAAGTTTATCTCATAACTATATAATTATCAATACTTCTGCCATTCATGCCACTTATATGTATAACACTCTCTATTATTGTGTATATTAACATTTTATGACGTATTATTTTTCTAAATAATGTATTAATATGTTAACTATTCACTTATATAAAAATTCGCGCACGTAAGTGGCATGAATGGCATAAAAAATTTGTTACACGATATATCCCTTTTAAAAAGCACACGTGCTTTTAAAAAAAGGACCCGTTCTTTTCAGGAAAAGCACACGTGGTTTTGTCCGAAAGCACGTGTGCTTTTTTGTGACACCAACAAGTCAATACCAAGAAGAACAGAATAACAACATAAGCATTTCCATAATAAATTATAATATGGAAATTATTACAAACAAATTCTTACCTTTGTGACAATTAGCCTGCTATATCAATTATTAAGATTTTCATCTTAATGACTTATCCCTATAGAGGAAGAGAACATTCTTTCAGACAATTCAAACTAAGAACATAATAAAAATTCCATCACAGGAAGAAGCGACAACAGTTACAAATCACTTTTATAAACATACCATCTATGAGTAATACATCTTTAGGAGCAGCCACCAAAGGAAGCAAACTTGGTATCCAACGTTTAGCCCAACCTGAGAATAAGCATATTATGGATGAAATAGTTATTGATACATTACAATGGCTTTCTCCCCTACGTAAAGAAGAATATAGAGAGTACAGGATGAATAATTCTAAAATTTTAAATTTGTTAGGCATTACAAAAGATATGAAAGAAAGATACTTTAAACAGTTCTGGCCATCTCCCCAGCCTGAATGGGACGGTATAGCTATTGGCACGAATAAAATATTATATCTTTTTGAGGCTAAATCTCATTTTCAAGAATTTGTCCCCGGAAAAAAAGGAAATCATGATAATGATAACATGAAATATTCTTCTATCATGAATATTGCTAAAAAATTATTTGGCATAGAGAATACTCCTGCAAACAAAGAGTATTGGTGCAAGCAATATTATCAAATTGCCAATAGAATAGCTTTTCAACAAAAACTTATAACAATCGCCCGTAAAGAGAAAGTCAATTATGCAGATGTGAAAATGATTTTTCTGAATTTTGTCAATGACAGGACGTGGGAAAAAGAGAAAAAAATGGTTAGATCAGCAAATGATTGGGACATCTATTATGATAATAAGATTCTTCCTTTGATGAAGATAAGTCGAAAGCAACTGACATCTAACAATATTTATATCATCAATGTTGATTTAGACATACTGAAGCAATAAAGATAACTTTCTAATAAACACCTATATGCAAGTAACTTCACGAGACGTATAAACCCCTTACCCCTGTTACGGAAGTATCCATAATCCGCGCTACCTCATCTCACGCCACAGATGTTTAACTGCATCCAGCGGATAATACCACAACATACGAGGGCCGGCATATCGCATCACCCGACGCATATGTTCACGCATAGCCGGTTTATAGCAATGCACCGTACATTTACGGCAAGTTTTCTTTTCATTACCAAAGGGGCAACGTGACAAACGTGCATGAGCATAGTCTAAAAGTTCACGACACTGCGGACATAAATCCGCATTACCTTCTTTTTTCCGGCAATATAAGCGTATCATCTGCTCTACCGTTTTCTTTTCGTAATCTATCCTTGATAATGACTGAGACATAAATCATTGTTTTATGCACAAAGATAGTAAATCCTCATATATCAGCCCAAAGCTTCTAAAAAACATTAAAAAAGAGATGAATCAGGATACCGCGAATATTCACATCAAAATGACTTCTTATATTTGTAAAAACTCAAAAAAAAGAATTATGAACAGAATTACATCTCTTTTTCATATTGAACACCCTGTCATACAAGGAGGAATGGTCTGGTGCAGCGGATGGGAACTGGCATCGGCTGTAAGTAATGCAGGTGGACTCGGATTGCTGGGAGCCGGATCCATGCATCCGGAAATACTGCGTGAACATATAAGGAAATGCAAGCAGGCTACCGACAAGCCGTTTGGAGTAAACGTACCTCTGATGTATCCGCAAATTGAAGAAATCATGCAGATTCTTGTAGAGGAAGACGTGAAAATTGTATTCACATCGGCCGGTAATCCCAAGACATGGACTCCGTACCTGAAAGAACACGGCATAACCGTTGCACACGTAGTATCTTCTTCCAAATTTGCCCGCAAATGTGAGGAGGCCGGTGTAGACGCCATCGTAGCGGAAGGTTTTGAAGCCGGAGGACATAACGGACGTGAAGAGACTACAACCATGTGCCTGATACCTGCCGTAAGAAAGGCAACAACCCTTCCACTGATAGCTGCCGGAGGAATCGGCACCGGAAGAGGTATGCTGGCCGCTATGGCACTGGGAGCTGAAGGCGTACAGATTGGTACACGCTTTGCACTGACGGAAGAAAGTTCCGCACATTCGGACTTCAAAAATCATTGTCTGCAACTGAATGAAGGCGACACAAAACTTTTACTTAAAAAGGTCTCGCCTACCCGTCTGGTTAAAGGAGCATTCAAGGATCTCATAGAAGAAGCCGAAAACAAAGGAGCCTCAGCCGAAGAATTACGTGAAATTCTGGGAAAAGGACGTGCCAAGAAAGGTATCTTTGAAGGTGATCTTGAGAACGGTGAACTGGAACTCGGACAAATAGCCTCACTGTTCAGAAATCTCCAGAGCGTTGATGAAGTAATGAAAGAGATTACAGAAGAATACAGCAATGCTCTAAAAGAACTGGTACATTACTAATGTATCATTCACATATCAATGCACTATTATCTGCAAAAGCATTTATAATGAATGCTTTTGCAGATTTTAACTGATTATCGGATATACCATTCTCTTTCCTTTTCCTATCTCTGAATAAGTTAGGATGCGGCTTGGCATAGTCAAATTGAAAAACTGCATTTTTCATTTGCCTCTGCTCTCGTCTTTTCGTATCTTTGCACGATTTTTTTTGAGAAGACTATGGCAAATACAAAGGAAATGACTTCAGGGCCTTCCCTGCCCCTTATATTCAACTTTACACTACCGCTTTTATTGGGAAATCTCCTGCAACAAACCTATTCACTGGTAGATGCCGCCATCGTAGGAAAATTTCTGGGAATAAACGCATTGGCATCTGTGGGAGCCAGCAGCTCCGTAATCTTTCTTATACTGGGATTCTGTAACGGATGTTGTGGCGGATTCGGTATCCCCATCGCCCAGAAGTTCGGCGCACACGACTACAGCACCATGCGCAAATATGTATGGGCCAGTCTGAAACTGACAACCGTAATGTCGGTCATCATAGCTATCATCACCGGACTGATGTGCGACTACATATTACGGACCATGCGTACTCCGGAAAACATATTCGAAGGAGCCTACATTTATCTCCTCATTACCTTTATCGGAGTGCCGTGTACATTCTTCTATAACCTGTTTTCGTGCATAATCCGTGCGTTGGGAGACAGCAAGACACCATTCTGGTTCCTGCTTTTTTCTACCGTACTGAATATAATCCTCGACCTGGTATGCATTCTGATTTTCGGCTGGGGAGTAGCCGGAGCTGCTATTGCCACCGTATTTTCACAAGGTGTATCGGCTTTCTTGTGTTACCATTACATGATACGCAAGTTCAATATTCTGCAAAGTACTTCGCTGGAAAAACGTTTCAACCGACGTCTGGCAGCCAACCTGTTGGGTATCGGAGTTCCTATGGGATTGCAGTTTTCCATCACCGCCATTGGAAGCATCATGCTGCAAAGTGCCAACAACGCTTTGGGAACAGCCTGTGTGGCTGCTTTCACATCGGCCATGCGTATCAAGATGTTTTTCCTTTGCCCGCTCGACAGTCTGGGTATGGCCATGGCTACCTATTGCGGACAGAATTATGGTGCCGGTAAACCAGAACGTATAAAAGACGGTGTAAAATCAAGTATTATCATGATGATTGTATACGTAATATTCAATTTTATTGTGTTGTGGACCGCATCCAAATACCTTGCCCTGCTCTTTGTATCACCTACTGAAACGGAAATCATCAAAGATACAGAGCTGTTCCTGCATGTTGCTGCCTGCTTCTTCCCGATGTTAGGTCTGCTGAGCATTCTCCGTTACAGCATACAGGGCGTGGGATATACCCTTCTGGCCATGCTGTCAGGAGTATCCGAAATGATTGCACGTATTCTGGTCAGTGTTTTCGCGATTCCTGCATACGGATACATTGCAGTATGTTTCGGTGACCCTACCGCCTGGATAGCAGCCTGCCTGTTCCTCGTTCCTGCATTCATCTACGTATACAATAAACTTAAAAAGAAGTCTCACTATCAAACCAGTCAACCGACATGCGTAAATTAGTTTGTCCACAATGCAAGATTGCATCCATGTATGTAAAGAACTCCAAGGGAGAACGTCTGCCCGTATACGTTACGGACGAAGGAAAAGTTGTTCTCAAAAACTCCTCCAAATCATCTGAAGGATTTGACATGGAAGAAGTTTACTGCATGGGATGCTCATGGCACGGAAGTCCGCGCCGACTTGTGCGATATTAAAATATAAATCAAAATATTAACCAATAATCAAATTTTATGAGTAAAGTAGTTATCAACTCGTACGACGATTTTGCAAAGCTGATAGGTCAGGAAATCGGAAAATCCGAATATCTGCAAATCACTCAAGAGCGCATCAACCAGTTTGCCGACGCAACTCTTGATCATCAATGGATTCATGTTGACCCGGAAAGAGCCAAAGTAGAAAGTGCCTTTAAGTCAACTATCGCACACGGATACCTGACATTATCACTGCTCCCCCATTTCTGGAATCAGATTATAGAGGTAAACAACCTGAAAATGATGATTAACTATGGAATGGACAAAATGAAATTCGGACAGGCCGTACTGACCGGACAAAGTATCCGAATGGTAGCCAGCCTGCACTCACTGACCAACCTGAGAGGAGTAGCCAAGGCAGAAATCAAGTTCAGTATTGAAATCAAGGATGCTCCGAAAAAGGCACTTGAAGGAATTGCCACATTCCTTTATTACTTTAATTAAGAAAACAGTATCTGCAACACTAAGCAATATCCAACGGATTACTTAGTGTTGCATACCTGATAATCCTATTTTACCCTTCACATCCCTTATTCCTTGGGATATCCTACCGGATTGTTCATCAGAGGCAACTGGCTGTCGGACAGTTTAAGAAGCTTGCGTATGCCATCGGCATCCATCGAAGCACGCGGAACCGTACACAATCCCGTAGCCGCACAAAACAGACTGACATTCTGCGATACGATACCTGCATCCATGGCAGCCATAAGTTTAACACGCTCGCCAGACATTCCAAACCGTT
Source organism: uncultured Phocaeicola sp. (assembly GCA_944320885.1). Taxonomy (GTDB): domain Bacteria; phylum Bacteroidota; class Bacteroidia; order Bacteroidales; family Bacteroidaceae; genus Phocaeicola_A. The sequence goes on from CALUJE010000006.1 coordinate 95,838, forward strand.
CCATATCCGAGACAAAAAGCAGGATAACGGGAAAAGCCTTGACAAAATCCTGCGCACGTGCCGGTGAAGGAGGGCCAGCCAACAACTGACGCCAATCGCCGTCAACACAATGTTTCAATGCATGATGCGCATAATCATAGAGATATACGGCCTCATCGGTAAAAACATAAACGTCAATATCCTGCTTGTTCAGCGCCGAAGGTGCCGTACGGCGTCCTTCATCCGGACGGTTTACTCCATTAGCCGCCCACAACACATCCGACAAATCAGACAAGCTCAAGTCTTTCTGCGCACACTCACGCACAGACATGCGTTGCGACAGGGCTTTCATCACCGAAACACCTCTATTCTTATCAGGCAGAGGCAGACTGACATCCTTTGTATGCTGCGCTTCGGCCAACGACATACAGCCGGCAGCAACAGCGGCCAATAATAATTTCTTCATAAGTATCAAAATTTGGTTATATAATACATCAGCTCTCCACGTTCAAAATGGAGCCGTCTTTTCTACTTTTATCCATTTTCCGGTAACCGGATGCTTGAATTCCAGCCGCTCGGCATGCAGATACAGCCGATCGGACTTCTGTCCATACAACGCATCCCCCATGATGGGAGCATTCAGTCCGCGAACATGTGCGGCATGAACCCTCAACTGATGTGTCCGTCCGGTAAGCGGATAAAACGCCACACGGGTACATCCGTCCTCATAGGCCAAAACTTCATAACGGGTAACGGCCGGCTTTCCGAATTCTTCATTAACCATTTGACGGGGGCGGTCAAGCGGATCGAGACACAAAGGCAAATGTATCATACCTTCATGCTCTTTTACGACGCCATTCAAGAGAGCAACATAACGTTTCCTCACCTTGCGGGTTTCAAACTGAGCCTGCATCTGCTTATGCACGTCCTTGTCCTTGGCCAACAATAACAGCCCGGAAGTTGCCATATCCAGACGATGAACTACCAAAGGCCCGGTAGCAGCCGGATAATGTTCACGCATCCACTGATATACGGAAAAGGCCTGTTCCTTTCCCGGAACGGACAAAACACCTTCCGGCTTATTGACAACCAGCAACCATTCGTCTTCCCATACAATTTCCAGATGATTGTATTTCTTCGCCTGCTCCAGCACGGGATCAGGGTCTACTTCCAATCCTTTCAGCATATGCCGCAAAATAGGTTCACACTTCCCTTTGCATGAAGGATAATAGTATCCATGATGCCTTATCTCATTTTTAGGAGAATGTCCCCACCAGAATTCAGCCATAGCCAACGGATAAAGATTATTCTGATAAGCATATTGCAGCAATTTGGGAGCCGCACACTCACCTGCACCGGCTGGAGGAATATTGCGTCCGGTTTCAGCAAAGATGGTACACAAATCTTTTACCTCACCACAGGCATTCAACATACGGAACTGATTGAAGAGCTTTTGTTGAAGAACGGCCGAACGCTGTTTACGCTCCTGCTTCCATGCTTCAATCTGCCTGTCCATATTTTCTACCAACTCACGGCAAACCTGCTCCCTCTGCGCACAGCGTTCTTTCATCCTTTTATATTCCGCTTTCCGGTAACGGCTTTCGTCCAAGAGTTCATTTTCCCTCGTACTTGAAATTCCTCTGCTCCGCTGTTCGTCACGAAGTCTTTTGGCTTCCTGCATTTTCTCCCGTTCCGTTTCCAGCAACTCGGAATTATGCCTCAATTCCCAATCAAGCTTTTCACAAGCCGAACGGTATTCTTCACTTTCCTGCAACGCCGTTATTTTACGATTCAAATCCGAAATCCGGGCTTCTTCCTGTTTAAAAAATCCGTCAGGCCTCAACAAGTCATAAACCGGAGGAACAAAATACGCATGCCGGTTATTTCCGGCCAGTATGCCCGAAAAGGCTGCCAGAAATCCCAACTCTCCCACTCCGTTTCTTACTACCAGCACACCAAACATCTTACCCTGTTCCAGTTCATCTTTCCAGTCTTCACGCTGCTGCAGGTATGTCTGCACTTCCGCAGCCGCCATCACACACAAAGGATGAGGAACATAATGAAAGGGGTAAGTAAAACGCGCGGGTAAAGCAATCCCCTCTACCGACTGACCAAAATGATGAAAACAAGAATCCATTTCTTTCATTTTCCCGGAATATCAATTGTTTTAAAAGCAAATTTACGCTTTGTTTTTCATTATCGCAATCTGTCTCTATCCCCTTTTTAAGGCAAACGACAGATTTCTGTCATCTGCCATCCGTTTATTTTTTATTTCTTTCATATTTTATAGCATAAATAAAAATTTATTCATATTTTTGGCTTATTATAAACCGAATGCTTATGAAAATAGAACATTATCCCGAGAAAGGGGAATTCCAGACAATCGTAGACGGTGTAAAGGCCCATGTATCCTATATCAGTGACGGCAAAATGCTTGACATACGCCACACCATCGTTCCCGAAGCCATCGGTGGAAAAGGCATTGCATCGGCTTTGGTCAAGGCTGCATATGACTATGCTGTAGAAAATCATCTTACTCCGGTAGCAACCTGCTCATATGCCGTAATATGGCTTCAAAGACATCCCGAATATAACGGGAAAACCAGCTGTGACTATGCCGGTTCTGAAAGTTGTGCCCTATAATTGTTAATTCCCAGCTCTGCAAATGTCATGATGAAATCACGTTGCTACATAGTGTGTCTGCTTTTACTGTTTCCCTTTATTGGATGCAAACATTCGGAAGATGTCAATGCACAGACCGACGTGCATAAGGAAGACACCATACGAATCATAACCAACAAGAAGCCCAAACCACGTCCGAAACTGAAAGCTGACGACATCTCCATCAGCAAAGATTTGCTGTATGACAAATACACCCTTGACGATGTATACCCGTACAAGGATACGACGCGGAGTTTCAAATGGAAAATCATCAAAGAACAGCTGGCTTTCATAGAAAACATCCAGCGTGACAAAAATACCCGCTGGGTGGTAATGCAGAATTACAAGAACCGCAACAAGGAAGCTCCGCTTGTACACAAATACCGCAGGAATGCATACAAACGAATTTCCGACACGCTGGGAGTAGAACGCTATCAGTCAGTACCGCTATACCTTCCAGGTGATACGCTCATTCCCGAACGGTACGGACCCGACGGAACACTGGCCCGAATAGAAAAGCGCGTAGGAAGTTTTGTCATGATAAGTCCCGTAACCATCAAGGGCAAATGGCTGGTTCCGTCACGCTATCTCAAGCAATTGCCCGACTCTACCGTATTTCATCATGCCATATTTGTCGACCGCGGAGACCAGAACATAACCACACTGGAGCGAAAAAGCGAAGGCAAATGGATAGTACGAAGCATGAATCCGGCCACCACCGGCCGCCATCATCCGCCGTATGCCCAGGAAACACCTCTGGGACTGTTTCTTCTCCAGGAAAAGAAAGAACGCATGGTCTTTCTGAAAGACGGTTCCGCCGAGACCGGTGGATTCGCTCCTTTTGCCAGCCGTTTCACCAATGGCGCATACATTCATGGAGTACCTGTAAACGTTCCCCGAAAGACACTGATTGAATACAGTTATTCGCTAGGTACCACTCCCCGTTCGCACATGTGTGTCCGGAATGCAACCTCACATTCTGAATTTATCTACAAATGGGCCCCTACCCGGCAAACAGTCATTATTGTCATAGAATAGTATTCATTTTTAACTGTTTACAAATAAAGTTTATCATAAAATTGTGCTATCTTTGCACAATTTTATTACTGAATACAACGCCATGCATAAAATATTTTTAGCTGTCTCTTTAATAACAGTATCAGTTCTGGTCCTTACTTCCAGTGCACCTACCTGCGAGAGCAGGACCGTTCCCGAACATAAAAAAGAAGCTCCAGCCAGTGTATACAGCGAATTGTACGAAACCATGGACCTGGACAGTATCGTCAATCCCGAAGCATTCAGACTGGCCGTAACCGGATACTATAAAATAACCGAACGTAAGCGCGAAGTGCTCACACTGATAGACTTTTCCAAACCTTCTACCGAAAAACGACTTTTCGTGTTCGACATGAAGGCAAAAAAACTGCTTTTCTCTTCCGTAGTATCACACGGAAAGAACAGTGGAGAAAAATATGCGACTTCCTTTTCAAATGAATATGGCTCTTATAAAAGCTCACTGGGATTTTATCTTACGGAAAACACCTATCAGGGACGCAACGGATATTCTCTCATCCTTGACGGACTGGAAGAAGGCATCAATGACAAGGCCAAGGAACGTGCCATCGTAATGCACGGAGCTGCCTATTCAAATCCGTCTATCATCAAAAGTACCGGCCGGCTGGGAAGAAGTTTCGGGTGTCCGGCTGTTCCACAGGCTCTGTCACGCCCCATTATTGATGCCATCAAGGGAGGAAGCGTGCTGTATATCTATGCCGAGAAGCCGGAATATTTTGCCCAAAGCCAGCTTATCGACTCTTCTCTGAACCAACTATGAAAAGATGCATGAAATACTTTCGCCCATGCATACTGGGAATACTTCTGCTGTTCATCATCATATGCCGCTTTGTTCCGGCCGTAGCCGAATGGTATGCTCTGTACATTTATCCCATAATCGCATCCATCCTATCGGGGTTATCGGCAGTTTTTCCCTTCTCGCTTGAAGAAATTCTGGTCCTGGGCCTTGCCGCCTTACTCATATTGATGCCGATAATCGGCAGAATCCGCAAGCACTACAAATGGAGAAAAGTCATAATCCGTGAAGTGGAACTGGTTTTATGGATTTATGTATGGTTTTACATGGGATGGGGCATCAATTACTTCCGTCATACGTTTTTTGTGCGTGCCGAAGTGCATCCCGCACAATATGACGAAACCGAATTCAAACATTTTCTCTCGGCATATACCGACAGTCTGAACTCCCATTATACCCAAGAAAAAGCTATCAACAAGAAGGCTGCTACCGAACATATAAAAGCCATATACGACACCTTGCCGCACAGATACGGACTGCAAAAGCCTGACGGGAAGTGCTATCCCAAGAAAGTATTGTTCACATCACTCTACTCCGGCGTAGGAGTTTTGGGATATATGGGACCTTTTTTCAACGAGATGCAACTGAACGGCGAACTTCCACCTCTCCAGTATCCGTTCACCTATGCGCATGAACTGTCGCACCTTCTGGGAATAAGCAGCGAAGCCGAAGCCAATTTCTGGGCTTATAAGATATGTACATCCTCTTCCATTCCGGCTATACAATACAGCGGTTACTTTGGGCTTCTTCCCTACGTGATAGTGAACGCACGCATGGCACTCAATGAAGAAGACTACAAGTCATGGGCCCAGTCCATACGAGCGGAAATAATCAATGACTTCAATTCAAAAAACCGGTATTGGGAAGAAAGATACAGTCCGCTCATAGGAATGATACAGGATAAAGTCTATGACTGGTTTCTCAAAGGCAATAACATAAGCTCCGGACAGAAAAATTATGCCGAAGTCATACACATGCTTATTTCCTTTGAAAGAGAAAACCTGCGATAACCATACCTCCCGGCAAGAGAATTAACCCTTACTGTCTTCCTTCTTCTCACGGCCGTCATTCTTCGGAATCGTTGTCTCGTTTCCGTCACGCATGGCCATGTAATGAGGTGACATGATTTCTATTCCGGCTTCATTAAAATAATCCTGAATATTCTGATGAAGATTGGAATAGATCTGGGGCAACCGATCGGCATCACGAATATAAGCGTTGATCTGATAAACCGGATACCAGTCGCTCAATGAAGTTTCAAGCACGAACGGACGCGGATCGTCAATCACTCCCGGCGTATTCAGAGCAGCATCTATCAACAGCTGATGTACCTTGCGCCAGGGAGCATCATACCCGATTGTCACTTCCGAATGGATAATCAGTCCGTATTCACGGGCTGATGAACTGTAATTCACCGTATGTGACGACATGATGAATGAGTTCGGGATGGTTATCAGTTCGTTTTTCGGTGTACGTATACGGGTCACCAACGGAGTCTTTTCCACTACATTTCCGGTGGTATCGTTCAGTTTTATGCGGTCGCCCAACTTATACGGACGCATGTAGGTAATGACCAGTCCGGCTATGATATTTGCTATCACCGTACTTGAACCCAGTGATACTATCAGTCCGACGAATACCGATATACCCTGAAATACTCCGGAATTGGCTCCCGGCAGGTAAGGATATATCATGGCTATCATGAAAGCATAAAGCAAGAAACGGACTATATGGTAAGTCGGCATAGCCCAGTCCGGATAAAAAACGTTTATCTTCAGACGTTCGGCCTCCACTTCACGCGCCAGGTAACGAATCAGCCTTATCATATATTTTATGGCCAACCAGATAACTACAATGGTAAAGAGATTCGGAATGTAATCGACGATACCTTTCAGAATTTGTCTGATGGGCATCCAGAGATATCCCAGCAGTGTATAGGCAAGCTTCTCGGTCTGAGGGAATACGATAAAGACAAGAGGTACGGTAAACAGCAGCTGTACGAGCATGAACAGATAGCGCCCCAGATTGGCCAGCATCAGCAGCAACGATACCTGTTTGGCCGTATCAAGCAACTCATATTCCTGTATCTTGAAAGGTTTGAGCTTTATTTCCTTAAGCAACAGTATTCTTTTCTTCAGCTTGCGGAACAGCCAATTGGTAAGACGGAAAAGAACATATTGTCCTACAACTATCAGTATCAGATACACAATACGCTTGACGAGCTGCCACACTCCGTTTTTCGCATTCATATCCGTCAGCTTGGCCACAATAATCGCACGGTCACGAAGAGCCAGCGAGTCTCGTGAGACACCTTCCCACATGGCATCCTTATCGGTCAATGAAATCAGTACTTTATCCTTGTACATGATATCGGTCACAATATCCGTACTCTCTATCTTCACAGAATCCGGATAAAGTACTAGACTGTTTCCCAGTTTTTCAATCAGTGCGGCATTCATTTCCGCACGCTGAGCAGGAGTATATCCTCCCCGGTTTGTATAGAAATATAACAGGGTATCTTCGTCTACCACCAAAGGAACTCCCTTAGTCACTTTCTTCAAGGAATCGATATGATGCCGCTGCATGGCCAGACGTACAGAATCGGCAGACAATCCCAGCTTCATGCTTTCCATCTCCATCCGCGCATTGGCTTCCTGCAGACGAACCTGTTCCAGTTCACGCTGCAGTTCCGCAATACGTGCCGAATCGCTCATTACCGTACTGGCAGCCTTAACGTTTGTGGCATGAACAGCCGTATCTCTCTTTAACAGCGACTCTACCTTATTTAATATCTGTGCATTGACCGTGATTGCTGAAAAAAATGCAATCCATATGAATAACCTGCGAAAAACCATAACGTGCAATTTTTATATTTTCAAACAAAGATATTCTTTTTTCAGATAAACGCATTCTAAGCATGCATCTTCTTCAAAATCTTCGGAAATTGTATGGCGAATATAACCGTACAGCAAATGGCTGCTGTGGCATCGGATATACCCTCGGCCGCATATACACCCATCACTCCCATAAAATGAGGGAGAATCAGTGCCAGCGGAATAAGCAAAAAGACTTTACGGAGCAAGGCTATAAAAACCGACACCTTGGCCTGACCCAATGCCACGAACATATTCTGACAGGCACGCTGAAGCCCGAAAATAGTCATTCCGGCAAGAAATACGGGCATTACATCTTCAACCGTGGATATGAGACGTTCATCAGTGGTAAAGGCAGATGAGACCACCGAAGGAAACAATATCATCAAGACTATCAATACAAAATTGAAACTGAACATTACCGTCAGGACCACCTTGAAGCACTGTTTTACCCGTTCCTTATTGCCATGACCATAATTATATCCGGCTACCGGAACAAAGCCTTGCGCAAAACCCGTAAGCGGCACACTCACAAAAAGCATGGCGCTCTGCATGATGGTAAGCGCACTGATATAAATATCACCGAAATCTTTCAGACTGCTGTTCAGAACAAAACCGACCAGACTCTCTGTACTGGCCATGATAAACGGCGAAATACCCAATGCCAGGGTAGAAAGGATAATTCTTTTGTCGGGCTTCATATACTTGCGTTCCAAAGGAAGGGAAGCCTTGCGGGAAGTAAGGAATGACAGTACCCACACGGCACTGCAGGCCTGCGACAGGATGGTGGCTACCGCCGCGCCTTTTACCCCCATGTCCAGCACGAAAATGAACAAAGGGTCGAGAACTATATTGAGAAAGGCACCTATCAGTACAGACCACATGGCAATGGCCGGACGCCCCTGAGTGTTGATAAACGTATTCAACCCAACCGAAAGTTCTACAAACAGCGTACCCAGCAGGTAAACCGACAGGTAATCAACGGCATATCCCAACGTATGTTCTGAAGCCCCGATAAACATCAGAAGAGGCTTCATGAATACATAGGTAAGCAATGAGGTAAAAAGTGTAAATAAAATCAGCAACACAAAGCCGTTGCCAAGAATCTTTCCGGCACGCGTACGGTCGCCCTGTCCGAGAGCGATGGCTGCAAGCGGAGCCCCGCCACCGCCAACGATGGCCGAAAAGGAAGAAATCAGAATGATGACCGAACTGGTTACTCCTATTCCAGCCAGCGCATCGGTACCTATGTGGGGGATGTGACCGATATAGATACGGTCGACTATATTATAGAGAAGATTGACCATCTGGGCAGCCACTGCCGGAAGAGCCATCCGAAATACCAGAGGCAGCATCGGGTCGGTGCCCAGACGTTCTTCATATACATTACTCATAATTGTATCCGGTTAAAAATTTTGCAAAAGTAGCAATATTGATACAATAGAGCATCAAGACCCATCCTTTTATAACAAGAATTAGTCTATGAAAATCATTTTTGCATACATTACTCGCAATATATCATCTTCCGCGTCATTCCTCCATCGATGACGATATTCTCTCCGTTGATAAAATCATTTTGCTCATTGCACAAAAAGACGCACATACGGGCAATATCGGCAGGTTTCCCCACACGGCGAGAAGGATGCTGAAGATGGTCTTCCTCACGAAGAGTATCATAATCCTGCGTCTGAATCCATCCGGGTGAAATGGCATTAACAGTGATGTGATACTCGGATAATGAAAGTGCCAGTGCATGCGTAAGCGAATAAATGCCTCCTTTCGATGCGGCATAGCCTTCACTTCCGGGTTCACTCATCAGATATCGGGTGGAACATATATTGATGATGCGTCCGTACGGATTGGCTTCAGACAAGCTCTTGCGATGCACGGCCAGCAAACGGGAAGTGATGAATACAGGACGCAGATTGATGCTCAGGATGCGGTCGAATTCCTCAACACTGGTTTCAGTTATCGGCATGAAATCACTTACTCCCGCATTGTTTATCAGAATATCAATGTCGCCCCATGCCTTTATCACACGCTCCATACAAGCTTCGAGTTCCTCACGGCAGGCCACGTCCGCCTTGTGAAAGGCCGCTCCTGTTTCGTGTGCCGTCTTTATTCCTTCGGCTTCATTACGGTCACAAAAAGCCACCCGGCATCCTTCGGCACAAAAGGCCTCAACAATGGCACGTCCTATACCGTGTGCTCCTCCTGTAACGAAAACCCTTTTCTGCAGCGTGCCCGTTTCGCTTCCTTTCCTTTTCAACACCTTTTTCCCTTTTCCCATCGATGCCTTACGAAGTTCATACGCTTCATACTGACGTTCTATATAATTGTCTGCCATAGATAATTTACACTTTCAAATAATAAGTTATAAATAAAAAAATCATAGCCTTCAATTTGGAAAACACAGGCCATGATTTTATAAATTACCAGTTATAAATTTTTATTTTATAGCCTTCTTTTTTTTATTTACCGCCGTATTGTGCCTTTATACTCGGCAATGCTTTCTGAATATCGCTTATGCGGGTAGCATCACTGGGGTGGGTACTCATAAACTCCGGCACACTGCCTCCCGAACCGGCAGACATTTTCTTCCAGAAATTGATGGCTACATCCGGATTATATCCGGCCATTGTCATCAATACCAGTCCCATATAATCGGCCTCGGTCTCATGTTTGCGCGAGAATGGAAGCATTACTCCATACTGTGCCCCCACTCCGTATACCTTTCCGGCAAGTGACTGGATGGCCTCGCTCTTTCCGGAGAGCGACTGACTCAATATCTGCGCTCCATACTGGGCCAGTATTTCCTGACTCATACGCTCGTTGCTATGCTTGGCTACGGCATGCGCCACTTCATGTCCGATAACTACAGCCAGTTCGTCTTCTGAAGCTATGATTTTCATAAGCCCTTCATAAACCACAATCTTTCCTCCGGGCATACAGAATGCATTCACCTGATTGTCTTTTACCAGATTAAATTCCCATGCAAAGTTCTTTACCTCTGACGCCAGACCGTTCTGATTGAGATAACGCTCCGTTGCTGCCGCTATCTTCTGCCCTACCCGCTTTACCATGGCAGTCTGAGTGGAAGAAGATGATTTGGGGGCACTCTTGATAAAATTACTATATTGTGTAAGACTGGAGGTCAGCACTTCCTGATCGGATACCAACAGAATCTGCTTACGTCCCGTAAGAGGCACAGAGCCGCATGCCGTCAAAAGCCACATTGCGGCCAACAACCATACAATATTCCCTTTCATAAAACTTATTTTTAGTTAATCGTCAACAATATGTAGAATACTGCAACAAAGATAAGCACTTCTTTATGAAAAATAAGTTTATACATTTAAAATTTAAAGGGATGAAAAAAAGGAAAATAAAAATCCCTTCCCCATCTTACTTAAAGACAAGGAAGGGATTTAATCACTCAATTATCATTTTAATGAATCTCTATTACACGATTAGCTTTCTGCTTCTCTTCAGGAGTACGTTTAGGCAACTCGATGGTAAGCACTCCATCGGTAACATTAGCGCTGATTCTTTCTTTTTCTACGTCATCCGGCAAGATGAGTGCCTGCTGGAACTTAGAGTAAGAAAATTCGCGACGCAAATATTTTCTGTTTGTCTTGTCCTCCTCTTTGTTCTCAGATTTCTTTTCCATACTGATGACAAGTTCATTGTCTTCACTCAAATGAATATTGAAATCTTCTTTGGTCATGCCCGGAGCAGCAACCTCTACCTTGTAATCATTGTCACTTTCAATAACATTGATGGCAGGAGCTGTCGCATTTGCTTTCAACATCCAATCGTTATCAAAGAAATCATTAAACATACTCGGTAACCAGTTCTGATTGTTATACTTTCTCGGCATCATAGTTTTAATCTCCTATCTTTAAATTATTATTTATCAAAGTTTCTATCTGAACCCCTTCACCTTTCGGTTTCGCGGTTCGCTTAAGATATTGCAAACTACATACCTGAGTTACATTTTGTCAGTATCGGTTTACAGACATTAAACCTTACGTCTTGTTTTTAAACTCTGCCGCATCCTTTTTAAATATGCGAAAGACTTATTAGGGAGAGAGCCTGACAACAGACTGACAAATATTGACAAAATGGCGTTTTTCATGCCTTTTCCAGATGACGGAAGTATTCACATTGACCTTGTACTGTCTATAAAAGCAATGATAAAAAAGGCTACCGTCAAGATAGAAGTGCAACACCATCCCCCTCTTCCTCCGTCCTTGGAGCGTAGCGGAAAGGGAGGAGAAA
>CALUJE010000007.1 GCA_944320885.1 uncultured Phocaeicola sp.
GCGTCGCTGGCAGACATACCCTATACGGGAAGTGTGAAACGCTATGAGAGTATACTTCCATTCTTGGAAGCCTTGCATCTGACCACGGATTTGCACTGCCGCATAGAGGGACGGAACGTTTATTTATCGAAAGCTCAATAATACAATAGTTCGTTAATAAATAGCCGGAGCTAAGCGGTTCTGGCAGTAAATAAAACCAGTTCTTTGAAAAGTTTGTCAATAATATGCGGGTCTGGTTTCATATCGGACACGCAAATAAATCGCTCAAGCATATAGGCGTTGTGAATCATGGACTTGCAGGAGGACACCGAGAATGGCATTCCCAGTTCCTTGCAGGCCACCTTCGCAAGGTTGATTGCGGAGAAAGATGCGTTGAAGTGGAACTCCAATCGCCGGAGGTCTCTCGCCTGACAATTGGTCAGCCCTGCAAAGGACTTCGCATCGCGGAAGCAGAACTCCAGCTGGAAACGTACTCTATAGCAGTTGATTACATCTTTAGTACTCATGGAGACATCCGTACTGAAGTATATTTGCCACCTGTCGGTCCTGCCCTCAAGAGGATACCATACTGCTATTTTTACGTAGCCTTTGAGGCTCTTGGAGTAGGCTCTAAGGCCGAAGAGTCTTCCGTTGTCTACGGGGATTTCCTCGCACCGCGAGGTGTCAAGGTTGGCAAAATCCACCTTCCCGTCATACAGTTTCGGGCGACCCCGTTTTCCTGTCGGAGACTCTGTTGTAGGGTAGAACAGCACGGCGTCGTTCCTCAAACGGCTGACGACATTGAACTCCTCCTTTACCAAAGGCCGGACAAATGTTTCCTTGGAGAAGAACGCATCTGCAACAATGGTTTTGGTGATGGGAAGCAGCCTGTCTTTCCTTGAAATCAGTTGCTCCCGATACCAATCAATCAGGTTGTAGTCCATATCCTCAAGTGTTATGGAGTCCGGTGTCTGGAAGGAGCCAAGAGTCATACACTCGTGGTTGTCGACATCCATCAGGCCTATGCCCGTCAGCTCCAGACCCTTCTTGGTCTCTCCTGCAGCCCCTGACCAGAATCTCCCAAACCACGGGGTCTTCTTCCCCGACTTCGGAATGTAGCTCGGGTCAACGGCAAGTGCCAGAAATGAGCCCGTACAGACCTTCTTGGCAAGATGCTGATTGAAGTCAAACCAGTCAAAGTTGCCTTTCGTGAATGTGTTTCGGTATGTTTGTTCGGAGAACTGTCCGTACCGTCCCATCTGAAGGAAATTAATCTTGCCCGGTATTGCCATGAAATGTTTCAGTACATCCATGATGACTTTTTCAAAAGGTTTGCCTAAATTTGTCATCGATTTGAGTGCCTCCAAGGCCTCGGATTGGTATTGCATGATCAGGTTGTCTGTATTCATAACTTAAAGTGGTAGGATGCTATAAGTTACTGAAAGTTAACAGCTTATGCAATACTTTTCTTGTTTTATTTTCAACAAATTACGCATCTTTTCCGGGCCTTCTCCGACATCTCTCAAGCCACTGCTGAGCAGTCAGTATTGACAATATTTCAATGAACTTTTTATGTTGTGGAGTCGGCTTGACCGCCTCCGATGTTTAATTTTTTAGCTCGGTAAAAATTTACCGAAGTATTAACTTAAATGAAAATGCAATATTATTTTTAAGCCTGTGTAAAGGTATATGTATTTAAAGAATAGAGAGTGGACTATTTGGTCGAAAAGGTGTATTAATTAGTAAGTTATACGTTTTTTTGCGATGATGGTCGGACATGACTTTAAGGGGGAGTTTGTTGAGCCTTGGTCGCCAGTATACTGGCGGCAAAGGCTCAGCAGATTGGCGACCAAGGCCCAGCGAGCTGGCGACCAAGGCTCAATAAGGCGTCTGTCAAGGGGTATTTTGTGTTGATATATTTCTTAATCCGTATAAGGAAAGAGATGGAAAAAAGAAACCCGGGCTGTGCATTGGTGATGCATAGCCCGGGCATTATCAAGTCAGAAGTCTGCTTCTTATTTGTCTGCTTTCTCTACAGAAATCAGTTCTACTTCAAAGATAAGAGTTGAGAAAGGTTTGATTTTACCGGTTTCTCTTGCACCGTAAGCCAGTTCTTGCGGGATGAAGAGTTGCCATTTAGAACCTACAGGCATCATCTTCAAGGCTTCGGTCCATCCTTTGATAACCTGATTTACTCTGAAGCTTACCGGCTCGTTGCGTTTGTATGAGCTGTCGAATTCAGTTCCGTCAATCAAAGTTCCTTTATAGTGTACTTTTACAGTAGCATCTTCAGCAGGAACTTCTCCCTTACCTTCTACCAGAATCTTGTATTGCAATCCGCTGGGAGTAGTAAGAACGTTTTCTTTTTGCTTGTTTTCAGCAAGGAACTTTTCGTTTTCAGCTTTGTACTCAGCATAAGTTTCAGCCAGATATTCAGCTTTGATACGTTCCATGTTGTTGTTCAGGTAACTCATGGCACTGTCCATATCCATCAAAGTACCTTTTTCCTGAGCAGCAGCAATGAATGCAGCTACAAAGTTGTCTTCGTTGATAGCCTTAACAGAATCGTTGCCTACGAGTTCGTAGTTGAAGCGGTCGAGCATAGTGCTTAATTGCTGACCGATTTGTACACCTGTATAATATGCAGTCTGTTTCTTGTCATCAGCAGCCTTGATACCAGTTTGCAAGCCTCTGATGAAGTCTTTCATTTGTGTTGAGTCAATACCCATTTGTTGTTCCAGATAAGGTTTGAGTCCTCTGGTATTTGCCACACCTGCAGCATATGACAGAGTATCAACGGCAGTATTCAAACGGGCAGTAGGACCATTGCCAGTACATGCTGCGAACAAACCGGCAGCAGCAATCATTACAAATCCTAATTTTTTCATTTGCTTTAACTATTAAATTTATTATAAAACTTCAATTAATTCAACCTCAAAAATCAAAGTGCTGTGTGGCGGAATCATTTCACCGGCTCCGTTGGCTCCATAAGCCAGGTCAGAAGGAATGTAAAGTTTCCATTTTGCACCTTCGCTCATAAGTTGCAGTGCTTCAACCCATCCTTTGATAACTTGGTTTACACCGAATACGGCCGGTTCGCCGCGTTGTATGGAGCTGTCAAAAAGTGTACCGTCAATCAGTGTTCCTTCATAGTGGCAGCGTACACGGTCGGTAGCTTTGGGCTGTTTGCCGTTACCTTCACGTATTACCTCATATTGCAATCCGCTGGGAAGTACTTTTACATTAGGATTCTTTTTGTTTTCTTCGAGGAAAGCTTTGCCTTTTTCTATGTTTTCTGCATTGATGCGGGCTTCAAGCTTTTCGAAATATTCGTTTACGATGGTTTGTGCCTCTTTGTGTGATATTGCTGTGGGGCTTCCGGTAACCACGTCTTTGATTGCTTGTGCAAAATCTTCAACGTTAAGTTCGTTAATACCCATTCCGCGTAAGTTCTGTCCGATACCAAGACCGATAGAGTAGCTGAATTTATCCATTTTTGGTTGTATATATAATGTTTAAGTAATAAAATTTCCTTTGAAGCGTTGCAAAGGTAGTTGAATATTTTTTTGAAACCTGATACGGATATCATTTTTTTTCTAAATTTGCCGTTAAAGTCTTAAAAAATAAGGGGTAAAATATGGAAAATCGGAAAATAGTAATTCTGACGGGAGCCGGAATGAGTGCAGAAAGCGGAATCAGTACATTTCGTGACTCTGACGGATTATGGGAACATTATCCCGTGCAGCAGGTTGCCAGTATAGAAGGGTATGAAGAAAACCCGGAACTTGTGCTCAATTTCTATAACGCGCGGCGTAAGGAACTTCTGAACGTAAAGCCCAATCATGGTCATCTCATGGTAGCTGCTTTGGAGAAATACTTTAATGTTACGGTCATTACGCAGAATGTAGATAATCTGCACGAGCGTGCGGGAAGCTCACATGTCATTCATCTGCATGGCGAGCTGATGAAAGCTACCTCAACACGCAATCCGAACGACCCCTCATGCATTGAAGAACTCACACCGGAGCGTTGTGAGATACATCTGGGCGACAAGGCGGCCGACGGTTCGCAACTCCGTCCTTATATCGTGTGGTTCGGAGAGTCAGTCCCTAAATTTGAGGAAGCTGTCAATGAAGCCTCTACAGCCGATATCTTTATTATAATAGGTACATCGATGCAAGTATATCCGGCTGCCGGCCTGATTCGCTATATCCGGCCCGATACACAGGTTTATCTCATAGACCCCAAGGAAGTAAAGGTATACAGCTCGCAGAGAGTGCATACTATTCGTAAGGGTGCTTCCGAGGGAATGGATGAACTTTTAAAAATCTTGTTAAATTGTTAGCGTTGTTGAAAGTATTTCCTTATATTTGCAACGGTTTAAAAATTATAATGATTACAATTTTTTCGTTCACAGATAAAATTTATTATTTATGAAGAAGTACATTTGCACAGTATGTGATTGGGTTTATGACCCTGAGGTAGGTGATCCTGAAAGCGGTATCGCTGCAGGCACAGCGTTTGAGGATATTCCTGAAGATTGGGTTTGCCCGGTATGTGGCGTAGGAAAAGAAGATTTTCAGGTAGTAGAAGATTAAATTAAGAATATTTGGAGAGAGGCGTTTGGAAATCGAAATTCAAACGCCTCTCTTTGATTTTGTAATATAACAGAAACAAGCAGAGATGTTATTGCCATATTTGAAGGAAAATTGTGTAGAGGCTGGTTGTGATGAAGCCGGACGGGGATGTCTGGCCGGAGCCGTTTATGCCGCTGCGGTTATTTTGCCGCCGGATTTCAAGAACGAGCTTTTGAACGATTCCAAGCAACTTACCGAAAAACAGCGTTATGCTTTGCGTGAAGTTATTGAGAAAGAAGCAGTAGATTATGCAATAGGAATAGTCTCTCCTGAGGAAATTGATAAAATCAATATCCTGAATGCTTCTTTTCTTGCCATGCATCGTGCGCTCGATGCCTTGAAAGTGCGTCCCGAACATTTGCTGATTGACGGAAACCGTTTCAGGAAATACCAGGATGTAGCGCATACTACAGTAGTAAAAGGTGACGGTAAATACATGTCGATTGCGGCAGCTTCCATATTGGCAAAGACTTATCGTGACGATTACATGCAGCGTCTGCACGAAGAATTCCCTGTCTATGACTGGAATCACAACAAGGGTTATCCTACCCGCAAGCATCGGGAGGCAATACGCCGGTATGGAGAATCACCTTATCATCGCAAGACTTTCAATCTGCTGGGCGATACGCAACTTACACTTGACCTTTAATTTTCTCCTTCCTTTTTGGAGTTATTGTATTATAATGTATATATTTGTTTTTATATAAGTTAAAGTTAAACCAATACCATTTATAACATGTTAGAACAAATCAACACTTCGCTGATTGACTGGTCACGGGCACAGTTTGCCTTGACCGCAATGTATCACTGGCTGTTTGTTCCCCTTACATTGGGACTAGCCTTGCTGATGGGAATCATGGAAACCCTTTATGTGAAAACGGGTAATGATTTCTGGAAGCACAACACAAAGTTCTGGATGAAAATCTTTGCGGTCAATTTTGTTATTGGCGTAGCAACAGGTTTGATTCTTGAATTTGAGTTTGGTACCAACTGGAGCAACTACTCATGGTTTGTAGGTGATATTTTCGGAGCACCGCTGGCCATTGAGGGTATTCTGGCTTTCTTCCTCGAAGCTACCTTTGTAGCTGTAATGTTTTTCGGATGGGAACGGGTAGGAAAACGCTTCCATCTTGTGGCTACCTGGCTTACAGGAGTAGGAGCGGCTATATCTGCCTGGTGGATTCTGGTGGCCAATTCATGGATGCAGCATCCGGTAGGCATGTATTTCAATCCCGATACCATGCGCAATGAGATGCTTTCGGCCGAAAGTTTCTGGGAAGTGGCATTTTCGGATGTGGCATTGGTGAAGTACTTTCATACCGTACTTAGCGGATGGGTGCTTGGAGCCGTGTTTGTAGTAGGAGTATCTTGCTGGTATCTGTTGAAGCACAGACATCAGCAGATGGCTATGGCCAGCATAAAGATTGCCTCCATATTCGGACTGGTATCGTCTTTGATTGTTGCCATGACGGGCGACCTTTCGGCTTATCAGGTAGGAAAGGTGCAGCCAATGAAGCTTGCCGCCATTGAAGGACTTTATGACGGTGGAAACAGTCAGGGGCTTACCGTTATAGGACTTACCAATCCTGCAAAAGAACGTTATGACGATGGTGTGGAGCCGTTTATCTTTGAATGGAAGATGCCTTATGCGCTCTCATTTCTCGCGACAAGAGACCTCGACGGATATGTACCGGGAATCAATGATATTATCAGAGGAGGATATACACAGCCTGACGGAACAGTAGCACTCTCGGCCGAAGAGAAAATGAAGTCGGGACGCAATGCGCTTAATGCGCTCGATGCATACCGTACGGCCAAGCAAAACGGTGATGCAGCTACGGCCGAAGCCATATTGCCTGCTCTGGAGAAAGATGTAAAGTATCTGGGTTACGGATATATTGAAGATGCAAACGAACTGGTTCCCAATATACCGCTTAACTTTTATGCCTTCCGCGTCATGGTAGGACTGGGTTGCTATTTCATTCTTCTGTTTGCCGTGATATTGTTCCTGGCATATAAGAAACGTTTGTCACAGATGAAATGGATGCATTGGGTAGGATTGTGTTCTATACCTCTTGCACACATAGCCGGACAAGCTGGTTGGATTGTGGCCGAAACAGGTCGTCAGCCATGGGCCATTCAAGACCTCCTTCCGGTCAATGCTGCAGTTTCGTCGGTTTCTGCCGGTTCGGTCATGACTACGTTTATAATATTTCTTGTAATATTTACCGTAATGCTGATTGCCGGAATAGGAATCATATTGCGAATCATCCGTAAAGGTCCGCAGGAAGCCTGAGCCGTTTAAGTGTAGATGTGCACGACGGTATCCATATTCCGGGACTGTTTGGGATGTCAACAGACCATTCGTTTAAAATAAGTATGAAATTAAAAAAATCAAGTTATGGAAACATATAGCTGTTTGCAACATTATTGGTGGTTTCTTATCTCTCTCCTGGGCGGACTGCTTGTATTCTTGCTTTTTGTGCAAGGCGGCAATTCCCTGCTCTTTCAGTTGGGTAAGAATGACGAAGAGCGTTCTTTACTGATTAATGCCACCGGTCGTAAGTGGGAGTTTACCTTTACCACACTGGTTACGTTTGGTGGTGCCTTCTTCGCATCCTTTCCATTGTTTTATAGTACAAGTTTCGGCGGTGCCTATTGGGCATGGATGATTATTCTCTTCTCTTTCGTGCTTCAGGCCGTATCTTATGAATTTCAGGCACATCTTGGCAATCTGTTGGGAAAGAAAACCTATCAGTTCTTTCTTGTACTCAACGGTGTGATGGGACCTTTGTTGCTGGGTGCAGCGGTGGCCACGTTTTTCACCGGTTCTAACTTTATTGTCGATAAAGGCAACATGAGTAATTTCTCAATGCCTGTCATCAGCCAGTGGACCAATTCATGGCATGGCATTGATATCCTCTTTAATATATGGAACTGGGTGCTGGGTATTGCCGTTTATTATCTGGCACGTATGCTGGGAGGTCTTTACTTTATCAACCGTATTAAGGACGATACCGTAGTACTTCGCTGTCGGAAGCAGCTTTTCTCGGATGCCATAATGTTTTTGTTCTTTTTCCTGGCGTTTCTGGTACGTACGTTGACAAATGATGGCTTTGCCGTCGATCCCGAAACACAATATGTATATATGGAACCCTATAAGTATCTCAATAATCTGATAGCCATGCCGGCTGTACTTGCCGTTTTCCTTTTAGGAGTAATTGGAGTGTTATGGGGAACATTCAAGGGCGTGTTTGTTGTTGGTTCGCGTCAGGGAATCTGGTATGCAGGAGTAGGTACGGTACTCACGGTAACTTCTTTGTTGCTTTGTGTAGGTTATAACAATACGGCCTATTATCCTTCGATTGCCGATTTGCAGAGCTCACTTACAATAGCCAACAGCTCATCCAGTCCTTTCACTTTAGAGGTGATGGCTTATGTCTCAATTCTTATTCCATTTGTCTTGGCATATATATTTTATGCCTGGCGTGCTTTGGAAAAGAAGCAGATTACCCGTGAAGAATTGAAAAATGATGATCATGCGTATTGATGGGTATAAAATACGGCTTGCCTTTATTATAATAAAATAGGTACAAGTCAGAAATATAAAACCACGTGTCCTTTTTTTAAAAGCACACGTGGTTTCCCTTGAAACGACACGTGCTTTCCGTGAAAAGCACGTGTCGTTTTTATGTATTGGATATATACTGATATTCAGTGTATTATAAAATAGATAAACTTCCATTTAAAGTCTGGAGAAGAGCATCGTTATCTGAAAAGAAAATCTCTTTGGCAAATAATTTTTTCCTCAGTTATGATTTTGAAAATTGCCTATATCATTTTTTTATTTATAAGTTATGACTGCTCTCTTTTATAACTTATTCTTTCAGGAATTATAACTATAATTTTAAAAATGCTATCCATAAATTATTATTTACTCTTCCGCTTAAAAGAAAATCTGATATTGTGCACGTTTGCTTCAAATATAGTCTAACTTTTCTTATTTGTTCTTTTTTATTGAAATTATAGTTTATACGCCCTGTGTGTGCGCACACATAGTAAAATAACAAAAAGACTATAATAAAGCAAAAGTTTAACTTTTTAAAATATATGTTTGAAAACATACTTTGTGTAACGCCTGTATAACTATTCCATTGATATACAGCGGGAAACAAATTCTTCATGTTTGATGTGTGCGCACACACATTTGTTTTTGTTATTACTTATCTCTAATTTTGTTATGTTTTTAAAACTTATTTATGTCAAATTGTAAAGAAATACGTATCGTTGATATAGCTAAAATGGCAGGAGTCTCTGTCGGAACAGTAGATCGGGTTATCCATAATCGCGGTCGGGTATCTGCTGCGAACTATACTCGCGTGATGACTGTTCTGAAAGAGGTGGATTATCGCCCTAATATGGTAGCCCGTTCATTGGCTTCTAAGAAGGTATATCATATAGTGGTGATTATTCCGGCATATGCTCCGGGTGAATATTGGGAATATATATCACGTGGAGTTGACCGTGCAGTCGAAGATTTCCGTCAATATCATTTGAGTGTTACCAAACTGTATTTCGACCAGTTTAATGAAGCTTCATTTGAATCTCTGTTGCGTGATATAAAATTGGATGAGGTTGATGGAGTTTTGCTGGGTACGTTGTTTTATGATTTGGTATGCAGTTTCTCAAAAGAACTGGATGCTCGGAAAATTCCATATGTATATGTAGATTCTGACATACCCGGTGAAAGACGTATGGCTTTTATCGGTACAGATTCTTTGGTTGGCGGACAGATTGCAGCCCGAATACTATTTAGAAACATTACCAAAGAAGCCGATATCTTGATGGCGCGTATTGTTCATACGGGAGCCGAATCTACTCAGGCAAAAAACCGTTTAAGTGGTTTCAATGCTTATCTGACTTCAATTGACTATAAAGGATGTATGTATCGCGTAGACCTTGATTTGTCTGACGACAGGCATAATTACGAGATTCTGGATGCGATTTTTCATGAACATCCTAACATTAAGGCTGCGGTAATATTTAATTCAAAAGCATATATCGTAGGTGAATACTTGAAAAACAGAAACAGAAAAGATATTTCGTTGGTTGGATATGATTTGATTGAGAAAAATGCTCAGTTGCTCGAAGAAGGCTATATTGAAGCATTGATAGATCAACGGCCGCGAATGCAAGGATATATGGGAGTCAAGTTGCTCTGTGAGCGTTTGATTCTTAATGGAGAAATCGGAAACAATAACCTGTTGCCTATTGATATTCTGATAAAGGAAAATTATAAGTTCAGTGAGACTTATTGATACGGAAGGAATAAGATAAACCAAACTATACTAATTAATTTTTATTGTAAATAAACATCATGAAGAATGAAACAGGCAGAACAAAATTGAAAGCAAACGCTTTGATTTTGGCTTTCTTGACTTTCCTTTTGCTAGGGACTCCATTGTATGCACAGGGAGGATTTACAGTGAAAGGTGTTGTTATGGACCATACCGGATTCCCATTGCCGGGTGCGAATGTAGCCGAGAAAGGTACAACTAAGGGAACGATTACTGACCTTGATGGTAACTTTACATTGTCAGTATCGAAGAAAGGAGCAACTCTTGTCATCTCGTTTATGGGATATGAATCACAAGAGGTTGCGGCTAACGGAACAGATCTGAAAATTACCATGCGCGAAAGCTCCAAGCAATTGGAAGAAGTGGTTGTGGTAGGTTATGGAACTATGAAAAAGAGAGATGTGACCGGTGCTATTACATCTATCTCAAGCGAAGCCATTGAAAAGAAAATGGCAACCAATGTCTTTGAAGCTTTGCAAGGTTCTTCTGCCGGTGTGCAGATTGTTTCCGGTTCAGGACAGCCCGGTGAATCTTCATCTATTAAAATACGTGGTACATCTACGTTTTCTGCCGAAGGTGTAAAACCGCTTTATATCGTTGATGGTGTTCCTTTGGAAGATATCGATGGTATCAACCCGAGTGATATTGCTTCTATGGAAGTATTGAAAGATGCTGCTTCTGCTGCAATCTACGGTTCTCGTTCGGCCAATGGTGTGATTATCATTACTACCAAGAGCGGTCAGGAAGGAAAACCCCGTATTGATATCAAGTATAACCATTCTTGGGGAACACTTTCACACAAAGTAGCTCAGGCAAACCGTCAGGAGCGTCTGTTGTATGATATGTACCGTAAAGACTTCTTCGAAAGATACGGAGGAGGAAATCCGAATGAAAGTATTGAGATGATACAAGATACATTGAACGTATTCTTCAATGTAGACAACGATTATCTTGACATGATTACTGAAACTGCTCAGAAAGACCAGATTGACGTGAGCGTGAGTGGTGGAACAAAAAAACTGAAATACTTCATCAACACAGGTTATTATGATGAGTCAGGTATTATCCACAATACAGGATTTACCAGACTGAATACCCGTATCAATGCCGACTATTCTCCAAACGACTGGTTGAATATGGGTAGCCGTTTGTCTTTGACTTATTCTAAGAAAGAAGGTATTGACGAAGGTACTTTGCTGAGTGCGGTACTGAAACGCCGTCCGTATTTCAATACATATTATCCCGACGGTTCGATGGTAGGTGTATTCAACGGACAGAAGAACCCTATTGCTCAGGTAAACTATACAACTGACTTTACAGACCAGTATAAGGCCAACTTCTTCCAGTTCTTTGAAATCAAGTTCAATAAGTATTTGAAGTTCCGTACGAATATCAATGCCAACTTCTATCTTGACAAGCGTAAAAAACTGGAACCAAGTATCATTACCGATGAATGGCAGAGAAACAACAAGGGATATTCTTATAACTATCTGAACTGGAACTGGCTGAATGAAAACTTCATTACTTATGCACGTAAGTGGGGTAATCACAATTTCAGTGCCATGGTCGGTGTGAGTGCACAGAAATGGCAATATGAGAACGAAACATTGATAGGTATCAATTCTTCTACCGATTATATATATACAATGAATGCCTTTGCAGCCAATCTTGACCTTACTGCTACAGGTTCAACTTTGAGCAATCACTCAATGGCATCAATCTTTGCACGTATTACTTACGACTGGAAGAGCCGTTATCTGTTTACTGCCAATATGCGTCGTGACGGTTCATCACGTTTCTCAAAGGATGATAAATGGGGTAACTTCCCTTCAGTATCATTCGGATGGCGTTTCTCTGACGAGAAATTCATGAGCTTTGCTAAAGATGTATTGTATGATGGTAAGTTGCGTGTAAGTTACGGTATTACCGGTAATGAAGCTATCGGAAACTTTGACTATATGTATACTTATACTCCGGGAACTATTTATGACGGAGTTGGCGGTGTAAGTCCTACCCGTATCGGAAAAGATAATCTGAAATGGGAAGAGACCAAGCAGCTGAACATCGGTTTGGATTTAAGCTTCTGGGACGGACGTCTTACACTTACTGCCGATTATTATGACAAATATACCGACGGATTGCTTGCCAACTATCAGTTGCCTAAAGAATCTGGATTCTCTACAATGAAGACCAATGTGGGTGAGATGAGCAACAAAGGTTTTGAACTGGTTGTTGCCGGTGACATCATCCGTACGAATGACTGGACATGGAATGCTTCATTCAACATTTCACGCAATATAAACCGCATTGAAAAACTTTCAGAAGGAAAAGCCTATATGGAAGGAACCTTGTGGTGGATGCAGGAAGGCGGACATATCGGTGATTTCTACGGTTTCAAGAGCCTCGGTGTATTCCCTTATGATGAATCAAACGCCTTTACCGAGAACTGGGAACAATTGACTCCGGTATTTGAAAACGGCGTGTTCCAATATAAGTATCTGTTGAACGGTGAAGTATACGAAGGAAAAGTATTGCAGAAAACATTGCCTAACGGAAAACCGTTCCGTGGCGGTGACTATAACTGGGATGAACCGGAAGGTAAGAGAGATGGTATCATTGACGATAACGACCGCATGGTTATCGGTAACGCAATGCCTGATGTAACCGGTGGTTTGAACACGACACTTACCTGGAAGAACCTCAGCCTCTATTTGGGATTCTACTATTCATTAGGAGGTGAAATCTACAACAGTGGTGAGCATGACAGAAACATGTTCAAGTATACCGGACATACTCCTTCGCCCGAAGTTATCCACAATATGTGGTTGAAACCGGGTGACCAGGCTATCTATCCTCGTCCTTACAATGATGAGTTTAACAATGCACGTATGGGTAACTCATTCTATGTAGAAGACGGTTCATTCATCCGTTTGCAGAATATTCGTATCTCTTACGATGTTCCAAAGAGCTGGGTTGAGCGTCTGATGCTGAAGAGTCTGAATGTATACGCTTTTGTAAACAATGCGCTGACATGGACCAACTATTCTGGCTTTGACCCTGAGTTCTCTACAAGCAATCCGTTGCAGATTGGTAACGATACATACCGTTATCCGCGTAAGAGAGAATATGGTGTAGGATTATCTGTTAACTTTTAATTGAAGAAAAAACAATGAACAAACTGAAATATATATTTGGTACGGCTCTGCTGGCTTTGTCAATGACCAGCTGTAGTGATTTTCTTGACCAGGAGCCTACAAGTGAAATTCCGGCAGGTGAGATGTGGCAGACTGCCCGTGACGCAAAGGCTGGAATCAACGAACTCTACGGACTGTTCCGTACAACCATGCGTCAGAACTATTTTTACTGGGGAGAATTCCGTTCAGACAATGTCGGAGTAGGAGCACCGGTTATGGCCGATCAGGCACGTGTAATCAACAACGTAATGTCTACCGATGAATATTGCGGCAAGTGGACCGATTTGTATAAAGTAATCAATCAGGCTAATTTGGCTATAAAATATATTCCGGGAATCAGCATGCCGAATGTTGCCGACCGTAATGACTATCTGGCTCAGGCATATGCCATGCGTGCACTTGCATATTTCTATGCAGTACGTGTATGGGGCGATGTACCTTTGTTTACCGAGCCGGTAGAAAAATACAGCCAGGACATTTACAGGGAACGTACCAGTGCCGACTATATTCTTAAGGAAGTTATTCTCAAGGACCTTAAAACAGCCGAAGGATTGATCAATCCTGAAAACAGAGAGCGTAAGCGTATTTCTCCTTGTGGAGTACTTGCCATTATGGCCGATGTATACATGTGGTTGCAGGAATATTCACTGGCCGACCAGACAATTGAAAAGATGGCCGAGTTTAAGAATAAGGATACCAAACCTTTCGTATCTCTTGAGTCAGATATTCAGGCATGGAGCAAGATGTTTACCGAAGAATTGAACGGCAAGCCTTCTGACGATACATATACTACTGATGACTATACATCAAAAGAACTGATATTCCTGGTTCATTTTGATATGGACGAAGTTGGAACAAACGGATACAGTTATATGTATCAATGGTTCACCGGTTCTGGAAACAGAGCTGCTGTAGCTTCACAGAAGTTTGTGAACATATTCAACGAAGCCGATATGCAGGGCGACTTGAGAAAAGACTATCTTTTCAAGGATTATCAGAATGGTATGGAAATCCGCAAGTATATCTCTGGTGATATTTCTTCAACTCTGAACAAGACTTGTGAAGTGGGATATCCTATTTACCGTTACAGCGATATGATTCTGTTGCAGGCAGAAGCACGTGTTCATCAGGGAAAATGGGAAGAGGCTCTTGACCTTGTAAAGAAAATACGTGACCGTGCCGGATTGCAGACCAAGATTGAAAGTGATTTCGCTTCAGAACAGGAAGTGCTCGAATACATCTGGCGTGAGCGTCAGGTTGAACTTCTTAACGAAGGACGCCGCTGGTTTGATTTGCGCCGTACGAACACATGGAAAGAGGTGATGGGGCCTATCAACGGATTGCAAAACGATGGTAACGAACTTTTCCCTATCCATTATTCTCACATTATTGAGAATCCGAAAATCAAACAGAATTCTTATTATGGTAATAACTGATAAATCAAGAGCATTATGTTTAAATTAATATATAAGGTTTTATTCTTTTGTTGTGCACTGACAACAATTACTTCATGTGATTTGGAGTTGCAGGAAGATTATGATTACAAGTCTTCCGTAGCCGATCCTCATGTATATATGTCGGCATGGGATTATTTCCAGACCAGAAAAGATCTTTTTTCTGAACTGATAGAAGCCATTGAATATACCGAGCTGAAAGATTACTATACACAGACCGATAACAAATATACATTCCTGGCTTTGACCAATACCGCCTTGGAAAACTATCGTTCAAACGTATTTCCCGGTATGGCATCCATTAAAGACTGTGATAAGGAAACCGTAAAGAAAATGTTGCTTTACCATATTGTAGACGGTGAATACAGTTCATACGGACAGTTGCAGATTGAGCCGATGTTTGTGCTCACCATGCTTCCTGGTGAAGAAGGACTGATGACGATGCTCGTATATAAGGAGCCGTGGCAACAGGTAGTAGGTCAGATTGTGGTTAACCAGTATGGAAGCAACGGACATTCACCTTCGCGCCGTGCCAAGACCAGCAATATCCTTCCTACAAACGGAGTAATTCATGTTTTTGACGATTATTGCTACTATGTAAAATAAGCAGAACGATTAAATAGATAAAATTATGATTCGTAAAATATATACATTATTAATATTAGGAATTTGTTTGGGATTCATGGCGTGCAGCGACGATAATGAAGAACTGAACAGTGCTGCATCAGAACCTGTCATTAAATTCCCGATGGAACAGCTGGACGTTGACTTGAATCTGGTCGACAATCTTCCGGTAGTGGCAGTCATCAAATCAGAGCTTGGTTTGAAGAGTGTAAACATGCAGATTAAGACAAACACAGAAACTATTGATTATAAAACGGTAACCGAATTCTTTAACGAGAAGTCATACAGCCTGTCAGAAGAATTGGCTTATGATGCTACATATGAGGCTTTTATTGTGAATGCTGTTGACAAGCTCAATAGAACGGTTACCGCCACTCTTCCCATTTCGGTGACTGATGTGGTAGAACGTCCTGTGATTGTATTCGATCCGGCTGAGATTATTTATGATGAAATGGCCGAAAATCCGGTTATGCCGAGAACTACTTTCAAGGTAACTTCAGAGGCCGGATTGAAAAAGGTTGAAATGTTCCTTGTTTCTGCTGACGGACAAAAGCCTTCAGGTACTGCTACATTGAGCGGTGAGAATGAATATGAGTTTGATGAGATGATACAATATAAGGAAGGCGATAAAGGATTCAAGGTTAAGGCTGAGGATGCTTATGGTTATACAACCATTGCTACACTTCCTGTTACTTATAAGACAGTTCCTGTTCCTGTACTTGAACTTAAGAATACCGAACCTATCAATGCAGATTCAGGAGTAGATACGGAAATACCTATGCATGTTACTTCTGTTCGTGGAGTTAAAGAAATTGTAATCTACCGTATCGAAGACGGACAGGATGTTGAGGCTTTAAGACTGAAACAGAATGGTGAGAAAGAACTTGATATTGCACCTGAAATCAAATTGACCAACAATACTTCAGCTGTGAAGGTTGTAGTATCAGACGGACGTGAAGGTAAGGAAGTTTCTGCTACTGTTAAGGCTTATGTTGATATGGTGGTTGCAACGGTTCAAATTGCAAGTCAGGCTATAGCTAATTCCGGAACAGACAAGTATCCGGGTGCTTTGGGATTGCTTTCATTGCAGGACATGAAGACCTATTCTATTGACTATGCGATAGCAAGTGCGGAAAATGCTTCGAATGTTGACTTTAAGTTCTATTGTTTTGGAGGTTCTGCAGAGCCGCGTCTGTATGGTATGACCAATACTGAAAAGGATAAGGAATTCCAGGCCGGATCAACAGGAAAACTGACAGACATAAAAGTGAAGAATGCTACTGCGTTTGCTATTCTTGATGCCGGAAACTTTAATTATGACGATGCAACTTATAAATATATCAAGGATAATATTTTGGCAAGTACTGTCTCTTCTACCAAACTGACAGGATTTGATGCAGGTTCAATTATAGCCTTTAGAACCGGAAATACTTCTGTTTCAGGTGGTGGACGTGTAGGTATCATGAAGGTGATAAGCATTTCTGCTCCGAAGGAGATAGATTCAAGCAATGCTACCAAACGTGTAATGACCCTTGAAATTAAATTTCCCAAAAAGAAATAATTGATAGCATTTTGAAAAAACGGAACTGAATTTTCCCGCAAGGCAGTTGTCTTGGTTAAAGCCTTGCGGGAGATTCTTGGAATAGGTCTTTTTCTGCTTGTGTCGGCTATGTATGTAAGCCCTGGATGGAAAGAATACTTTGTACTGAAAAAAGGTATGAAAACCGCAGGGGGTTCCCGCTATGTTGGCGACCAAGGCCCAGCGTACTGGGAGTTAAGGCTCAGTCTGCTGGCGACCAAGGCTCAGTACGCTGAGAGTTAAGGCTCAGCAAACCCAGGAAAGGCTTATTTTTAAACAGCAGTAAATGAATGTTTTATAAAACAGGTAAAACGAAAAAATCAAATAACCAAGATGAAAGTTTCAATAGGTAATAGATAGTGACAGAGAATGCATATCGGTGAATAGCCGATATGTGATTCTCTGTTTTTATTTAGAACAGATACTGTGACTCCTTATTTATTGTATGAGATGAAAAAAGAGATATATAAATATGCGGCGATTGCAAGTTTGCTTGTTTGTACGGCTTGCAGTGATTCAGACAATGGAGGCATTCCTACACCTCCTGATGACGGACAACGTCCCACTCAGGAATATGCATATACTGAAGTGGAATACAGGGAATGGAAGTCTGGAGGTTTTCGGGCATGGAGCACTGTCGATTCCAAACAGACCATTACGATAGACAACATGAACTGGTATTCTCCGACGTATGATTATTCGCGTACGGCATGGGGAGGACGTATGGGCATAAACTGTTCGGAGATTGTCGGCACGGAAGGTTTCTTCAGAGTTGCACGCTGCAACGGACGTTCATATCTGCTCGACCCTGACAACGGAGCGGTGATTTTGCATGGAATCCAGCATGTGCGTCCCGGTGAGTCAGATCCTCACAGGAAAGCTTTCTCAGCGCTTTACGGAACTGAAGAAAACTGGAGCAAGAAAACCGGTGAACTGATTGCCGACAATCATTTCAATTATATCTCATACGGTTCAAATAGGATAGAGGCATTCCCCTCTTCAATGCGTGAAAACCTGCTGTCTCCGAAAACGCAAAAAGTGGCTTATGCCGAGAATCTGTATCTGTTGCGTACTTTCATGTGGGATATGAAGGCCAATCTTGGTTATACGTTCGAAGATGACAAGTATAATCGTCTGGTATTGCTTTTTGAACCTACTTTTGCCGATTATATAGATAAGCTTGCCCGTGAGAAATGTGCCCTGTTTGCAGGCGACAAACATTTCATCGGTTATTACCTCGACAATGAGCTGCCCTTTGCCAGTTATGAGAATTCCATTCCTCGTTTGGGCATTGACCTGAAACATTTTCTGAGCTTGCCCGACCGGTATAAATCAGCCCGTGCATATGCCGAGAAATTTATGGCCGACAATCATATCACCGTTTCGCAGATAACCGCCGAGCATCAGGAAAAGTTCCGTTCGGCAGTGGCCGATTATTACTATAAGCTTACCAGCGAAACTGTTCGGCGTTATGATGCGCAGCATCTTATTCTGGGTACCCGTCTGCACGACTGGAGTAAATATAATAAGGTAGTGGTAGAAGCTTGTGCACGTTACTGTGATGTGGTATCTCTTAATTATTATGCCCGCTGGCAACCCGAGCCCGAGTTTATGGCCAACTTGTCGGCATGGTGTGGAAACAAGCCTTTCCTTGTTTCGGAATTTTATACCAAGGCCGACGATGCAACCTATAACGGACAGAAGTATGATAATACCGAAGGTGGAGGATGGTTGGTGCGTACGCAGAAGAATCGCGGTGAGTTTTATCAGAATTTCTGTATTCGTCTTTTACAGCAGAAGAATTGTGTAGGATGGGTACACTTTGAGTATAACGACGGATACTCTTCTGATGGGAAAGCTACTAACAAAGGTATTGTATCTTTGGAATATGGACCCTATGAAGATTACCTGAAATATGTGAAACAGTTGAATCTGGATGTTTATTCACTGATAGACTATTATGACAACAAACAGTAATTTATAACCCTAAAAAATAGAAATGAATGAAATACCGTATTTTTTATACACTGATATTAAGCGTTGGAGCCATGTTGGCTTCATGTTCAGATGATGACAATACAGTTCCCCAGCCGGAACAACCATTTGTGATGCCCGACAAGGCTTATGTACTGGCAGAACAGAGCCGACGTGCAATTGTGATAATGGATGCAGAGACCAACCGTAATGTATGGAGCTGGGACCCTTATACCGCAGGTATTCCTTATAGTAATGTAGAGCTGTTCAAGAATCCGAGTGAGGTGAAACCTGTATTCAACAAGCGCTATATTCTGATGACGGCTTCAGGAGGTGCGGTAGCTCTTATCCGTATTGCCGACCATAAGCTGATGTTTTATGGAAATGCCGGACAGAATCCCCACTCTGCCGAAATTCTTCCCGACGGAAACATCGTTACGGCATCTTCTACCGACCATTTGATTTCTACTTTTGTTACCGATACGGTAAAAGTGTTTTGTACAGCCAATAAAACATTGAAATTGGGTGATGCACATAATGTGGTATGGGACAGAAAACGTGAACTCATGTATGCCACTGCTTCAGTCAAGAACAGCAGTAACGAAAACTGTATCGGACTTTTCTCTTTCAAGTATAACAATGACCGCAACAATCCGCAACTTACCAATATGACCCGCATCTATACAATGGAAGATGACAGAGGTGCACATGATTTGTTCCCTGTTTTTGGAGAGGATGACAAGTTGTGGCTTACTACAGCCAACAATATCTGGAAATATGATGTGGCTGGAAATACATTCACCAAGACCTATGATTTAGGTAATATAAAGAGCATTAGCAATTCAACTGAAGGTGTTATTCTGCTGAGCCCAACTGAAGAGTGGTGGGCCGAAGGTCTTATCAACGACAGAGGCGAAACGCTGTTCACTTTAAAGGGTGCCAAACTCTATAAAGGACGTTGGGTGGTAGATAATACCTTCAGTTATCCTGAAACACATAACTTTGTATTAGGAAATAATGAATAATGCTGAATTTATGAGAAAACTGTTTTGGATAATTGCATGCTGTTTCTCTCTGGCAGTGAGTGCCCAGAACGGGAAAAAGGTGTACGCCGATTTTCACGGCGTGCGCTATACCCGTCAGTTCGACGGCAAGCTGGGTCGATGGGAGATGTATGCCAATACGGAAAAATCGGCAACCGGCCGGAAAACATTGTGTTATAATGCCGACCTGATTGATGCTGACGGGAAAAATCAAATTGCGACTGTGGCATATCCCGTAGTAGGTATGCAGTCGAATCTCGATTCTGACTACATAGAGTATCAGATATTGTCGGCAAAGACAGCAAAGATTGACGGATTTTTCATTGAGTGGGGATTCAAGCCACATGAAAATGATGTGCTGTTGCGTGCCATGCAGAAAGTAGCAGCCAAATATGATTTTGAGATTGGAGTCAACTGGTGTGACGGATGGTTGTATTATGACTGGATTACCAAGATATATCCGGAAATAAACTCACGTGAGACCAAGACGGAATATATGACCAAGTGCTATCAGTACCTGGTAGACAGCGTGTTTACGGGTCCTACGGCTCCCATAGTAAAAGGTTATCCGGTGTTTTATCATTTCGGTCCGGGGGCTACAGTAGAGGAATTCTCGAAAGTTCTTTCGGGAGTGGTACTGCCTCAAGGCATGAAACAGCCGGTAGGGCTGCGTCGCTGGGCCGACTGGGGAACATTGGAGAACAACAGATACATTCCTGTAAGACAAAGTGCCGATATGGATGCATGGAAAAAGTTGGGAGAAATTCCTACTGCCTGGCTTCCGGCACGTGTGCGCCCCATGGACAAGGAGCATGCTCAGTGGGATAATTATGCCACGCAAGAGGATATCATTGAGTTTATGAAGCCTTTCCGTGATTCCATATGGCACAGAAACGATGCGCGCTTTGTCATAAAGTCGGGTTTTGCCATGCCCGGAATGGATAATCGCGGATGTGCCGGATGGGGACGCGGACATTTCTTTTACATGCCCCGTAACAACGGTGAAACCTACAAGAGTATGTGGGAGTTCTGTATGGCCGACAAGGATAGCCTCGATATGATGTTTATTGCTTCGTGGAGTGACTATACCGAAGGTCATGAGATAGAACCTACATTGGAAAACGGTGACAGAGAATTGCGTACCACTTTGCATTATGCTGCAGAGTTCAAGGGCGAACAGGCTGATGAACGAGGACTGGGACTGCCGCTTACCTTGTTCCGCTTGCGTAAGGAGGCTGCATTCCTGGAAGCTTGCCGCATGGATGTCAGTGTGCTGAAAGAGTCGCTCGACAAGGCTGCCATGCTGATCAGTCAGGGACGTTATCCGGTGGCATACGGTCTGCTTTCAAAATTGGCCGGTGATGTGGCTTCTGCCAAAAGCGTATTGAATACCAGAATGATGCGTCTGCGTGCGTCAGACCTTGAAATAAAGGGAAAGAACAAAGGCGCTGAGTATAATCCGGAAGAAACGGTAACCATCAAGTTGCCCAAACAGCTGGTTTCAGACCTGCAGATGAACAATCATGAAGGCTATATCTATTTTGAATACCTTGACAAAGGAAAAGAAACACTTTTTGTCCGTTCGGCAACCAAGCGTGAACCCAAGAATCTGTTTAATACGGTAGCACGTATCCGTACAGACAATACCGGAGAATGGAAACAGGCAAAAATCAGACTGTATAAGGAAAATATTTCCTATATGCTGAATTCGCCAACTTTTTATTTGAAAGGTAACGTCATTATACGTAACTTGTCGTTGGGATATAATATTTATACAGTGAAGTAAATGAAAGCTTTTTATCTGAGTTTATTAGCATTGTTGGTTGCGGCCTGTTCATCCGGAGTGAAGACCGACAAGGGAAGTTATGTATTTTCTGCCGACAGCATCACTTACAAGGTAGAATTCTTTTCGCCCCGTTGTGTGCATATACAGTCTCTTCCGCAAGGCGACACCTTGCAGACGGTAAGACTGGTTGTAGATGCCGACAAACAGCGCTATGAGAAGAGCTCATACAAGGAAAGCGGTGATGCGTTTGTCTTTGCTACCGATGAACTGACCGTTACTTTTCAGCGAGAAACCGGAGCCTTTCAGTTTACTGAAACGGCATCGGGCCGTGTTCTGCTCAAGGAGAAAGAAAACGGTGCCCGTACTTTCCGTCGGGCGGTACATGGCGATGAGGCTTGTCTGGAAGTAACACAGCATTTCGTTCCTTCTGCCGATGAGGCTTTATACGGTCTTGGCCAGTATCAGAACGGAGTGATGAATTATCGCGGTGATTCTGTCAGCCTGTTACAGGCCAACATGGATGTAGTCAATCCGTTCCTTATATCTACCGCCGGATACGGAATCCTTTGGGATAACTATTCGGCTACGCGTTTCAAGGATTCGTCCGAAGGTTTTTCCTTTGCTTCCGAAGTGGCCGATGCGTCAGATTATTATTTCATGGCCGGCAAAGATATGGACAGTGTCATGGCCGAATACCGCTCACTCACCGGAGACGTGCCGATGTTTGGAAAGTGGGTGTTTGGTTTTTGGCAGTCGAAAGAGCGTTACAAGTCATTTGCCGAACTGGAGGGTGTAGTGAAGGAATACCGCAAGCGTGGAATTCCTCTCGACAATATTGTGCAGGATTGGGAATACTGGGGCGAGAAGCCTTATTGGAACCGTTTGGCTTTTGACTCGAAGAATTTTGATAAGCCTGAAGAAGTCATTGCCCGTCTGCATGATGAAATGAATGTGCATTTTATGCTGTCGGTATGGCCGGGATTTGGCCCGAAGACCGAGGTATATCATGAGCTGGACTCGATAGGAGCCCTGTTTGATGAGAAAACCTGGGCAGGTTACAAGATATTCGATGCCTATAATCCTGTAGCCCGTGATATTGTATGGTGTTACATGAAAGAAGGATTGTATGACAAGGGAGTCGATGCCTGGTGGGCCGATGCCACAGAGCCTTCTTTCCGTGACGGATTCACCCAGGAGAAACAGACCGAGCGTACCAAGTCGGCAGGCAAGACTCATCTAGGAAGTTTTCACCGCTATCTGAATACTTATTCGCTGGTTATGTTGAAAGACTGGTATACCCGTTTGCGTAATGAAAGTGCAGACAAGCGTGTATTCATATTCACCCGTTCGGCGTTTGCATCCCAGCAGCGTTATGGCACAGCCATCTGGTCGGGCGATGTGTCGGCTTCATGGCAGAACATGCATAAACAGCTTACTGCCGGATTGAATCTGTCCATGTCGGGCATACCTTACTGGACTTCAGATACCGGAGGCTTTTTTGTTACGGAACGTGATGCGCAGTACCCTGACGGATTGAAGAGTGACGAGTACAAGGAGCTCTATTCCCGCTGGTTCCAGTTTGGTGCCTTTACCCCCATATTCAGGGCACATGGAACCAATGTACCCCGTGAAATCTGGCAGTTTGGTCAGCCGGGTACACCGTATTATGACAATCAGCTGAAGTATATCAGCTTGCGCTATCGTCTGTTGCCTTATATTTATTCGCTTTCATACAAGGTGGCAACCGAGGGATATACCATGATGCGCGGTCTGGCGATGGATTTTGCATCCGACCGTCGTACGTATGATATAGACAATGCCTATATGTTCGGTCCTTCATTGCTCGTACGTCCGGTATTCAGCCCGATGAAAGAGGAGACCGAAGTAGTGACATATTTGCCCGAACACGAAGGAAAAATGTGGTTTGATTTCTGGACGGGTGAAGCAATCAAGGCTGGTACCAAACATACACAGCCCAGTCGTCTGGATGTGCTTCCGCTTTATGTAAAGGGCGGTTCAATCATTCCGCTGGCACAGGTCAAACAGTATGCCATGGAACGTCCTGACGATGAACTTGAACTTCGTGTCTATGCCGGAACGGATGCTTCTTTCCTGTGGTATGATGATGAAGGTGATTCATACCGTTATGAAAAGAACATCTGTTCAAAGGTGATGATAAAGTGGAATGAAGCTGAACAGAAACTTGTCATTGGCAAGTGCGACGGCACTTATCCGGGCATGCCTGTAAATGTGAATGTCACGGTAAGACTCTATCGTCCGCATATTGCCGGACCTATCGTTAAGAAATGTGTTTATACAGGCGTAGAAACAGAATTGAATTTCAAATAAAAAACGTTTATTACCTATGAAAAAGTATCTCTTTTTATTCTTGATGCTGTTTGTTGCCGGATGGATGCAGGCGCAGGAACGCGTGGTCTATTCTGTCAATGACGGATGGAAATTTATGAAAGGTTCTCCCTTTGAGGCTCATCTTGCGGCTTGCGATGATTCTTCATGGGAAACAGTACATATTCCCCATACATGGAATGCCAAGGATACCGATGACGATGAGCCCGGTTATTACCGTGGCCCGGCATGGTATCGGAAAAATATCTTTATCGACCGTTCTCAGGAAGGACGTAATGTGGTGATGTATTTCGAAGGTGCCAATCAGGAAGTCAAACTTTATGTAAACGGTTACTATATTGGCGAACACAAGGGAGGATATACCCGTTTCTGTTTCGATATCACTTCGAAGGTTCGTTTTGGTGAAGACAATCTGTTTGCTATCTGTGTGAGCAACGAGCACAATCCCGATATTCCGCCTCTTTCTGCCGACTTTACTTTCTATGGAGGTATCTATCGTGATGTATATTTGCAGTTCATGAATCCTGTTCATATGGCTGTGAATGATTATGCTTCGTCTGGAGTATATATCCGTACACCGAAGGTTTCAAAAGAAGAAGCTACGGTAGAAATCCAGTCTTTGGTGACCAATGACGCCAATATGAAGAAAGAAATCCGTGTAGAAAACATCATTGCCGATGCTGAGGGTAAGGAGGTAAAACATATCTCATCGGTAGTAAAGGTTGCTGCCGGACAGACTCTCGACGTGAGAGGCACCGCTATCAAGATGGCTAATCCACGCCTTTGGGATATTGACGATCCTTACCGCTATACCGTATATACACGTTTGTATGACAAGGAAACAAACAGCCTGCTCGATGAAGTTGTCAATCCGCTGGGCCTGCGCTGGTTTGAATTCGATGCCGATAAAGGTTTCTTCCTGAACGGTCGTCACCGCAAACTGGTAGGAACGGCACGTCATCAGGATTATTTTGAGAAAGGAAATGCCTTGCGCGATGAGATGCACGTGCAGGACGTGTTGCTTCTGAAAGAGATGGGAGGTAATTTCCTGCGTGTATCACATTATCCGCAAGACCCTGTTATTATGGAGATGTGTGATAAGCTGGGTATTGTTACTTCGGTAGAGATACCGGTAATCAATGCCGTGACCGAAACTGAGGCATTCCTTGACAATTCAGTTAATATGGCTGTAGAGATGGTACGTCAGGATTTCAATCATCCTTCGGTTATGATATGGGGATATATGAACGAAATTCTGTTGCGTCAGCCTTACAAAGACGGTCCGCAACTGGAGAAGTATTATAAGTTTACCGAGAAAGTGGCACGTGCGCTTGAAGATGTAATACGTAAGGAAGACCCTTCACGTTACACCATGATGGCCTATCATAATGCTCCTGCAGCTTATGAGGCAGCTCATCTTACTGAAATACCTATGATTCAGGGATGGAATCTTTACCAGGGATGGTACGAGCCCGATATCAATGAGTTTCAGCGTCTGCTCGACAGAGCACACAATACATACAAAGGCAAGGTGCTGATTGTTACCGAATACGGACCGGGAGTAGACCCTCGTCTGCATTCATATGATTCCGAACGTTTTGATTTTTCACAGGAATACGGTCTGGTATACCATTCACATTACATGCGCGAAATGGCTAAACGTCCGTTTATTGCCGGCTCAAGCATGTGGAATCTGAACGATTTCTATTCAGAATCACGTATTGATGCTGTGCCGCATGTCAATAACAAAGGTATCGTTGGTCTTAATCGTGAAAAGAAGGATACTTATCTGTTCTATCAGGCCTCACTGAGCAAGCAACCGTATCTGATGATAGGTCAGCGTGAGTGGATGGCCCGTGGAGGAGTAGTCAGCACTTCTGAAAATACCAGCGTGCAGAGCATGCCGGTGTTCAGCAATGCCGCTGAGGTGGAACTTCTGGTCAACGGACGTTCTTTGGGTAAGAAACAGACGGCCGAATGCATGGCCTTCTTTGATGTGCCGTTTGCCGATGGAGAGAATGTGATAGAAGCTGTTGCCTCTGTCGACGGAAAAGAAATCCGTGACATGCTTCGCGTTTCATTTGATTTGATACCGTCTGATTTGCACAGCAAGGATGTGCCGTTTACTGAAATGAATGTGATGCTCGGAAGCCCCCGTTATTTTGACGACAGAGTATCACATACGGCATGGATTCCTGAGAAACCTTACGAAAAAGGAAGTTGGGGATATGTAGGTGGAGAGCCTTTCCGTCGTGCTACCGGATTTGGAACCATGCTCGGTTCGGATATTGATATCTTCGGAACGGATATGAATCCTATATTCCAGACTCAGCGTCGCGGACTGGAAGCTTTCAAGGCCGATGTCCCCGATGGTGAATACACCGTATATCTTTATTGGGCCGAACTCGATTCGAACATGAAGAAGGAAGCGCTGGCCTACAATCTGGGTGCCGATGCGGTACAGACTACGGCTGGGGAACGCGTATTCGGAGTTTCACTTAACGGCAAGATGGTACTGACCGACTTCAATATTGCCCGTGAGTATGGTTATGCCCGTGCCGTAATCAAGAAGTTTATCGTGACAGTGAAAGACGGTAAAGGCATTACTGTGGGATTCCATAAACAAAAGGGTGAACCTGCGTTGAATGCCATTCGTATTTACAAAAACTGGTGATTATGTCTGAAAGGAAAAATATAATTAAAATATGGAGTGTTTTGTTCTGCCTTATGTGCTGGGCCGGCTGCCTGCGGCTCAGTGCACAGGTGGAGCAATCACCTCATGAACTGGATATATATTTGTGTATCGGTCAGTCTAACATGGCCGGAAGAGCTACCCTCACTCCCGAAGTAATGGATACATTGCAGCATGTCTATCTGTTTAACGATAAGAATGTTTTTGAAAAAGCTGTGAATCCGATGAACCGCTATTCTACAATCCGTAAGGATATGTCAATGCAACGTCTTGGACCGGCATATGCCTTCGGAAAAGAAATGCACGAACAGACAGGAAGAGAAATAGGTCTTGTGGTGAATGCTCGCGGAGGTTCGTCAATCAATTCATGGTTAAAGGGAAGCGCCGACGGTTATTATGAACAGGCATTGGCCCGTGTACGCGAAGCAATGGAGCATGGCCGTCTGAGAGCGGTTATATGGCATCAGGGCGAAGCAGACTGTGCTCATCCTGAAGCATACAAGGAGAAACTTCTCCGCCTCATGACCGATTTGCGCAAGGATCTGAACATGCCAGAACTTCCGGTTGTGGTAGGTCAGATTTCACGATGGAACTGGACAAAGCGTTCGGAAGGTACGGTACCGTTTAATAAGATGATTGAGACGACAGCCTTGTGGTTACCCTGTTCGGCTTGTGTTTCCTCAAAGGACCTGATGCCTTATAAGGATGAGACCGATCCCCATTTTGATACTGCCAGTCAGCTGTTGCTGGGAAAACGTTATGCCGAAAAAGTCTTGGAACTCTTACAGGCAACATGCGAAGACCGTTGACATAAGAGATTTATTTCCAAACAATCAATAAACATAAGTAAAATGAGAATAGCCGTCCCTGTTATTTCGGGGATGGCTTTCTTTTTGCATTTTCATAACTTATGATTTTTAAAATCATAGCCATCTTTTTTATTTTCATAAGTTATAATTCCTGTCTTTTATGGCCGTTATTTTATTTTTTATAACCGATACAGGAAAATTTATATCCGTAGAAAATAAAAAAGTAAAGCCGTAATCATGGAATGTGGGAAAAACAAATGCTTTTTTAGCCGTTGAGCGTGATATTTACAGGTGATAGTCAAAAAATACCCTCAAAATATCAAAAAATCCACTATGCCGATTTTACTATTCCATACATTTGCTGTCAAATGAACAAATAAAAAAATGAGCTATGTATAGATTGTTATGTTTATTATTGATACAGTTTGTCGGATTCTGTTTTTCGCAGACAAATGCCGCAGAAAAAAATGTGGAGAAGATGGCCTGGAAAAATGTAGTGAGAAGGATGCCGGCAGAATGGTATGGGACCAAACAGGCTTTGGCCATTGCAGACCAGCTGATTGCCCGTCAGATGGACAATGGTGGATGGCAGAAGAATATACCTTATCATCGGTTGTTGAGTGAAAAGAAACTGGCCGAAGTGCGCCGTTCAGGAGTTGGTTCGACAATAGACAACGGAGCTACCACGTTGGAAATGTTATATCTGGCTAAAGTATATGGCTTTAGCAAAGAGCAAAAATACAAGGATTCTTTTCTGAAAGCTTTTCAGTATCTGCTTGACGCACAATATGACAATGGCGGATGGCCGCAATTCTTCCCGCCGCGTAAGAATGTGGGATATTCATCACACATTACATACAATGACGATGCATATATCAATGTAATGTGGATGTTGCGCGATATATATGAGAATAAGAAACCATATAATGCATTGAACTTGTCAGAGTCTGTGAAGGACGAAGCACGGAAAGCCTTTAACAAGGGAATAGACTGTATACTGAAAACACAGATAAAGGTTGACGGACATCCCACAGTGTGGTGCGCACAGCATGATGAAAATACATTTGAGCCGGCAGCTGCCAGAGCTTATGAATTGCCGTCATTCAGTGGTGCAGAGTCGGTAGGTATTGTACGTTTGCTGATGTCATTGCCCAATCCTTCACAGGAAGTAATCAGTGCAGTAAAGGGAGCGGTAGACTGGTTTGAAAAGCATGAAGTGAAAAACATGAAAGTAGACCGTTTTGAAGTAGGCGAAAAGAAATTTGATGCGCATACGGTCCCGGCCGAAGGAGCCGTTATGTGGGCCAGATTTTATGATTTGGATACCGAAAAACCTTTCTTCTGTGACCGTGATGGAGTGAAGAAAGACAAGCTTGAAGAAATAGGAAGGGAACGAAGAGGTGGTTATTCATGGTATACTACATCTCCTCAAGGCATTTTGGATGAATATCCGGAATGGCTGGCGAAAGTAGAAAAAGCAAAATAGAAACTATCATATTGTTCATAAGTTTAATAATGGTAATAACCTTCGTTGAAGG
The DNA here is from genome assembly GCA_944320885.1 of uncultured Phocaeicola sp. GTDB lineage: Bacteria > Bacteroidota > Bacteroidia > Bacteroidales > Bacteroidaceae > Phocaeicola_A. The sequence continues at coordinate 29,034 of CALUJE010000007.1, forward strand.
TTGGTTGCAGGAATAACGCCATGTGCTTTCGTGATGAAAGCCATTGCGTGAACACTGCAAGGATGATATTAAAAAAATCAATTATAACAGGTAGCTTATGTTTTTTAGGTATGTCAATAGGTATTGGATGACATATCATTAACCCATTCAGGGAAGTTGGTTAAATGAATGTTGATACGCGTATGATTCGAATCGTACGCGTATTTTTTTTGTCAGAGTTAAAATAAGTAAAGTTAGCGTCTTGTTTGTTTTCGGAAGAGCATATTAGATTTATTTTTGTGGTTATGAAACCAATGGACTTACTTGCAAAGATAATACCTGTGCCCCGTCAGTATTGGGGAGCCATTGCAGTATTGCTGGCTATTATGATGTCGGTCCTTGACGGAACGATTGTCAATGTTGCGTTGCCTACGCTTACACAGGAATTTTCCATTTCACCGTCTTCGGCCATATGGATAGTGAATGCCTATCAGCTTATGATTACTGTTTCTTTGTTGTCGTTTGCTTCGTTGGGCGACTTGTATGGCTATAAGAAAGTATTTCTGACAGGAATGTGCCTGTTTGTAGTTTCTTCCTTGTTTTGTGCGTTGTCGGGAACATTCTGGCTGCTGGTTGTTTCGCGCGTACTGCAAGGTATCGGGGCGGCAGCCATCATGAGTGTAAATGCCGCATTGCTCCGTCTGATTTATCCTCCCAAATATCTGGGGCGCGGACTCGGATTCAATGCCATGGTCGTGGCGGTATCAGCAGCCTCCGGCCCTTCCATAGCGGGAGCCATTCTGTCTTGTCTGTCGTGGCACTGGCTGTTTCTGATAAATCTGCCTATCGGATTGCTGGCATGGATAATCGGTTATCGTCTGCTTCCCGATAATCCTTCGAGAGAAAGGCGTCATTCGTTCGATTTTGTCAGTGCGCTGGCCAATGCCTTGACGTTTGGTCTGCTCCTGTATTCGCTTGAGGGCTTTGTACATGATGAAAACAGATATCTTATTTACTTGCAGCTGGGTTTGCTTGTAATTGTGGCCTTTTATTTCATACGCAGGCAACTTCGTATGGAAGAGCCTCTTTTGCCGGTCGATTTGCTGAAGATACCTATCTTTGCATTGTCTATGGGTACGTCCATTGCCTCGTTCTCGGCTCAGATGCTGGCTATGGTGTCATTGCCCTTCTTCCTGCAGGATGTATTGGCCTATAATGCCGCTGAAATTGGTCTGTTGCTCACGCCGTGGCCTTTGGCAACGATACTCACTGCTCCTCTGGCCGGACGTTTGCTTGAGAAAGTTCATCCGGGGCTGTTGGGTGGAGTAGGTATGCTGATATTTGCAGGCGGACTGTTTTCGCTTTACATATTGCCGGAGCATCCGGAGAAATGGGATATTATGTGGCGCATGATACTTTGCGGCATGGGATTCGGATTGTTTCAGACACCAAACAATTTTACCATTGTATCGTCGGCTCCGCGCCATCGTAGTGGGGCGGCCAGTGGCATGCAGGGTATGGCCCGTTTGTTGGGGCAGACATTGGGCACAACGCTGGTAGCTCTGCTGTTCCGTCTGTTTGTAGGAGCTGGTGGTGTACAGTCATGTTTGTTGCTGTCTGTGATATTTGCCCTGGCAGCCGGAGTGGTGAGCAGCTTCCGTATATCCCAGCCTTTGCCGGGTAAGAACTGAATAAGTAAATAAAAACTCGTTTGTATATGATAAGAAAATGCCTTTTATGGAGTGTCATGTTACTCCTTGTAGTTGGATGTAGCCGTCCGAAACAGTATTATTTGACAGAGGGTCATACACATACTTACTACCGTGTGACGTACCAGCACGAAAAGTCTTTGGATGATGAAATCCTTTCGGAGATAAAAGCCTTTTATCATTCGTTGAATCCGTTCGACTCGTTGTCGATTGTCAGTGCCGTAAACCGCAATGAAGATGTAGCGGTCGACTCGATATTCATGCATGCCTTTCAGGTAGCAAACGGTGTGTCGGAACAGACTGATGGAATATTTGATATTACGTGTGCTCCTCTTATCAATGCATGGGGATTCGGATTCAGAAATATGGGAGAGGTGACACCGGAGATGATTGACAGTCTGAAGTCATTTGTAGGCTATAAGATGGTTCATCTTGACGGGAATAAAGTGATAAAGGATGACCCGCGCATGCTTTTGAACTTTTCGTCTGTGGGCGACGGGTGTATATGCGACCTGATAGCCGGTATGCTTGAGTCGAAAGGTATAGAGAATTACCTGGTAGACATAGGTGGAGAGATGATAGGAAAGGGCGTGAATGCCAAAGGTAACCCCTGGCATATAGGAATCAACAAGCCTGTGGATGATTCTACGAATATGAACAATGAGATAATGCGGATTCTGGAATTGAAGAAAAAAGTGGGTGTTGCTACATCGGGCGATTATCGGAACTTTTATGTGAAGGATGGAAAGAAATACGCACATACCATTAATCCGATAACCGGTTACCCTGCCCATAGCGATATTCTCAGTGCAACAATTGTTGCCGGAACTTGTATTGTTGCCGATGCTTATGCCACTGCCTGTATGGCCTTGGGACGTGAGAAGGCAAGAGAGCTGATGGCGCGTCATCCGGAGATGGAATATTTGTTCATTTATGCCGATGACAATGGTTATCACATAGAGCAGTCGGATGGAATGAAAGATTATATCGTAGAGTAATGATAGTAGTATGAAAAGGACGTGTGCTTTTTTAAAAAGGACACGTCTTTTACTTGAAGAGGACACGTCGTTTTGGTAGAAAGCACGTGTCCTTTTTTTGCTTGTTGCAGCATATGCGAGAACTTATGGCAGAATATTCTGATAGTCTTTTTATTGCATTGCTTAATGATTAGAAAATCCACCTCTTTGACAAATATATCCTCTTATAATACCTGAAATCTTTGTTTTTTTGCTTTTGGTAAAGTGTGTGTAATGTGTTAATCTTAATCAATAATAAAGCAAGTAATTATACAATGAGGAAAAATTTTAGATTCTTATTAGCCTTTGTAATGTTGTTGACCGGCATTACGGTAATGGCGGAAAACCATGAAAAGCCGAGAGTGATAGTGTTGACCGATATTGAGAACGAACCGGACGATGCAATGTCATTGGTGCGCTTTCTGACCTATTCGAACCAGTGGGATGTAGAGGGACTGATTGCAACAACTTCTGTACATCAGAAAAGAGAACTTGCCACATGGCGGATAAAGGAAATTGTAGAAGCATATGGTAAGGTACAACCTAATCTGTTGAAGCATGAAAGTGGATATCCTACATCAAAATATCTTCTTTCTGTTGTAAAAGAGGGACGTGCAGACTATGGAATGCATGCCGTGGGTAAAGGAATGGACTCGGAAGGATCTGACTGGATTATAAAGACAGTAGACAAGAAAGACGAACGTCCGGTATGGGTACTGGTGTGGGGAGGCCCTAACTGTCTGGCACAGGCTTTATGGAAAGTCAAGGAAACCCGTTCATCTGAAGAAGTAGACGCGTTTGTAAAGAAACTGAGAGTTTATACGATTTCCGATCAGGACGACAGCGGTCCGTGGATAAGAAAGACATTCAAAGACCTGTTTTATATTGTAAGTCCCGGATATCATAAGTTTGGAGGTTATCATTATGGAACATGGAGCGGAATAAGCGGTGACAAGTTTCACGGACGTTTTGCAGGAGCAAACTTCACAATAGTAGACAATCCGTGGTTGGATAAGAATATTCGTTGTAAAGGTCCGTTGGGTGCACAATATCCGTTTATGAAATTCCTGATGGAAGGAGACACGCCTACTTTCTTGTATCTGATTGATAACGGACTTGGAAATCCGGAGAAACCCAATTGGGGAAGCTGGGGTGGACGATATGAATATTATCAGCCCCGTACGGAACGTTGGTTCATAGAGCCTGAAACCCGTCCGATTTGGACCGACGCTCAGGATGAAGTTATGGGAGTAGACGGCTCATGGCATACCAGTAATAAAGCCACGATATGGCGGTGGAGAGAAGCTTTTCAGAATGATTTTGCTGCAAGAATGGATTGGACCATCAATGATTATGAAAATGCGAATCATCCGCCTGTAGTGAAATTGGCTTCTGCCAGAGAGATAGAGGCAAAGGTTGGCGACCGTGTGGAGCTGAGTGTAGAAGGCAGTTCTGATCCTGATGGAAATAAACTTTCTTATGAGTGGTTCTATTATCCGGAAGTAGGAACATTTAATATAGCTACAGCTCGCAAAGGTAATCCGTTGAAGATAGAAGATGCCGATAAGGCTAAAGCCTGGTTTATAGTACCGAAAACAGAAAGGAACCATGCATATCATTGTGGCCGTAACAGACAACGGAAAACCGGCCTTGACACGTTATGAACGTGTAATAGTCAATGTAAAATAGTAGGATATGAGATAGTGCAGTAAATGCGATGTGTCGGTATAAAGTTGCTTTTTCCGTTGGGAACTTCTTCACTTAACATTAGTTATAATGCTAAATGTCTAAATTTGATTAACTTTGCAGCGCAAAAAACAGAACAACTTAAAAAAAGAATAAATTATGGCAAAGAAGGCACTTTTAATGATTCTTGATGGTTGGGGATGTGGAGACCACAAGAAAGATGATGTAATCTTTAACACACCGACTCCATATTGGGATTCTTTATTGGCTGAGTATCCACACTCACAGTTACAGGCAAGTGGAGAAAATGTAGGATTACCCGATGGACAGATGGGTAACTCTGAAGTAGGTCACTTGAATATTGGTGCAGGACGCATTGTATATCAAGACCTTGTAAAGATTAACCGTGCTTGTGCCGATAACAGCATAATGCAGAACAAGGAAGTGGTTTCTGCTTTCTCTTATGCAAAGGAAAATGGTAAGAACATTCATTTCATGGGATTGACTTCAAACGGTGGTGTGCACAGTTCACTGGAGCATTTGTTCAAACTTTGTGATATTGCAAAGGAATACGGACTGGAGAACACATTCATCCACTGTTTCATGGATGGACGTGATACCGACCCGAGAAGCGGTAAGGGCTTCATTGAACAGCTTGATGCGCATTGCAAACAATCTGCCGGAAAGATTGCTTCTATCGTAGGACGCTTCTATGCAATGGACCGTGACAAACGCTGGGAACGTGTAAAAGAAGCTTATGATATGCTGGTAAACGGAATTGGTAAGAAAGCTGCAGATATGGTACAGGCTATGCAGGAATCATATGATGCTGATGTTACCGATGAATTTATCAAACCGATTGTAAACGCTAACTTCGACGGTACTATCAAGGAAGGTGATGTAGTGATTTTCTTCAATTACCGTAACGACCGTGCCAAAGAGCTTACCGTTGTGCTTACACAGCAGGATATGCCGGAACAGGGTATGCATACCATTCCCGGATTGCAATATTACTGCATGACTCCGTACGATGCTTCATTCAAGGGAGTACACATCCTGTTTGATAAGGAAAATGTGCAGAATACACTGGGTGAGTATCTGGCTGCAAGCGGCAAGAAGCAATTGCATATTGCAGAAACAGAGAAATATGCACACGTAACCTTCTTCTTCAACGGTGGACGTGAAACTCCGTATGATAACGAAGACCGCATTTTGGTTCCTTCTCCGAAAGTAGCTACCTATGACCTGAAACCGGAAATGAGCGCTTACGAAGTAAAAGACAAACTGGTGGCTGCCATCAATGAAAACAAATATGATTTCATCGTTGTAAACTATGCTAACGGTGATATGGTAGGACATACAGGAATATACGAAGCTATCGAGAAGGCTGTAAAGGCAATCGACGAATGTGTGAAGGATACCGTTGAGGCTGCCAAGGCAAATGACTATGAAGTCATTATCATTGCCGACCACGGAAATGCAGACCATGCATTGAATGAAGACGGAACACCGAACACTGCTCACTCTTTGAATCCGGTTCCATTTGTATATGTAACCAAGAATAAGGATGCAAAGGTTGAAAACGGTGTGCTTGCCGATGTGGCTCCTTCAATTCTTCACATTATGGGCATGGCACAACCTTCAGAAATGACAGGACGTGATTTGATTAAAGACTGAGAATAATAACAGATAAAGCACGAATTGCACCGTACGGGCACCAGACTCTGGCAATGAAATACCGAAGTTGAAGTGTTGTAACAGGATGCAGTTCGTGCTTTCTTTATTTATAAGATTATGGTTCAGATAGATGATGTAATTGTTGGACTAGACGTATTCCGTGAGAAATTTGTGTGTAACCTTGATGCATGTAAAGGAGAATGTTGCATTGAAGGAGATGCCGGAGCTCCGGTAGAACTTGACGAGGTTGAAAAGCTGGAAGAAGTACTTCCGGTAGTTTGGGATGAATTGTCTGCCGAGGCACGTGAGGTGATAGACCGTCAGGGAGTAGTCTATACTGATGAGGAGGGAGACCTGGTTACTTCTATCGTCAATGGAAAAGACTGCGTATTTACATGCTATGACAAGAACGGATGCTGTTACTGTGCCATAGAGAAGGCTTTCCGTGAAGGGAAGACTGATTTCTACAAGCCGGTTTCATGCCATCTGTATCCAATCCGTATCGGAGATTACGGCCCTTATAAGGCGCTCAACTATCATCGTTGGGATGTTTGCAAGGCTGCAGTGTTGTTAGGCGAAAAGGAGAATGTTCCGGTTTATAAGTTTCTGAAAGAACCATTGATCCGTAAGTTCGGAAAAGAATGGTATGAGGAGCTTGAAAATGTAGCGGAAGAGCTTAAGAAACAAGGATATATTTAATGTGCGGCATTCCTGTGCCGATTATTCCGTAACGGTTCGCCGGCGGATTTATTGTAACAGTATTGAATATCAGAAGAGCGGTATATTGTCTTAGTTCAGATAAAAATACCGCTCTTCTGATATTTTCGTTCTTGAAAGTTTCTTCCTTTCATAACTTTTTGTTTACTTTATTCCGCTTATATCGTATCAGTATTCTAATTAATTGCATACCTATGAAAAAAACAACAGGAATTGTTGCAGGAGTAATGCTGTTATTCTTATTGCTGGCCGGATGTCGGATGATGGCCGATCATACCAGTCAGGAAGCTCCCAGCCAGGAGAAAGCGAAGAAGAAGTATTATGTGGCAGCTTTTGATGAGATAGAAATTAATGGAGTGGCCGATGTGGTTTTTTCACAGTCAAGGAAAGTCGGGATCGAAGTAGAAGGACCGGAAAACTATCTGCCTTATGTGGTGATTGAATCGCATAAGGGGGTACTTGAAGTCAATACGCGCAGTATTGGAAACAAGCGGGCCGGAAAAGGACTTCAGGTTAAGATTTCAGGGCCGGAACTGAAGCGTGTTGTAAACAGAGGCGTAGGCAATTTCAGAACCAGTTCAGACTTGAAGCAGGATTATCTGCAGCTTGACAATTATGGAGTGGGAAGTATGCGCCTGCAACATATTGAGTGTGACCGTCTGGAAGTAAACAGTGCAGGAGTTGGTAATTTCCGTCTTTCGGGAAAGGCGCGTACGGTACGTTATAAGGCTTCAGGAGTGGGAGATATCAATGCCAAGGAACTGAAAGCCGAGCGCGTTACCCTGATTCATACGGGAGTGGGAGATATAACCTGCTACGGCAGCCAGCTTGTCGATATCAAGTCGAAAGGAGTAGGCGATATCAAGTATTATGGTAATCCCGAGCAAGTGAATAAAGCCCGCTGATTTATAAAGGAAGATAAGACAACTCTTTATCAATAAAATAAAAAGCACTCTTTGTCAGAACATTCATTGTCGGCAAAGAGTGCTTTTCTTATTGGATTATCTGTATGCTATTATGCGTCGATATTTGCATAAGTTGCATGACTTTCGATAAATTCGCGGCGTGGACCTACATCATCACCCATCAGCATGGAGAAGATATAGTCGGCTTCGGCAGCATTTTCAATATGTACCTGTTTAAGCAAGCGGGTATCGGGGTTCATGGTTGTTTCCCACAACTGTTCGGGGTTCATTTCTCCCAAACCTTTGTATCGTTGCGTATGGATACCGTTTTCGCTTCCCTCGCCGTATTTTTCGATAAAGCGCAGGCGGTCTTCGTCTGTATAGCAATATTCCTTTATCTTTCCTTTAGAGCACAGATACAAGGGAGGAGTGGCAATATACAGGTGACCTTCCTGAATAAGCTGTGGCATATAGCGGTAGAAGAGTGTCATGATAAGGGTGTCTATGTGAGAACCATCGACATCGGCATCGGTCATGATGATAATCTTATGGTAACGCAACTTCTCAATGTTGGCTTCCTTGCTGTCTTCTCCCACACCGAAGCGTATTCCCAAAGCCTGTATGATATTGTTTACCTCATCGCTCTCGAAAGCCTTGTGCCACATGGCTTTTTCTACGTTCAGAATCTTACCGCGCAAGGGAAGAATTGCCTGGAAAGCACGCGCACGTCCCTGTTTGGCCGAACCACCTGCAGAGTCTCCCTCCACGAGGAACAGTTCACATTTTGCCGGGTCCTTGTCTGAGCAGTCTGCCAGTTTGCCGGGAAGTCCTCCACCGGTCATCGGGCTCTTGCGCTGAACTGATTCGCGTGCCTTGCGGGCTGCTATACGCGCAGTTGCGGCCAGAATTACCTTGTCTACTATAATCTTGGCCTCTTTCGGATGTTCTTCCAGATAGTTGGTCAGAGCTTCACCCACAGCCTGATTTACGGCACCGCTTACTTCGTTGTTTCCGAGTTTGGTCTTGGTCTGTCCTTCAAATTGAGGTTCTGCCACTTTTACAGAGATAACCGCAATCAGACCTTCGCGGAAGTCCTCGCCGGAGATTTCCACCTTGGCTTTTTCAAGGGCTTTGCTGTCTTCTGCATATTTCTTGAGCACGCGGGTCAGCGCCATACGGAATCCGGCTTCGTGTGTACCGCCTTCAATGGTATTGATATTGTTGACGTATGAATGCAGATTTTCACGGAATCCGGTATTGTACATGATGGCACATTCAATGGGTACTCCTTGCTTTTCGGTATTCAGATAAATTACATCGTTGATAAGCGGTGTATTGTTTGAGTTCAGGAAGCGTACAAACTCCTTGACTCCTTCTTCTGAATGGAATTTTTCGCATTTGAAGTTACCTTCTTCGTCTTTTTCGCGTTTGTCAGTCAGTGTAATGGTAATACCGGCATTGAGGTATGCCAGTTCACGCATACGTGCCTGCAAGATGCTGTATTTATATACTGTAGTGATGAAGATGCTTGGGTCGGGCCAGAATGTCTGGCTGGTTCCTGTTTGGTTCGGGTCGCATGTTCCTACTTCTTTAACAGGGTAAAGAGGTTTTCCGCATGCATATTCCTGTTGGTACACTTTTCCGTTACGGCGTACTTTAGATATCATTCTGGTAGATAAGGCATTTACGCACGAAACACCTACACCGTGAAGTCCTCCGGATACTTTATACGAACCTTTGTCGAATTTTCCTCCGGCATGCAGTACGGTCATTACTACTTCAAGTGCTGATTTCTTTTCTTTTTCGTGTAAGTCGACCGGAATACCACGTCCGTTGTCTTGTACGGTAATGGAGTTATCCTCGTTTATGGTGACTTCTATATGATTACAATAGCCTGCAAGAGCTTCGTCAATAGAATTGTCTACTACTTCATAGACCAAATGATGTAAACCTTTCTCGCTTATGTCGCCGATATACATGGCCGGGCGTTTGCGAACTGCTTCCAAACCTTCCAGAACTTGTATATTTTCGGCTGAATAATTAGCTCCGTTGTTAGTTTTTTGTTCTTCTGTCATAGGGATGTATTGTCAAATATATATCGTACAAATTTACGAAAAAATATCCAATTGGGGGAAGGTTGGATAGTGAAAAAATATTGTTCGGGATAGCTTTTGGAACAATAAGTTATGGCGTTTTTTTTATAGGCCATGTTTTTTTTATTTATATCCGTCTTTTGAAAATTTACAAGTTATAAATGTGAGTTTTACAGGCTATGGAAAAAATTTTTAAGGCCATCTTTTTGTGGCAGCTTTTAGAAGGTTGCATGATAAGAGGAGAGGAGGGGATGATACGTTATCCGGCAGATGAAAATGCATCTTTCGGATATTGTGTATATAAAAGAAAGAAGGTTGGATCGTCGACAATCCAACCTTTCATATTCTAGTTTTGACAAGTTATATGCTTTTTCAAGCAAGTCCGTTGATATGAGCAGACAATTTAGATTTCAAATTAGCAGCTTTATTCTTGTGGATCAAGTTAACTTTTGCCATTTTATCCAATATCTTCTGAACTGAAGGATACATAGCAACAGCTTCAGCTTTATCGCTAATAGAACGAAGTTTTCTAACAGCATTTCTCATGGTCTTGCCATAATATCTGTTGTGAAGTCTTCTTTTCTCTTCTTGTCTGATTCTTTTGAGTGATGATTTATGATTTGCCATCTCGACTAATCTTTTACTTGTTTTTTAATCCGTTTACTTTTAGTAGCCCGTGGGGGAATCGAACCCCCCTTTCAAGAATGAAAATCTTGCGTCCTAACCGATAGACGAACGGGCCATCCTATTGTTTCAAGGCTTTCGCCTTTTTATTTTCGAGAGTCGTTATCTCTCGTTTGCGGTTGCAAATGTAGAGGGTTTTTTTGAGTCTGCCAAATGTTTTAGAGAAAAATTTTTCTCCTTTTTGTTGAAAATATGAGAAAATAGGGCGTATAATACTGTATAACAGTGCGTTATTTAAAATGCTAACAAAAGTTAAATAAGAAAGGAGAGCGAATTCTTGATTACGATATAATGAAAATACGGCTTTTTCGAGGACTTTGTTTTTGTGTCTTTCCTTGTATTTTGGGTTGTTGAATTTGGCTTTTTGAGGGCTTGAAAGTACCGTTTGTTGGCAACCAAGGCTCAGCGTGCTGGCAAGGGAAGCTCAGCAGACTGGCGACCAAGGCCCAGCAGACTGAGCCTTAAGGGTCAGTTTTCGGTTATACGGGTTACTGCGAACAAGGGCTCTGAATGCCTTTTCATCGTATGAGAAATAAAGTTTTCACCGATAGAGAAAAAGTATTATTTTTGTTTCGCCAAGAATTTTAATGAAGAATCTGGAAAATTATGTTGCAACGAACCAACGGAATTGTATTACGTACCATAAAATATGCCGATACGTCAATGATTGTAGATGTATATACCGAGCAGCACGGACGTGTATCGTATATGGTTACCCTTTCACGTTCCAGGCGGGCGGCTGTACGCAATGTGATGTTCCAGCCTTTCTCGGTTATTGAGTTTGAATCGGATTATCGTCCTCGTCTGAATCTGCAGCGCATGAAAGATGTGCGCCTGTCATACATCTTTCAGTCTTTACCTTATAATCCGTATAAGTCGGCGGTGGCGTTGTTTCTTTCAGAATTCCTTTCGTATGTACTGCACGAGGAGATGGAGAATGTACCTCTGTATACTTATCTGCTGAATTCGTTGCAGTGGCTCGACGGGTGTACCGGTACGACGGCCAATTTTCATCTGGTTTTTCTGATGCGCTTTTCCCGCTTCATGGGTTTGTATCCGAACCTTGACGATTATCGCGACGGCGACTGTTTCGACCTTCGTGGTGCCTGTTTCGTGTCGTCTCCTCCTTTTCATCCCGATTATGTACGTCCGGAAGAGGCATCGCGTCTGGGCACGCTGATGCGTATGAATTATGAGACGATGCATCTGTTTGCCATGAGTCGTGCGGAGCGCAACCGGTGTCTGGAGATTATTCTGGAGTATTACCGTCTGCATATGCCCGCTTTTCCGGAAATGAAATCACTTGAGGTATTGCAGGAACTTTTTGCGTGAGATGAGTCTGTGAGAGGGCTTGTTGTCAGTATGGACAGCCTGAAAGAAAACCATCCCGAAAGAATGACTGTATGCAGTTCATAACTTTTCGGGATGGTTTTAGTATGTTTTCTGCTATGGAAAAGTATGTTTTACTGTTATCCGAGCAGTTCTTTTACTTTGGCAGAAATGGCGCGTCCTTCAGCCAGTCCGGCAAGTTTCTTGGTAGCTACACCCATTACCTTACCCATGTCTTTGCCGCTGGTTGCACCGGTTTCGGCAATGATTTCCTTCAATGCAGCCTCAAGTTCGGCTTCGGTCATTTGTTTGGGCAAGTAAGCTTCGAGCACGTTTACTTGTGCAAGTTCGTCTCCTGCCAGGTCTTCACGTCCCTGTCCTTTATAGATTTCAGCAGAATCTTTTCCTTGTTTAACCAGCTTCTGGATAATTTTCAGAGCATTGTCGTCGGTCAGTGTATCGTTGGCTCCCGGAGCAGTCTTTGCCTCGAGAAATACTTTCTTTACGTTGCGCAAAGTTTCAAGGCGTACCTTGTCTTTTGCTTTCATTGCTTCTTTGATGTCGTTGCTTATCTGATCAAATAAACTCATAGTTGTAATATGTTTTAAAATGTTATAGCTCCGTTAGTAGGCATGGCAGCCGTTTCGTTTTTCTCTTCCTGCTTGCTGGCAGTAGGCTGCGATGCAATCTTCTTCAAGGTAATCTTGTCGCGCGAGTAGGTTGGCGATTCCTCTACGTTGAAGATAATGTCATCGTTGTCAAGATCATCGGGCGAGAAGATATAGATATGATGCTTTTTGGGGCGTTTGCTGTTTTCTATCAGGTCGCCATAGACTTTGGCAATCTTTTCCAGCTTGCTTTGTTCTATTTCTTCGTTCTCCTGTTCGATAATCTTCATGGCATCCTCTCCGGCAAGGTCTTTCACATCGAATCCTGAAGCCAGCAGAGTGATTTTTACCTTGTTCTCCAGAGAATTGTCGATGGCATATCCCCAGATGACGTTTACATCGGGATTAAGGCTTTGCATGAATTCATGCACGGCATTGATTTCGTCCATCAGGAAATTGGCTTCTTCACCAAATGAAAGGTTGAGAAGTACCTTCTGCGCATGTACGATATCGGTATTGTTGAGCAGCGGAGAATGAAGAGCATCCTGAATAGCTTTCTCCACACGGTTGTCTCCTTCGCCCACTCCGGTACTGATGATGGCTACGCCTCCGTCTTTAAGGGTGGTGCTTACATCTGCAAAGTCGAGGTTCATGATACCTTTTACGGTAATGATTTCAACGATGCTTCGTGCGGCGATAGACAACGTATCGTCGGCCTTGGTAAATGCGTTGATAAATGTCAGGTCGGCATAAATGGAGCGCAGGCGTTCGTTGTTGATAATCATCAGAGCGTCTACATTCTGCTTGATGGCTTCCACACCTTCGATAGCCTGAATGATTTTCTCCTTGCCTTCGAAAAGGAACGGTATGGTTACGATACCGATGGTAAGGATTCCCATTTCCTTGGCTATGCGTGCTACTACGGGCGCTGCTCCGGTACCGGTTCCTCCACCCATTCCGGCGGTGATGAATACCATTTGTGTTCCGTCATTCAGCAGTTTGCGTATGTCTTCCACACTCTCTTCGGCTGCTTCCTTGGCTTTTGCCGGGCGGTTACCGGCTCCCAGTCCGTGAGTGATGGTGGGGCCCAGTTGCAGTTTTACAGGGATGGGCGAGCGTGCCAGAGCCTGGTTGTCGGTATTGCACAGGGCAAAAGTAACCCCTTCGATACCTTCTTTATACATGTGGTTGACGGCGTTACCACCACCGCCACCTACACCGATTACTTTGATGATACTTGTTGATTCCTCATTCAATGAATCAAAAGGCATTATATCGTTTGTCATAATCCACTTATTTATGTTGGGGTTGTTATTTCTTAATCTTTCATTATGTCTTCAGTCAGTTTCCGCCATTTTCCGAAAATACTGTTCTCACGCTTCACTTCATCTTTTATTCTGGTCACCTCTTCGCGTGTCTGTTCAGCTTCATCGACCATCGCTTCAATGGTATTAAATGCGACGCGTGCTTCAGAAAGGAAAGCCTCGTCGGTGATTGAGTTCATGGTCAACGCGGTCTTTTCTTTTACGGTCTGTGCCTCTTTCAGTCCGGCAAGGGCTGCGATGTTAGCCTTGTCGGCCGATTTCGAGTCTTTGTTGGCTTGTGCTGTTTTTACGTTTTTAAGAGCCTCGTTTACCTTGGCGACAGCAGCTTCTACTGTTTCAAGATTGGCTTTTACCGTTTTGAGAGCATTGTCGTTGGCTTTAGCCTTTGCCATTTCCAGCTCTTTGCGCTTGCGCTCTTCTTCCTCGGCGGCAACGGCAGCTGCGGCAGCTTCCTTGTTTCTACGCTCACGTTCTTCAGCTTCACGTTCGGCAGCATCTTTTTCAGCCTGTTCCATCTGCTCTATCAGGTCGGTCGATATCTTGGTCTTTTCAGGCTGACAGCAATTTTCCTTCCCGGCAGCCAGCAGTGAGAACAACGTGTTCAGGCGTCCGTTTCGCATCAGTATTTCCGGTTCGGTTGCCTTGATGGTGCAAAGCACAAAGTTGGCAATGCGTACCTTTGCGAATTTGTATTTCTGGATGAATGCTTCCTGAAGATTTTTCAGATTGGCGCCTCCGCCGGTAATGATTACTCCGCTGCTCAGTTTGTCCTGATAGCCTGACAGCATTATCTGGTTGCGTATGTTCGCAATGATTTCTTCGGTACGTGCACCTACAATATCGTTCAGCAGTTTGGCCTGAATGTTGCGTGTCTCATTGATAGGATACTTGTCGTCATCGGTATTCTCTTCGGGAAGAGAGTAAGCCGAGCCGTATTTTATCTTCAGATTCTCTGCGTCGGTTTCTTCAATCTGCAAGGTGCAGATATCTTTGGTAATATTGTTGCTACCCAATGGGATAACAGCCAGATGACGGAGAATGCTGTTCTTGTATATGGCAACGGTTGTGGTATCAGAACCGAAATCGACCAATGCACAGCCCGAACGCTTTTCAACGTCGGTCAGTACGGAATCGGCCAGTACGATGGGCGATATGAAGAAGCCGGCAATTTCTATTTCGGCCTGTTCAAAGCAGGTAAGTATGTTTCTCTTGATAGACGAGCGGGCTACGATGTTGAGGAAATGTCCTTCAATCTGGTTGCCTACCACGCCAATCGGGTCAATGAGATTATTGTTTTTTACCTTGTATTCCTGTGGAACAACATCCAGAATATCCAGGTCCTGGTAATGTGTCTGCTGGTTACTCTTTATGAGTTGATTTACAATATCACTGGTGATAATGGTTTCGGTGTCCATGCGCTCTACAATGAAGTTCTTTCTTGAGTGCAAAGACTGTCCGCCAATGCCTACATATACCTTTGCAATGCTGGCATCGAGCTGTTCTTCCAGCTTATTGACGATAGAAGTAAGCCCTAAGGCTGTTTTATTGATGTTATAGATAATGCCTTTTCGGATAAAGGCAGAGGCCTCTTCACGGGCATAAGCCAAAACCTGTATGCTCCCGTCACTGTTTTTCTTGCCGGCTATACCTGTAATCTTGGATGAACCAAGTTCTATAGCCACGATGAAATCTTTTACTGCTGTCATATACTTACTTCTCCTTTTTAGTGCAAATGATTTGATTACTGAACTCCAGGTTGATGCGTGAGTATTTGTTCCATCCAACCTTGTTGAGTGCCCTGGTATAAAAAGCTTTCAGCTTTTCCAGTTTGTCGGCAATGTCTTTCGGCTTTCCCAAAAAGACTATATGGTCTCCTACGCGCGGAACGATTTCGAGTTCCTGGGCAGGAGTGACATGTATCTGTTCTATCTGACTGTTCCAGAATGCATCGTTTAGAAGGCATGCATTCAGTTCCTTCAGCATGTAACCGGCATTTTTCCTGGTAATGTTTCCGGTTACTACCGGAAGATGCACGGCATAACTTCCGCATGGCATGATTTCACCCTGCTCATCCATATAAAAGTTTTCTCCGTTGCTTCCCATTATCCGTACTACCGGTATGCGTTGGGTGATATCTACGCACAGCTTGTGCGTGGGACTGGTATAGCATTCTGCGTTCTTGATAAACGGATTCTTCATAAGATATTCTTCAATCTTCCGGCAGTTTATCTGGCTTATCTTTTTGTCTTTAGGATACAATCCTCCTTTCTGAAGCTCTTTTTTGAGTTCAGCGGCTGTGATAAACTCTGACTTCTCTACAGATGCTATATTGAATATCACATCACGGCATACTGCATCGGCCGGCTTGCTGTTCAGTCGGGTAAATGCTACGGCCAGATAAGCTACGAGCAGCAATAGAAAGAATAATATGAATGTCTTTTTTATCATCGTTTATTCAAAATGTCGCATAGTTGAGGAACATAACCATCCAAATCGCCAGCTCCCAGAAGAACCAGTATTTCCGGTTGCTTCTCCTGAATGATGGCAGGTACTTCTTCTTTCTTGCACAATGTTTTTTCTACTCCTTCTTTTATGCGGTCATAAATAAGCTGACTGCTTACTCCGGGAATAGGCTCTTCGCGTGCAGGATAGATATCAGTCAGAATCACTTCATCAAAAAGTGAAAGACTGTCGGCAAAATCTTTATAGAAATCGCGGGTGCGGGTGTATAAGTGTGGTTGGAAAAGAGCTGTTATCTTCTTTCCCTTATACAGCTCACGTATGGAAAGTGCACTTTGGCGTATTTCTGAAGGGTGATGTGCATAGTCTGTAAGAAATGCACGGTGCTCATTCTTTATCTTGAAATCGAATCTGCGTTCTACACCCCGATAACTTTCCATTCCGCTGCGCAGTTCTTCATCGGTAGCTCCGTTAAGTTGTGCCAGTGCCATGGCGGCAATACCGTTATCGATATTGATGCTTACGGGTACCCCCAGTTTGATATCGCGTATGATGCCTTTCGGTGAAACAAAGTCGAATACGATATCGCCATTGCCGATACGGATGTTTTCGGCATGGAAGTCTCCGCTATCGCGTGAGTAGGAATATATTTTCACTCCATCCTGTACGTTGGGAGTCATTTCCAGTCCTTCATGCAGGATAAGACATCCTCCGGGCTGTATGAGGCTCGTAAACTTGCTAAAGCTTTCCAGATAAGCTTCTTTGGTTCCGTATATGTCAAGATGGTCAGGGTCGGTAGCTGTGACAACGGCCATATAGGGTGAAAGCCAGTGGAACGAGCGGTCGAACTCATCGGCTTCAATTACAACCAGGTCACTCTTCTGGGAAAGAATCAGGTTGGTATGATAATTTTGAGAGATACCTCCTAAAAAGGCTGTACAGTCAACATGTGACTGGTGCAGGATGTGTGCGGCCATTGTTGAGGTCGTAGTCTTTCCATGAGTTCCGGCTACGCACAACCCTTTGCTGGAACGGGTGATTACTCCCAGTACCTGTGCACGCTTGTGTATCTCAAATCCGTTTTGCAGGAAATATTGGTATTCCTTGTGTGATGCGGGAATGGCAGGAGTATAGACTACCAGTGTAGATGCCTTGTCTTTGCATGCATCAGGAATCAGTGCCGTGTTTTCTTCAAAATGAAGTTGTGCGCCTTCTTCCATCAAATGACTGGTCAGTTCGGTTTGTGTACGGTCATATCCGGCCACCAGCTTACCTTTTGACAAGAAGTAGCGTACCAGTGCGCTCATTCCAATACCTCCGGCACCGATAAAATAAACCGCTTTTATAGTATCAACGTTCATGTTCTTTTTTGTATTTTTCTGCAAGTTTAAGCACTTCGTCGGCAATGGTGTCGGCCGAATGCTTGAATGCCAGTTTGGCTATGTTTAAACTGAGTCTGTGCAATAACTCTTCGTCGTTTACAGTCTTTATTGCGATGTCGAGCAATGTCTCTTTTGCTTCGCTGTCTTTTACGTAAATGGCAGCCTCTTTGTTGACCAATGCCAATGCGTTTTTGGTCTGGTGGTCTTCGGCTACATTGGGCGACGGAACCAGAATAACCGGTTTCTGAAGGATGCAGAATTCTGAGATAGAACCTGCTCCTGCTCTTGAAATCACCAGGTCGGCAGCGCTGTATGCATAATCCATTTTTGAAATAAAGTCCGTAACATAGAGCATTGGCGGGTTTCCTGCCTGTTCAACCTGTTTACGGGCATCTTCAATGTAAATCTTTCCTGTTTGCCAGATAAACTGGATATCTGAATTCTTAATCAGGTCCAGATGGCTTAGCACACACTGGTTGATGGTGCGTGCACCCAGACTTCCGCCTATGATGAGAACGGTTTTCTTTGCCGGGTCAAGTCCAAAGGAGCGGATGGCTTCTTCTCTGTTGATTTGCTTCTCCAGCAAGTCCTGGCGTACGGGATTTCCGGTCAGGATGATTTTTTCCTTTTCAAAAAAACGTTCCATCCCTTCATAGGCCACGCAAATCTTTTCAGCTTTCTTGGCCAGCAGCTTATTGGTTACTCCAGCATAAGAATTCTGTTCCTGAATGAGGGTAGGAATTCCCATCATTCCGGCCATTTTCAAAGTCGGACCACTGGCGTATCCTCCTACACCAACAGCAGCCTGCGGCTTGAAGTCTTTGATGATTTTCCGTGCTTTCAGCTGACTTTTTGCAAGCTTGTAAAGCACGTAAAAGTTACGTAATAAGTTCTTGCGGTCGAACCCGCACACAGGGAGTCCGATTATTTTATATCCGGCAGCAGGAACCCGTTGCATTTCCATTCGTCCTTCGGCTCCAACAAACAATATCTCAGCATCGGGGCGTTTGGCTCTGATTGCATTTGCTATGGATACAGCCGGGAAAATATGTCCGCCGGTTCCTCCACCACTGATTATGATTCTTAATTCGTCTTTCATTTTTATGTATATAAACAATACAATACAAAAGTATAAATAATACTTTTAAGCAGAGTATATTATGCTTGTATTTCTTTTTCCAGTCCCTTGTTAATTTCTTCCAGTTGTTCTATCTTTTGTATGTTCCCTTCTTCGATAGCTTTTTGCTTTTCTGCCTGCAGATTGTTATATCGGCTGACACTTAGAATGACACCGATATATACACAATTGATTAAGGTAGATGTTCCTCCACGACTGATAAGCGGTAACGGTTGTCCGGTAACGGGAAACAGTCCTACGGCAACGAGCATGTTGAGCAGAGCCTGTGATACTATCAGCAAGCTGACCCCGATGGCAAGCATCGCAGGGAAGTCCTTGTCGCATTTGTTGGCAATCTTACTGGTTCTTATCAGCAGGATAATGTACAGGAAGATGACGAAAAAGCCTCCCAACAGGCCTAGCTCTTCGAGGATAATGGCGAAGATAAAGTCGGAATACGCCTGAGGCAGGAAGTCTCTTTCCTTTGAGTTTCCCGGTCCTTTTCCTATAAGATGGCTCGTGGCAATGGCAATATTGGCATGATTGGTCTGCAAGTTCTCATTTACATCAAGTTCTTCCGGACTGATATTTTTAGTGTTGTCATCCCTATGGTCGATGATACGGGCTTTCCATGTGGTAAATCGGTGACCTCCGGGAATATTGTCCAGAGTACTGTCGGGTGTTGCCATCAAAAAAGTTACAAATACACCGGCCACTATGATGACGAAAAGTGACAACTTTCCCAGTTGTTTGAGTGGCGTCCGGCCGATAATCATCATCAGGAAAACTACACCACCCAGCAATAATGCTGTTGACAGGTTTTCCGGAGCGATAAGCAGGAGTGAAGGTACCGTGAAGATCAGAATATATTTAAATGCTTTTTTCGATGCTCCATTTGCCTCCTGTGCAAAAGCCAGAATGAATGCAATGGTCATAATTAATGCCATCTTGGTAAGTTCTGATGGCTGGAATCTGAAACCGAAGTCAATCCAGCGTGCAGCATCATTGGTTCTTGCACCTTTGACCATTACAATCAGAAGCAGTATCCAGGATATGACCAATAGGACAGGGGCCAGCTTAAACATTCTCAATGGTATATGCTGTACGATGAGGACAATGATTGTTCCGGCAATCAAGAATCCACAGTGTTGGCGTATAGGTCCCCAATAGTCGCCTGTATTGTATACAAGCGTACTGGCTGCGCTGAATACTTCAATAATAGATATGAAGCAGAGCAGCATGAATACAACCCATACAACCTTATCGCCTTTGAACAGATTCTTTAATAGTTCCATTGATCTTGTTTTTTATTGTTATAACGCGTTTACGCAAGCCTTAAATTGGTCTCCTCTGTCTTCGTAACTCTTAAACAGGTCAAAGCTGGCACAGCACGGGCTCAATAAGACGGTTTCTCCGGGTTTGGCCATGTTGCGTGCAGCATCAATAGCATCCTTCATGCTTTGTACGTCGGCAACCGGGAGTCCCATTCCGTCAAAGAAATCGTGCAACTTTTCATTGTGCAGTCCCATATAGATAAGTCCGCAGCATTTTTCTTTTACGAGATCTTTTATTTCGTTGTAATCGTTTCCTTTGTCTTTTCCACCCAGAATCAGAATCGTAGGATTAGTCATGCTTTGCAAGGCATACCAGCATGAGTTGACGTTGGTCGCCTTTGAGTCGTTGATATATTCTACTCCATTTACAGTCTTGACTCTTTCCAGTCTGTGCGGCACTCCTTTAAAGTCACTCAACGCTTCGCGTATGGTCTGTTTCTTTATTCCCGCAATGTTGGCAGAAATTCCGGCAGCCATTGAGTTATACAGGTTATGGCGTCCGGTTAATGCCAGTTCCTCCTCTTCCATGTTGAAGGCTATCGGTTCCGTAAAATAGAGTTTGTTGTCTTCTGTATATGCTATGACTCCATTCTCTTTAATCTCGGAAAATGGGCACAACTTAGCCTGGATGCCGTATTTCTTCAGTTCCCTTTGAATGATGGGGTCATCATTCCAGAAGATGAAGGCATCGTCTTTTGTCTGGTTCTGTATGATGCGGAATTTTGCGTCGATATAGTTCTGCATATTGTGGTCGTAACGGTCCAGATGGTCGGGCGTGATGTTCATCAATATGGCAATGTTTGCGCGGAAATTATACATGTTATCCAGTTGGAAACTGCTAAGTTCTATGATATAGTAGTCATAGTTCTTTTCAGCTACCTGCAGGGCCAGACTCTGTCCGATATTGCCGGCAAGTCCTACATTCAGTCCGGCACTGCGGAATATATGATAGATTAACGATGTAGTTGTCGTTTTTCCGTTGCTTCCTGTTATGCAGATCATCTTTGCGTGCGTATATCTTCCCGCAAATTCTATCTCTGAAATGACAGGTATGTTTCTTTCCTTGATTTTCAATATCATCGGAGCGTCGTTGGGAATACCCGGACTCTTGATAACTTCATCAGCATTCAGAATAAGTTCTTCTGTATGTTTGCCTTCTTCCCAGCAGATACCTCTTTCATTGAGCATCTGTTTGTATTTGTCTTTGATGGATGACATGTCAGATACGAACACGTCGAATCCTTTTTTCTGGGCTAATACTGCTGCGCCGGTACCACTTTCTCCGGCTCCTAAAACAACAATTCTTTTCATCCTTATCTGATTTTTAAAGTTATTATGGTTATTGCTGCCAATACAATGGTTACAATCCAGAATCGTACTGTTATCTTTGATTCATGGAATACGTTGCTGGGTCTGGTAAATACATACGTACATTTCGGATCCAGTTGCGCCAATGTTGTACGGAAATGGTCGTGAATCGGAGTACGCTTGAAAAGGCGTTGCTTGATTCCTTTCTTCTTTCCCGACTTATAGTATCTTACCTGCAAGATTACTGACAGATTCTCTACCAGGAATACTCCGCATAGAATAGGAATCAGCAGTTCCTTGTGAATGATAATGGCGAAAACGGCGATGATACCTCCAATGGTCAGACTACCCGTATCTCCCATAAATATCTGTGCCGGATAGGCATTGTACCAGAGGAAACCGATAAGTGCACCGATAAAGGCACATATGAAGATAACCAGCTCCTCACTGCCGGGAATATACATGATGTTCAGATATCCGGCATATTCGATATGACTCGATACATATGCAAGTATACCGAGCGTGACACCGATGATGGCAGAGTTTCCCGCTGCCATTCCGTCCATTCCGTCGTTCAGGTTGGCACCGTTGGATACGGCAGTAACGACAAAGATGGTTACCAGTACAAACAATATCCAGCCGGCAGTTTCCTTATGTTCTCCCATGAAGCCTACGAAATCGGCATAATCAAGGTTGTTGTTCTTGAAGAAAGGAATGGTAGTCTGTGTAGATTTCTCTGCCTGACTCTTGTGAACGATAGCTACCGTTTCGTTGCTTTGTCTGGTTTCGATGTTCTTACGGATTACCACATCCGGGCTCAGATACAATGTGAGTCCCACAATCAGTCCCAGTCCCACCTGTCCTATGACTTTGAATTTGCCGTGCAGTCCTTCCTTGTCTTTCTTAAATACTTTTATATAGTCATCCAGAAAGCCTAAGGTTCCCAGCCATATTGTAGTAATCAGCATGAGCAGCATGTATACGTTGTCCAGTCGTCCTAATAGCAGGCAAGGTATCAGTATGGCAACAATGATGATGATACCTCCCATTGTAGGGACTCCCACTTTGTTGACGTTGAACGGGTCTATGGCAGCATCGCGCTGTGTTTCCGAAATCTGTTTTCTTTTCAGCATCTTAATGAAATATTCACCGAAGATAGCCGAGATAAGCAGTGCCAGAATAATAGCCATGAGTGAGCGGAACGATACATATCCGAACATTCTTGCTCCTGGAAAATTCAGCGTCTCAAGATATTTGAATAAATAGAATAACATTTTATAATCAGCGTTTGGTTGTTAATTTGCAAATATTTCACGAACTATCTCACGGTCATCAAAATGATGTTTTACTCCCTTTATTTCCTGATAGTCTTCATGACCTTTTCCGGCTATCAGTATGACATCGCCCCGTTGTGCCATCATGCAGGCAGTGCGGATAGCTTCTTTACGGTCTACTATGCTTATGACTTTCTTCTTGTCGCTTTCTGTCAGTCCCGCAAGCATGTCATTGATGATATCCTGAGGTTCTTCAAAGCGCGGATTGTCTGAAGTGATAATTACCCGGTTGCTTTGTTTTACGGCTTCCTGCGCCATGATGGGGCGTTTGCCTTTATCACGGTTTCCGCCGGCACCGACAACGGTGATTACATTACCCCTGTTCTGCAATACTTCATGGATGGCATTCAGTACGTTTTCCAGAGCGTCGGGAGTATGAGCATAGTCTACGATAGCAGTAAATCCGTTAGGTGAGCGCATGGCGTCGAAGCGTCCGGCAACAGGACGAAGCGTACTGAGAACCAGCAAAACATCTTCCGGATTCTTTCCCAGCAATACGGCAGCTCCGTATACAGCCAGCAGGTTAGAAGCGTTGAATCGTCCGATAAACTGCACGTTCACCTCCTTACCGTTGATATCAAGGAGCATTCCTTCAAAGCCGTCCTCCAATACCTTTCCATGGAAGTCGCACAGTCCTCTCAGCGAGTAAGTCGCAATTTTAGCTTTGGTATTCTGTACCATTACCATTCCGTTCTTATCGTCGAGATTGGTAAGGGCAAAGGCCGTTTTGGGCAGTCCGTCAAAGAATGCCTTTTTTGCCTTCAGATAATTCTCTACCGTTTTGTGATAGTCCAGGTGATCACGGGTAAGGTTGGTAAAGATACCTCCCGCAAACCGGAGTCCTCCGATACGTTTCTGTGCCACGGAGTGTGAGCTCACCTCCATGAATACATATTTGCAGCCTTCATCAGCCATGCGTCCGAGCAGCGCATTCAGCGTGATAGGGTCGGGAGTCGTATGGTCGGTAGGGATGGCTTCACCGTCAATATAGTTACATACGGTCGACAACAGTCCTACCTTGTATCCGAACTTGCGGAACATATTATATAATAAGGTGGCGATGGTAGTTTTTCCGTTTGTTCCCGTTACACCTACCAGTTCTATTTTGGAAGTAGGGTCACCATAAAAGGTCGTTGCGGCAATACCTACAACATCTTCCGTATTTTCCACCTGTACATAGGTGACGTTTTCGTTGCACGCATCCGGCATGGTCTCGCACAGTACGGCCACTGCACCTTGCTCTATGGCTTTAGGTATATAATTATGTCCGTCAGCCTGTGTTCCTTTGATAGCAACAAAAAGATGTCCCGGTTTGATTTGGCGTGAATCGATGTTTATTCCGCTGATTTCCGTTTCCGGATTACCTTTCAGGCTTTTTATCTTTATCTTTTTCAGTACTTCTTCCAGCTTCATAGTCGTAATATATTAATTCCTTAAATTCAATGTTATGGTTACCCCTTTCACAATTCTGCTTCCGGGAGTAATACTTTGTTTATATACATGTCCCACGCCTTCAAGACGGACTTTAAGTCCAGCCTTTTCCAGGCAGTATACAGCATCTTTGGCTCCCATGCCATGAACATTAGGTACCAGTTTGCTGTTTCCTTCTTTAGACTCCAGCGCTACGTTGACCGTATCGTTTCGTGCATATCCCCATCCGCTGTTTCTTTCGTTCTTCCATACGGTCTTTATACTCAAGTCTTTCAGTACAGCTTCCGCTTCTGCCAGGTCACCGTTCTTTACGTCGGGAATAAATACCGATGTAGAGTCTACAGCCTGTCTGATGTCCAATGCCAGATCTTTCGCATAAACCCTTTCGGCAATCTTGCTGAATACGCTTCCGGCCATTAAACCACCCGATGCAGGTCCGTGCGGTATCTTTATGGATACGATGCAGCTGTATTTCGGCTTTTCCGAGGGGAAGAATCCGCAGAAGCTGACCAGATAACTTACCGTACCCGATTTATATCCGGCCGCACCTTGTGAAATCTGTGCCGTACCGGTCTTTCCCGATACGCTGAACTGCTTGCTTCCCGCCGGTTTGGCCAGTCCCTGGCTGACAACCCGTTTCAGAATCATCTTAATCTGAGACAATGTCGTATCAGAACAGATTTTAGGATTGATAACCTCTACCGGATATTCCTCTACGACGTCATTTCCTCTCATGGCTGCCGTGACAAATCGCGGCTTGACCATCTTTCCGTTATTGGCAATGGCGTTGTAGAAAGTCAGAATATTGATAGGAGGTATCTGCGTTTCATATCCGATACTCATCCATGGGAGAGTAGTCTTTGCAAAATATTTCTCCTTAGGTCCCTTGACATTTGGCGTTCCCTCACCCGGTATCTGCAGATGAAGCGGCTGGTCGATGCTCATGCGTTTCAGACCGTCTACAAACTTCTGCGGGTTATCATGATAATATTTGTCGATAAGATATGATACACCGATGTTTGACGAAACTTCAAGTATCCGGCTGACGGTAATCTTTCCGTATCCTCCGCGGTGCCAGTTGTGGTCGCGCATGAAGCGTCCGTACATAGGCATGATACCGTTTCCTGTATCCACTTCGTCGTCGGGAGTGATATATCCGTCTTCAAGTGCAACCATGATTGAGGCCGTCTTGAAAGTAGAACCGGGTTCCATCATGTTGGCTATGGCGTCATTCCGTATTTCACGGTATTCGCCGTCGTTGCATTTGGTCATGTTGACGATAGCCTTTACATCACCGGTCTCAACCTCCATCAATACGGCTACTCCCGATATAGCGTCTATCTCCTTCAGCTTGTCCACCAGTGCCTTTTCGGCGATATCCTGCATGCCTACATCCAGCGTACTGATGATGTCACATCCGTCTACAGGCGGTCTGTCTACAATGTTAAGCCATTTGTTCATTACCTTCTGGCGGTGAGTCAGTCCGTTTGTTCCTCTCAATATCGAGTCAAACGCCAGCTCCAGACCGTTCTTTGCCGAGTCGATAGCCGGATACATGTCACCCAATGTACGTCTTGCCAATGAGCCGAACGGCTTTTTGCGCTGATTGAATGCCAGTTCCTTGAATCCTCCTTTGTATCGGCTCAGTTTGAATACCGGCAGTTGCTTCACCTCTTTATATTGGATGTAAGAGATACGGTTGGGATAAAGCAGGTAATTGCGTTTCTTTTCCCTTCTTCCCTTTTTGATGTGCGCTTTGAATTCGGCTGCGCTCTTGTCGGGGAATATCTTGTGCATCCCCTCACATATCTCATCCAGGTGCAACATCAGCAAAGAATCCTTTTCCTTTCCTCCAGCCACAAAGTCCATGTATATTTTATATTCGGGCAGGCTGCTGGCCATCAGCTGGTTGTCGGCCGAAAGGATGTTTCCTCTCATCGGCTTCACCACCACATTGGTTGCAACGTACTGTTCGGAAACTATTTTCCAATAGTTCCGTTCTCCGAACATGATGACGGCAGCCTTGACAATGATAGATATTCCCACTATCGCCATCAGGACCACGATGCAAAAGTACCGTTGCATTATATTTCTGTTCTTTGCCATAGCTTATTTGATTAAATAAGGAGGATTGGTTGACGTTTGCAACTGGCTCTCTTCCTTCGACACATATTCTTCAATCTTTGACTGACGGCTCTTCTCGGTCAGTTCCGACGAACGGGTAAGCGCGTTATACTTTACGTCGGTCAGTTCTTTCTTCAACCGGTCTATTTCAATCATCTTCTGCTGACAGTCGTAACGGTTGCTGATATACAGGATTGCGTAAAACACAACCAGGAGCAACAGCAGCACCTGACGTCTGAAAAAGTCGTGAGTCAGAATATCACCACCCACAATATTCTTGAAAGACATTCCATTACCCGAACGGCTTGTCTTTTCATTGGGGGCTTCCTCCTGTTTCTTGTCTTCTTCCAGCAGAGGTTCCTCCGTTTGTGTATTTGTAATATTGTTGTTTGCGTATTCGTCCATAATCGGTATGTTATTCATCAGTTGTTTTCTTTTCGGCAATTCTCAGTTTGGCGCTTCTGGAGCGCGGGTTCCGTTCCTGCTCCTCTTCATCCGGCACAATCACTTTATTGTTTACCAGCCGGAAGGGAGTCTGCACATTCCCGAAGAAGTCCTTTTCCATCACCCCCTCACAGTTGCCCGTCTTCATCAGGTTCTTCACCATCCGGTCTTCCAGTGAGTGATAAGTGATTACCACCAGCCTTCCGCCCGGTTTCAGTACGTCAGTAGCGGCGGTAAGCATCTCTTTCAGCGCTTCCATCTCCTGGTTCACCTCTATGCGCAGTGCCTGAAAGACCTTGGCCAGTTCCTTTTTCTCACGTTCCCTGCCGAAGAGCGGTTTTATCACGGCGAGAAATTCTTCTATGGTTCCGATATATTTCTCCGCACGAGCCTTTACCAGTACAGACGCCAGCTTGCGGCTGTTTTTCAGCTCTCCGTACAGATAAAACACATTTGCCAGCCGTTCTTCATCATACGTATTCACCACTTCGGCGGCAGTCAGTCCCGAACGTTTGTTCATCCGCATGTCCAACTTACCTTCAAAGCGGAACGAGAATCCTCTTTCCGAGTCGTCAAAGTGATGTGACGACACACCCAGGTCTGCCAGAATTCCGTCCACCTGTTCCTGTCCGTAATATTTCAGGAAGTTGCGCAGATAGCGGAAGTTGCTTCTTACAAACGTAAAGCGCGGGTCGGCAATGATATTCTTTTCGGCATCCTCATCCTGGTCAAAACTGTACAGATGCGATGTCGGGTCAAGTCTGCTCAATATCTCTTTGGAGTGTCCTCCTCCGCCAAAGGTCACATCCACATAAACACCTCCCGTGTGTATGTTCATTCCATCCACACTGGGTTTCAATAAAACGGGAATATGATATACAGTTTCTTCACTCATTGGGTTCCAGATTTTCCGTGTTCATAATATCTTCCATGGCACAGGCAAATTCTTCCGCTTCCATAAAAGGCCGGCAGGTCAGTTCCTTTGCCCATATTTCAATGGTGTTGTCCATTCCGATGAAGCAAACCTCCTGTCTGATGGCTGCGCATTCACGAAACCTTTTCGGTATCAGTATGCGTCCGTTGGCGTCAGGGGTTATCAGTTCCACTTCCGAAACGAACTGTCTGAATACCATCTGATGTTTGGCATTCCATCGGTTCAGACGGCTTCTTAAGGCATCGAGCTGATTGTTCCATACGCTTTCCGGGTATAGAACCAGACAGTTCTGAAATACGTCTTTGCGCATCACCAACTTCTCTTCAGAACTTGTCTGCAGAATTTTACGAAAAGAAGCCGGAAGAAACACTCTTCCCTTTTCATCGGTTTTCGCTTCTATGTTGCCCAAAAAACGCATGATTGTACCTTATAATATGATTCAGGTTGTAAAAGTACATATTTCCCCACAATTCCCCACTTTTTTTAACTAAAAACATTCTTATTATTTATCAACAGCCTGTTAACAACTCTATCCATTTGATTTATAGATTGTTTCTCTTTTGCCGGCAGAGTGGGGCTTTTGCCTGTGCCGAAGCTCTTTGTTTGTCTGCTTTTTTATCGTCGGACGACCTGTTCCCCGTTTGGAGCTCCGACAAACGATGCCTGCAGTTTTCCTTGGAGGAGATAACTTCTTTTAACTTCCAAAACTGCTTCAGATTTTATATATTTACGCAGATATTAAACCGGAGGTATATTATGGCTTGGGAATTTGTCTTACGTTTGTTGGTTGCGGGCATTTTGGGTGCCCTTATCGGACTCGACCGTGAATATCGTGCCAAAGAAGCAGGTTATCGCACTCACTTCCTCGTCTCGCTGGGGAGTGCGTTGTTTATGATACTGTCGCAATATGGTTTTATGGAAATAATTGAACACCGCGGTGTAAGCCTCGATCCTAGCCGTATAGCTTCACAGGTAGTTACCGGAATAGGCTTTATCGGAGCCGGAACCATTATCTTCCAGAAACAGATTGTGCGCGGACTTACCACAGCAGCAGGAATATGGGTGACGGCAGGTATCGGTATGACGATTGGTGCAGGCATGTATTTTGTGGGAGTTTCAGCTGCCATACTGACGCTTGTAGGCTTGGAGCTTTTAACTTATTTGTTTAAGAGCATAGGCATGAAAAGTGCTTACATAGAATTCTCTACCAGCAAGCGCGATGTCGTTACTCTGGTACGTGAACGCTTTATGGCCTGTAATTATGTGATAGCTTCTTATCAGATGGAGCAGGTGAACCACGAGCAGGCCACTACCTATCAGGTAACTATGGTGGTAAAAGGACGCAAAGGCGGAGAGCGTGAACTCTTCAGCATCCTGCACGACTTCCATGACGATATCAGTCTGTATAAGGTGGAATAAGGAGTCTTGGGAATGCTATTGTTTCAAAGGTTTGAGCTAAACTTGACTAAAAGAGATATCTCATATTATACAGTCTATTTTTAATAATATCATATTTGAAAAAAGAAACCGCTGTACTTTGTTTCTGTAAAAAAGCAGGCAGCGGTTTCGTGAGGGAGAGTGATATAAACAAAATTTTATGTTTATTTTTTGAGAGCTTCGTCAATAACAGCTTTGATTTCGAATGAAGACGGATAAGGAGCATCTGTATAGATGGCTTTTCCGTCTTTTCCAAACAGCATAAAGCGTGGTATGCCCGTAATGGCGTAAGACTTCGTGATTTCAGCTTCGCGTTCACCGGCGAAGAGTTGAATGCCACACATTCCTTTTTCCTTCAACATATTTTTCCATTTGTCGTAATCTTTGCGTGAATCTATAGAAACGCTCATGAATACAATGTTCGGATTGTTATGATAACTTTCTTCCAGTTTAACCATATAAGGAATTTCGCGGTTGCACGGTCCGCACCAGGTAGCCCATACATCTACGTATACCACTTTCCCTTTGAAATCAGACAGTGCCACTTGTTTGCCGTTGACATCTTCAAAACGGAAGTTGATGGCCTCTGTGTATTGTGGTTCTTTGTTATATTTTGCCATAATAGCATCGAGGCGTTTTTTCTGTTCGTAGGTAGCCAGATATTTTCTGTAGGTCTGTTCGTAAAGCTTGATACCGAGGTAAGTTTTGATTGTCTTGCAACCGTTTATTACCATTTCTCCTCTTACGGTATCGTTAGTAATCAGGCTCTTTTCAATCAGTGTTTTTTCTGCATTTATGATGTAATCACCCAATTTGTCTTCCGAAATGTCCGGATTGGTATAGATTCCGGCAATATAGTATTCTTTTATAAATTCAAGGGCATTAGGGTAGTTCAGAATGGATGCTTTTTGTGTAAGGTCTGCAATGTTTATGCTTTTGTGAAAGTTAGAATAGTCGTTCTTTCTCGGATTTATATGTTTGAATACTCGAGGGTATGCAATGCCAATTTCGGTGAGATTATACTTTTTGAAGTCTTCGAAAGAAGCATTAAATTTCGGGTTTCCGGTCTGTGTTTTTGGTAAGGCTTTTGCCCTGGTCAGCATGTTTTCAAACATGGGAAAGAATTCTTTAAAAGTATTATCCTTATAATAGAAATGGTAGATAGCTTTGCTTTCTGCCGGATAAACAAAATTGTGCCATGCCTCAATAGCTTTGTTTTCTTCGGTATTGTTGTTTCCTGTCAGTTTGAAGTTGTCTTTTTCAATTTCAAAAGAGAGGGCATCTCCGGGTTTTAGGTAAAAAATATAACGATATGTACGGGCCCTGTCATTTTGAGCAATGACATAGTATCCTTCCTTTTCGGGAGTGAAAGCAAATCCGAAATATCCGTTATTGGTAGGTGATGATGCCAGTTGCTTCATTTCCCCATTGTCTATTTCGTAGAGATTGAATACCATTTTCTCAATAGTACCCATTTTCCCTTTAATAATGGACGTCTTTTTCTGTTGGGCAGATACAAAGAAGCTTATGGAGGTAAGTAGGATGGCAACTATGGTGAGTATTTTGCTGGTCTTTTTCATAACAACTGAATAAAATAATTGATTTTTCAGTTCACTGCATTACTTTAGATAATGCCTGCAGTGAATCATTATTTATTTAATATTTATTTGAGAGCCGTATTAATTATTGTTTTGATTTCGGATGAAGAAGGGCGCGGAGCATCAGCATTGATTACCTTACCGTCTTTTCCGAAGAGCATGAAGCGTGGGATACCTTTAATCTTATAAGGATTCATGATTTCATCGCTTCGTTCTCCAGCGAAGAGCTGAATGCCACCCATACCTTTTTCCTTCAGCATGTTTTTCCATTTGTCGTAATCCTTGCGTGAGTCTACAGACACGCTCATGAATACGATGTTCGGATTATTATGATAACTTTCTTCCAGTTTAATCATGTGAGGAATTTCACGGTTGCACGGTCCGCACCAGGTAGCCCATACGTCTACGTATACCACCTTTCCTTTGAAGTCAGAGAGTGCTATCTGTTTGCCGTTGACATCCTCAAACTTGAAGTCAATGGCATCGTGTCCGGCCGAGTTGTCATCATATTTGGCAATGATTTCATTAAAACGTGCTTTCTGGCTGTCAGTAATCAGATATTGTGCATACTTCTGCTTATACTCCATAATACCCGGATAAGTACGTATGAATTTTGCTCCGTCTAATATGAATTCACCTTTTACGGTATCGTTTACAATTAGCTGTTCTTTCAGAATGTTATCTTGAGCATTTTTCATTGCTTCTCTCAATTTGTCATCAGAAAGATTGGGATTGTTTCCGCGTAAGGCACATGTGTATCCTCTGTTTATAAGTCCTATTCCACTAGGATAATTTAAGATGGCTGTGGTTTGAGTCAAATCTTTTATATTAATATTACGGTAGAAATCTATGTAGTCACTGCCTTTGGGGTGCTCTGTTCTCGGTGTATTGATAAACATCTCTGCGATGTGGAGTAAATCAAACTTTTTATAATCTTCGAAAGATTGGTTAAATGTCTTGTTTGTTGTTTTTGCTGCAGGGAATGCTTTTATTTGTGGTAGCATTTCTTCAAATTGTGGAAAAAAATCCTTGTAAGTACTCATGCTGTTCATAAAGTAAATAGCTTTCTTCTCCAAAGGTTGAACCAGATTATGCCATGATTCTATAGCTTTGTTTTCTTGGGTGTTATTTCCTTTCAATCGGAAAGTTTCTCTTTCAATTTCAAAATTCAAATCATCGCTGGGTTTGAAATAGAATACGTAGCGATATGTGGATGCCATCGGATTGCTTCCACATATTACATAATATCCTTCTTTTTCAGGTTGAAAAGCAAAGCTGAATAGATTGTTCTGCACATTGGAAGTGGTGACTTCTTCAAAATTGCTGTTTCTTATTTCATATAATCCCATCTTCTGTGACTTTGCTTCACCAATCCATTTGCCCTGAATAATGGATAAATCATCTTGTGCATAACTATACATGCTTGTATAGAACAATAATGTTACTGCGACATACAATTTACATAATCTTTCCATGATTATAATAATTATTAGGTTGTTTATTGTTTCAAAGAAGAGCCATGTTTCAACATAGCTCTTCTTTATTTTAGAAATTAATTACTTCTGAATAATAAGAAACGTCCGTTACCTTCACCTTCGTATGTTGCAACAGGTTTTGGGTTGATTTCCGGATTACTTTCTCCCAAAAGGTCATAGATGTAAAGTTTCCACTTCTCGTCTTTAGTGGTCAAGACTGCCAGTTGATTGATATCGGTAGAGAAAGCCTGTTTAATGGCAGTAATGGTTTCTCCTTCCGGATAAGATATAACTTCTTTTTCTTTATCTTCGAGAGATAAATCTTGGGCGTTTTCGTACGAATAAACAGCATTGTTATGTTTGAAATATACAAAATCAGCGTTAAACGCCGGAGCTACAATGTCTGTTTTTAAAAGTTTACTTTCTTTTGGTACAATGGAGAACGAGGTGATTGCTGTGGAACTTGAATTCTTTGCACGTAATAATGCTCCTTCTTCGGTATCTTTATGTTTAAGAACAATGTAGCCTTGTCCCTTCATAGATCTGCAATTGTGAGCTATACAAACAATGGAATAAGGCATGTGTTTGAATGAATAGATAGAATCGTCTTGTTTCAAATCAGGCATATCTATGAAGGAATCATTGTATCCGTCTCCCACAAGAAGAGAATTTGTAGCTTCATCGTATACAATACAGTTTTTCAACCCCATAGGTATACCACCTCCTTTATAAAGTTTATAAGTACCTGTTATTGGGAATACTTTTCCAATGTTTCCGATCAAGCCGTTAACTGTATAAAGTCTTCCTGCATTTTGTAAGAAATGGGTTCCGTGATAAACATAAATGCAGTATTGTGGATCACATTCTTCGGGAGTACTATAGAACTGCTCTTCAAAATTTTTGAAGAGTTCTATTTTTTTTGCGTTGATGCTATATATTTCTTTGCTGCTTAATACATGGAATACAGACTGATTGGTTAAAGTTACTACATTCCCGTGTTCATCCGTAATGTTATGATAGTATCTATCCTGTTGATATTCCATTGAAATGGCTGTACCTGGAAGTTGGAGGTTCTTTTTACGTAATACGTCTTTATATATTGTCCCTTCAAAGTTGATATAATCAAAATCAGTTTCTTCGCCATTGTCTTTTAATATATACCAACCTTTGTTGTCTACAGCCGTAGATATAACGTTCAATTTTGTTTCTGCACGAGAAAATATATTTGTCTCTTTGTCTATAACTTTGTAACTTAATCTCCATACGCCTGGATCTATTGTTACTTTATAGTTTAAATCTTTAGTATTACCGATATCTTGTCGTTCAGGGGCTTTACCTGCAACTTGATATTCCATGACATACCATTCATATGTATATTTGTCAGGGTTGTCCATGCCTTCTATTTCTGGTATGATGCTGAGTGTTTGACCGACTTCTATGGTCATTTCTTTTTCGAACTCTCCAATTGAAATAGGAAGAATATCCTTTTCATCTTTATATGTATAATTGCCTTTATCATCTACACAACTGCAAATGAAAGATAAGATGAAAATATATAAGCTGTATTTTATAAAATTTCTCATGACTAAGATATTAATAGGTTTTTAATCAAATGTAACAGGACTTCCATCTGCTTCGCACAGAGGTTCCTCTGGATGAGCTGTGTTATAATCAATTAAGGCTTGTTTAGCAGTAGATTTTAGCCAATTAATATATCCAGGATCGTTAGTAGGATAGTTGTTAAAGTCAGTTAGTCCAGTAGAATTAATAATAAATTTCATTTTTACGCTTCCCCAAGTAGTGCCGAATGCACGTCTCCATTGGGTATCCCAATTGTTGGGTTTTATGGCCATATCCGTTGTTGTTACTACAAAATCTCTCCATTCATTAATACCTGGACGGAAGTATTCATTACAGCCTATCGTTAATTCTATGCGTACTTCCTTGTCTGCAATACTTTTGTCTCGTAGGAATACTATGGGAATTTCTGTACGTACTTCTCCGGCAGGAATGCATATATGTTTTTGCATTTCGGGATCGTCAAACGCAATAAAATGAGTTCCTGGTATTGCAGCATTCGGTTTACCCGTGTTGGTCTGTATTAAATTGATTGGACGATCATAATCAGTGGGGAATCCCATGGTGCAGATCACTATGCGTACCGTATCAAAGGTGACATCTTCATTGTAGATGAAAAATGAATGGTTGATACTGTCTTTTTGACCATAGTTTTTGTTTTCAAAATAGAGAGCGGGATCATTTTCATAGGTATCCATCTCGTTCTCTTTACAGCTACTTATTAGATTGATAAACAAAATAGAGAGGAATATTGGTATATATGTAATTTTTCTCATAATAATATTTTATTCAAAGTTTGACATTCCATCAGGTTTGGGTATTACATAACCGTTTTCAGGTATATTGAAAGTTTTAGGCCATGTTAATGCTGAATAATTGTGTTTCTTGTAAAAGAAGAATGTTTGTCCTTCTCCAAAGAATTCTTTTCGGTATTCTTTTTCTAATCTGTCCAATCGGTCTTCATCACTAGCCATAGAAGGTTCATCAATGGAAGATGAGAGACCTCTAGCTGTTCTGTAGGTAGTAAAATAAGTCTTGGCTTCTTCCAAAGGCAGATCTTCAATAAGAACTAGATACATTTCAGCTGTTCGTAAGAGAGGTATTCTTTTATCGGATTTTATGTTGTCATTTCCTATAAATTTATAGAATGTATTAACTGTTATTTCGTTATATTTTTTTTCTCCCCAATAACGGCTATTGGTATATCGAATGTCATTTGTATGGATAGTACTTTCATAGCAGCTTTCTACATTTGACTTATTTTGAGTATATATTGCTATGCTACTGGCGTATTTATCTTTGATTATATCCAGTAAATTGATATTTTCTATATCGAATAAATGTTCGGGATACATAGTCAGACTCTTTTGAATTGTTGATTCTGTACATAGTGGTATTTTGTTTTCATCAACAACGAGTTTTGCATATTTAACAGCTAAATCTTTATTACCAATCCAATGATAAAAGCGTGCTTTAGTGCCTAATGCTGCATAATAATTGAAACGTCCTTTACGCATCATTTGCCATTCGTCTTTAGGCATGGTGCCTTGTCCAACGTAATTAGTTATATTTAAGCTATCTAAGTCGGCATAGGCTATAGGATCGTAAATCTTTAAAATATTTTCGCTTTCGTTTAAATCGTTTTCTAATGCAGCTATAACCTCATTCCAAGATTTTGAGCGTAATTTAGACACGTCGTTGGTTATTTCTGTAACATAAGGTATGGTACTCTCATCGTTGATTGCTTTTTCCGGAATTGGTCCCCAAAAACGTAAAATGTCTAGATGTAAGAATGCACGTAATCCTAGTATTTCTCCTTCTATAAGTTTGTCATTGTTATATTCAAAATTAACACCACCTTTGTTTTCTTTTAAATGAGCCAAAATATCGTTCAACTGGGCAATGG
Source organism: uncultured Phocaeicola sp. (assembly GCA_944320885.1). Taxonomy (GTDB): domain Bacteria; phylum Bacteroidota; class Bacteroidia; order Bacteroidales; family Bacteroidaceae; genus Phocaeicola_A. The sequence goes on from CALUJE010000007.1 coordinate 64,624, forward strand.
CATTATAATATTCTTTAAATGTATTGCTGATTGTAGATTCTGTACTGTTTTCTGTGAAATCGTAATTTCCAAGACTATACATTGCCAAATTTGAGTTCATGGATGGTATAGTCCACATCTGAGCAAGAGTTTCTGGTATATACATAGAAGTTTGTTCACCATATAGAGAACTTTGTCCTAATTTAATATATACTCCATTTAAGGCTTGCTTGAATCCTTCTTCTGTCTTAAAAAGTTTATCGCCTTCAATTTGTGAGCGTGGACTTACATCCAGCCAGTCGTTGCATCCGCTTAGTGATATTGTTGCAAGACTCAGTAATAGGTAATATATTTTCTTCATGGTTTTATTAGAATCTAGCTGTTAATGAAATAGAGAATTTACGTGCAAACGGATAATCGGTACCTCTTTCACGTTTGATGGTTGACCAATAGAACAAATCTTCCAAATAACCGTTGATGCTTAGATACGAGAGGGACAAATATTTCTTGCTCCATTCTGTCGGAAACTCATAACCCAAGTTAAGACTGGATGCATAGAATGTATTGTCTTTAAATATAAAACGCGATGTTGCTTTTGTTTCAGAGAAGTCTCCTACGCTCTTGAACTTGGCGTTATCTCCTGGTTGTTTCCAACGGTCATACAATACACGTTTGTCTGCATTGTCATATGGATAAATATTTTCTACTTTACTAGCTAATGTAGAATTGTATGCGTCTCCACCAAAACGGTAACCGAATATCAGGTTCATGGTGATGCCTTTCCAGCGTAAGTTCGTATTGATGGTACCTTCTAGTGTCGGTTCTGCTACACCGCAAGGAACCTGATCGGCTGCATCCCAAGTGAAGGTTTCTGTACCATCTCTCTTAATAAAAATTTCTTGTCCGGTACTTGGGTCAATTCCTTTGGAACGTACGGCATAAATCGTATTCATGGATTGGCCTTCACGGTATTGGAAGCTGGGATTATAGTTGTCTTGGTTGCTAAGTTGGTCATTCAGTACTTGTAAAGAGTTTGAAATTTCTTTTACCTTGTTTTCATTGTGAGCTGCTTTTACTCCAACCGTCCAGCGTAAATCATTGGTTGCGTCACGGATTATCTGTGCTTGAAATGAGACTTCATATCCTCGGTTCTGAACCTTACCTACATTTGATTTGTAGCTGCTGAAACCGCTGGATAGAGGAAGATTGATATCTGCCAGCAAATCATCGGTTACTTTGTTGTAGAAATCAAAGCTTACATTAATACGGCGTTCCCACATATCTAAATCAGCACCAATGTTCCATTGATTGGTTTTTTGCCATTTCAAGTCTGGATTACCGTATGCCATAATATAGGCACCATACCATCCTTGAGTACTTTGACCTCCGTAATCCTGATAAGTACGGATTGCCAAGTATGGGGCATAATTTTGTGAACCCGTAATACCATAGGATAATCTTAAACGAGCAATGTTTATTAATTGTTGGTTTTGCATGAATCTTTCATTGTGAAGGTTCCATCCGGCACCGGTTGACCAGAAAGGAGCAAAGTGATTGTTAGAACCAAATTGAGAAGAACCGTCATATTTACCGTTAAGGTCAAAATAGTATCGGTTATCATATGTATATTGGAAGTTAAATAATGCACCAGCGTTACGTGATATAGATTCACTTCCTGAAGGGCGTCCGTCTTTCAGATATTGGCTGGCCATTCCCAAAAAATCCATGTTTTCAATGGATATACCTTCACCTACAACAGAATAAGATTCTGATTCAGAATTATTAATAGTAGCACCTAATCCGGCAAATACCTGATGCTTATCATTGAAAGTCTTGGTGTAATTTAAGGTTACTTGTCCATTGTAGTTTATACTGTTACCGGTACCATAGGTATAACGTCCTCTTCGTTTATAGTCATCTCCCGTATAATTGTCAAACATCGTGTTCTCGGCTGAAACATATTGGTCAGAGCGGTTTGTCTGTTTACTGAATGAGAATTGACCACGGAAGAATAATTCCGGAAGTATATACCATTCAATTGAGAAATTATTGGTTATATCAGTATATTCACTTGTGTCTTTACTTGGAAGATAAGCATTATATAGAGGATTTAGTGCAGTATTACGTCTATTTAGACTAGCGTAGTATTGTGAATTTTCTAAATGTTTAAGCAGATTGTCATTTTCATCATAAGGAGTAAAATATGCATTAGCTTTACAGTATTCGCTAAATGAGCCATAAGGTGAATTCTTTGATTCTGAATTGGTAATCTGTAAACGATTCTGGAATGTAATGTTCTTGTATTTATATTGAAGGAACATATCACCGGTTAAGGTGTTGCGGTTTGAGCCTTTCATGGCTCCTTCTACATTGTTATAGCTGAAGCTTGCACCATAACGTAAGTTCTCATCGCCACCTTCAATAGATACATTATGACGTGAGCCTATGCCTGTACGTACTGGATATTTTAACCAATAAGTATTTACGCCTCTTTCTACATCCAATTTACGTTTGTTATATAGATCTTTTAGGTTTTGATCCTCTAAAGCACTTCTGTCTGTTTCATAGAGTCCTGCGAGCCTTTCATATTCAAGTTTTTCAGCAGCATTCATTAAGTTGTAAGAACTTAAATCGGGAGCTTCAATCTGAAGGGTTCCTTTGTAACTGAAACGCAGTTTACCTGGTTCGATAGCTTTGCTGGTGATAACGACTACACCGTTTGAACCTTTTGAACCATACATGGCTGTTGCGTTGGCATCTTTCAATAATGTGATGCTTTCTACTTGGCTTTCGTCAAGGTCCATGAATCGGGTCAGTGAGATCTCAAAACCGTCAAGAATGAAAAGTGGCTGGTTGGCCGTACGTTGATTGTCTGCACTTACCTGCATATCCTGTACGTCGGTAGGCAAGCTGGATGCTCCACGTACAGTGATGCTGGGCAAGCTGTTCGGGTCGGAACCGATGTTGATGTTGTCGGCAATGTTGAAGCTTGGGTCTAGATTGCGCAAGGTTGTGATGAGGCTACGGTTACCGGCCGATTCCAGTTGTTCACGTGTATAGCTGGTTGCAGCTCCGGTATAACTTTCACGCGGTTTGTTGAAGATACCGGTAACAACAACTTCATTCAATGTCTTGTCGTCGGTTTTCAGTGTAATGTTTTTTAGTATGTCCTGGGTGCCGGCTGCAATTACTACTTCCTGAGTTTCCATACCGATGTATGAGAAAATCAATGTAGTCTTTTCATTGGAAGATAAGGAAAGCATATATTCACCGTCTATACTCGTGATGTTTCCTTTGGTATCACCTTTTACACGTACACTTACACCAGGAAGCGGTTCGTTGCTCTCATCATATACAAATCCTTTGATGGTGCGTCCTTTGGCCGGAACCAGACTGACCTGAGCTTGAGCTCTGCGGATGGTTATGAATTCTTTAGATACCTGATAACGGAAAGGCTTTCCTTCGAGTACTTTGTCGAGTGCTTCTGTTACAGTAACATCTTTTAATTGTGCACTGACTTTATACTTTTGCAAATCTTCCGTGTTGTAATTGATTTTGTATCCGGAAGCTTTGCTAATCTTGTTCAGTGCAGACGGCAATTGTTCGTTTTGAATGGTCACACTGAATTTTTTAGTGGTTTGTGCCTGTGCTGTTACAACAGGAACAATCAGCAAGAGTGCTATCAGCATGTACATAATAGTTGTACACCTACTGAAAAGCATAGTTCGTTTGTGGTGTTCGTTAAGTAGGAACGTTTCTCTCAGCTCCATAGTTTTTAGGTATTAAATTTAACATATAGCCATTATTGGCTGTTGATTCTCTCAATATTTAGTTTACAATAAGCTTATTTCCTTCTATTGTTATGTTCACTTTATCCAGTTCATTAATCAGTTTGATAACGTGTTCAATACTGTCATCACGCTTTGCCCAAAAATTGAAATGATAATTGAGCACATTCGGTTTGTTAACCTGAACACTCAGGTTATACCAACGCCCGATTTCTTTCATGATTTCATCCAGCGATGCATTGTCAAAATAGAAATATCCTTCGGTCCAGGCAGTATAACTTTGAGTGTTTACTTTCTGAACCTGAATGCTTCCGTCGGCATTCAGACGGGCATCTTCACCCGGGCGGAGCATGATGTGGTAGTATTCACTTTTCACAGCAACCTTTCCTTCAACCAGTGTTACGTGTGGAGCAGCATTGTTGTAGCTGCGCAGGTTGAATCCTGTACCCAATACGCGAGTCTCCAGATTGGCTGTTTTTACGATAAACGGGTGCTTGGCGTCTTTTGCAACTTTAAAATATGCTTCTCCTTCCAGATGAACCAAACGTTCTTTTCCGGTGAAACGGCTGGGATATTGCAACTTACTCTCCGCATTCAGCCATACGATGGTTCCGTCACTTAATTCTATTTTGAAGTCTTTTCCACGCGGAGTCTGTAAGGTCTGCATGGTAGGAACAGCTTCGGCTATCTTCTTATCGTTTTTATATGTTATGGCCTGTTCGTCGGATATGCTGGCTCCAAGTATGGCAACAGACTCCGTATTGGTTTGTTTGTCTATTACGATGCTTTGTCCGCTGTTACTGCTCAATACAATTTCCTGAGGATTCAGGTTGGCTTCCATTAGTGCGATAGAATCGGAAGTATTATACTGATGATATGCCCAGAATGAGAATCCGATAAGCAGTGCAAGCGATGCGGCAGCCGACCAGATATATGCATGAATATTTCTGCTTTGTGACGTATGTTTGCTGCTCTTTATGTGATAGCTCTTCCTTGTGCTTTGCGTACGTGACAGGAACTGTTGCCACTCTTCCTGAGTGTCAGGCAGTGATTTTTCTTTCAGGGCGATGGCATCATGGGCGGCTTTTGCTGCCTTATACAGTTTGCGATGTTCCTTGTCCTGCATCCACATACGAAATTCTGCAGTAAGTTCCATTTCCGGATGGGCTATTACTCTTAAAATATACTCTATGTCTTTTTCGTCTTGTGTGCTCATTTTTTGTTTTCTTTTATATGTATAACGTAATCGATATTAAAAAGGAGTACAAGGGTGAAAGATTTTTTTCACTCTTGATGCATTTTTTTCAGATGATGTTAAAAAAGAAATGCTGTGATGACTCCGTTTGGAGCCTTATAGTCCGGCAAGTAACAGCAGGATGGCAGGAATGAAGAATTCACGTTGCTCGCGAAGTGCCTTGAAGGCTCTTGCCATTACGGTTTTGACGGTGAGAGGACTGATGTTAAGCAGTTCGCCCACTTCCTTATAGCTTTTGTGATGAAGTATGCATTCCGTAAAGATACGGCGTGTTTGGGGAGGGAAACGGCGGATAGCACTCATGATACGTGCCAGAATGTCATCATAGTCATCGTAATCACTGCGGTTACTGTCATCAAATTCAATCTGTTCCTGGATGTAATTTTCGCGCGACTGGCTGTGACGCAGATAGTCGATACTACGGCTACGCACCAATGTATAAAGCAGAGCCAGCAGATGATTGTCTTCCTTTTCGTAACGCTCGTAGTTTTCCCACAGGTAACAGAAAGCGTCATGCACAATGTCTTTGGCATTTTCTTCATCACGTACCCAGCCGTATGCATGGACGTACAGTTGATGAAAATGTGATTTGAACAGGTCTTCTACCCTGATAGTTTTCTCTGCCTCTAACATCTTGTTGGTTTTAGTGTGGGGCAAAAATAGTGAAAGGTGAGCGCAATGGCAAATGAAAACCAAAGTTTTCGATTTGTATTGCCGAACCGCATCCTATTTTCTTTAAAAATAGAATTATTAGAAAGAAACAATATTTTATGCTTTTTGGTTGGAATTTATAAGTTCTGCTCACACGCTATGGTATTATACCTTGTTGCGGTGAGTCACCATGCGGACTGCAAACCACAGGTGGTGAAGCACGGTGCTTATGGTGCCATAATGATGACACATGATATGAAAACGCTCTTTCAGCGAGGCCTTGTGATTGCGGGTGGTGAGTCCCTCGTCAAGGTAATCAATAAGGGTAAGATGGGTATTGTGTAGTATCCTTGATTTCTTCATGACCTTGATGCACCAGTCGAAATCTGACGAGAAACGATAATGCAGGTCATATGGCTGAGTGAGTTCACGGCGTGCGAAGAAAGCCTGATGGCATACCAGCATGCCCTGCCGGAAGCTTCGCCAGGTGAGATGTTCGGGGGCGGAAAGACGACGCATGCGCAGGAAATGTCCTTCGGCATCAACCAGTTCGGTTTCACCGTAAATCACGTCGGGAACATCATTTTCGGTATGCATGCATTCGGCTTCGATTACCGAGTGTACCATATTTTGTAACGTACCGTCTTCGTGCAGGCAGTCGCCTGCGTTCAGGAAACATACATAGTCGCCGGTCGCCAAGGCCAGTCCCTTGTTCATGGCATCATACAGTCCGTTGTCTTTCTCGCTTATCACCGTATGGATGTGAGGTCGGTAACGTTCTATTATCTTCAGTGTACCGTCGGTCGAGGCACCGTCCACAATGATATACTCCACATTCTTGTAGGTCTGCGTGATGATGCTCTGTATGGTATCTTCCAGTACGGCGGCTGCATTATACGTCACCGTGATGATGGAGAACTTCGGGTGAAAGTGATTATGCATGCTGTCCGGTTGCTTTGTTGTAAATGTCGATATATTTTCTTGCTACGGCATCTTCCGAGTAGCAGGCTTTGGCCTTGCGCCATGCCGCTTCACTGAGTTCACCGTAAATCTCGTCGGATAGTGTCCACTGTATGCCGTTGGCCAAGTCTTCGGCCGACTGGTACTCGGCTACATAGCCGTTGTGCAGATGGTCTATCATCTGAGGAATTCCGCCTACGTTGAATCCCACACACGGAGTACCGCAGGCCATTGCCTCGACAATGGTGTTGGGCAGATTGTCCTGCAATGAAGGAGTTACGTACAGGTCTACGGCATTGTATATTTCCACCATGCGGCGTTCGTCGCTCACATATTCCATGTTATGACACGGGAAGGGGAAGAGTGCGGCCGTTTCTTCTGCCTGTTTTCCCATGATGACAATACTTATCTTCTGAGCCAGTTCACTGTGTGTCTGTGCCAGCAGGCGGCAGGCCTCGATAAGGTATTTCACTCCCTTGCGCTTGTCGGTAATTTTTTGCGAACCGAACAGTATCAGTTTGCGGTCGGCAGGTAGATGAAGCGCTGCTCTGGCTTCCTGCTTGTTGAAAGGATGAAACAGCTTGGTGTTGATGGCATTGGGAATGTTGGTGATAAACTTGCCTTCGAGCAGTTTGCTTTCCTTGGCCAGTCCCTCCAGCCAGCGGCTGCAGGCAATAAAACCGATATTGCTTCCTTCAAGGAGTTTCTGTTTCTTGCGGAATACGCGCCATGAGATGTCTTTGTTGTGGCTCCGTCCATAAAGTTTCGGACAGTTGCCGCAATGAGTCTTGTACTTGTCACATTCGTTGGCATAGTGACATATACCGGTAAAGGGCCACATGTCGTGCATGGTCCATACTACCGGCTTGCCCGAATCGACAATCTTTTTCAGTTTGTCGAGCGAGATGAAGCCCTGATTGATCCAGTGCAGATGGATGACGTCGGCCTGTCTGAATTCGGGAAGGGTAGTGATGTCTATTCCCGTATTGGCTATGTCTACATCAAAAAGGTTGTGTTTCTTGAAGTGATTGGCTTGCCAGATAACGATACGTTCCCATATGAAGCGCCACACGTTGAGCCACGACTTGTCTACCTGTACCACGTTTATATGGTCAGTCTGCTTGTCGCGTACCAGCATTTTTACCTGAATGCCGTTTTTCTTCAGGGCTTCCATAAGGCGTCGTGCCGCAATGGCAGCACCGCCAATCTTCTCGGATGTATTTATAATAAGTACTCTCATGCGTCGAAACCTTATTGTGCTGCAAAGGTAGGCATTTTTGTGCGAATTCGGTACGCTAGGCTCCGAAATCTCCTTTCAGTGTGCGCTTGATGCGGCGGATAGCTTTGGCCGTGAATGAGTTGGTACGAGCGTAATACCGTACATATGCCTGACGGGCTTCGGCATTCTCTTCGATGGGAGAGATTCTGACTACCGGCAGAGGCTTCATATACAGGTCGGACGCATACAGACCGCCACCGCCGCAGTTCGTGCCGCTTCCGTCAAATCCGTTGTTCTGTACGAGCGACTTGCCCACGTTCAGTGAGAGCATGTCTTTCAGAAACAGGGTGGCGTTCCAGCGTATGGCCCATGAGTTGTTTTTGCCTTCGGTCTGCCGGCGCAACATGCGCGTGTAACCGTATTTGCCGTTGAAATCGAAGGTGCGGGTGAGCCTGCGTCTTTTCAGTTCGGTCAGCAGGGCTTTTCCGTCGGGATTGAAATGTTGCCATGCGCGTGCCCATGTGGCCCATCCCCAGCTTCCGGTCCATTTGATAAGGAAGGTGTCGGGCAGTGAGGGGTCTTTGGTAAAGTCGCATGCCTGGATATGTCCCACACGGGGTTCATCCTTGTAAGTCTCGAGTGCGTCGTTCATGAACGTGAGAAAGTGAGGAGCCACTATCAGGTCGTCTTCAAGCACGATGACGCGTCCGAAACGGTTTACCTGCGTGGTTACTCCATCGATGATGCTGCGTGCCAGTCCCCAGTTTTCGCTGCGTTCGGTGATGGTTACACTCTTGAATCCGGCAATGCTGTGTATGAGGCGGCGCACTTCGGCCACAGCTTTGCGGCTGCTCTCATCTTTCGGTGCGTCGGAATAGATAAACAAGTCGCTTTGCGGAGCCAGTACGTTGTTTTGCAAAGCCTCTACCGTTTGGCGCAAATGTCCGGGACGGTTGTATACAAAAAGTAGAATGGGCGCGTAGTTCATTGTGTTCATTCTGTTTTTATGGATGTATGAATACCAGATGGTCGAGTAACTTGGTGAAGAGGTTGCTTCGGGCCGGACGGTTCATCCGGCGCTTGTGCTTCAGGCAGTTCTCAAGCGATTTGAGCGGAAGCTGGAAGAACAGATGCCCCAGATTCTGCTGTTGTGCCTTGAGCAGGCGGGCGTACTCGTCGGGATTGTTTTCAAGGCGGCCGATAAGTGCGATAACCTCGTTCATGGTCTTCACGTTACACTCGTCGGTAATGAGTTCCTTGTGAATCACCTCGTCACGGTTCATGATGGCAAGAGTGCCCAGTGAGATGGCTTCGGCCACCGAGTTGCCGCGAATGTTGCGTCCGCCCATCTTGACGAAATACTTGGCATCGAAAATGCTTTCAAGGTTTTCGCTGATAAGCTGTTTGTGGAGAATGATTTTCTGTCCGCTCTCCTGCAGGGGGATGAAGTGTTCGGGAACCTTGGTCACCGGACGTTCGCGGGTGGAGTTTATCTCCATGAACACGCCCTCGCTTTTCGACGGGCGTCCCAGCTTTTCTTCCATGATGCGCTGCAGGGTATTTCCGTTTACGAACGTATACGGGAAGTCTACCACTCCGCAACGTTCGGCCACGATTCCGCGCGCCATCTGGTTCAGGGTTACATCATATCCGAAACGTGCCGTGTGGGTAGCCATGTTGGCCTCGCCTATCATATAGGCAAACAGAGTGCCCGGATAGCGGCGCACGAGTGCTCCCGGCAGACTTACGTTGATGGAGATGACAATGTCATACTTTCCCCAGTCCACGTCATAGCAGCTCACGGCAAACTCACCGTTGGCGTGCGGACTGCCCGGACGCTTGAATTCCTGTCCCGGAATCTTGTCGAGTGTCTGCGTCTTGAGCATATACAGATACTTGGCCATGTGTGGGATTACTCTGCGGTAGATTTGCGTTTCCCACTGCGGTTCTTCCTTCACGATGTAGAAATCGGCTCCCAGTTCGGCCATTAGACCAATGGGGCCTACACGTCCTTGCGATGAGAACAGAATGTTTCCGGCGTCTTTCTCCGTAACCGGACAAACGTATAAATCCTGATAAACTTCCTGTTTTACCAGTGCTATCTTGGGGGTATTCATTGTTTTCGTAATGGTTGATGAATATACGTCTGCAAAGGTAGTTAATATTTTTTTGACTTTACTTTTAGACGTGATTAAAGTACAGCAGCCACTTTGCGCAATTTGGAGAGTCTTTCCATAAATGTTTTGTCCTTGCGCATTTTCCGTAGATTATATTCCATCTGGAGTGCAAGGAGCGGTTCGGCTTCAATGCCCAAAACGGCCTCAAACAGCAGAGCTGTTTTTTCGGTCAGAGGGCGATGTCCGTTTAATATCTCATTTAGTGCAGAATACGGAAGCCCCATTTGTTGTGCGAGCTTGTGTTGAGTTATGCCTCTGTATTCGATTTCATCTTTCAGTATCGAACCGGGGTGCGTTGCAAATGCCGGCTCAATGTTGTTTGCAATCATTTTAGGGTCAATTCCCGGTAATTCTGTCATAATCGGTCTATTTATAGTGGTTTGATAATTCTATTATATTGCATATGGTGGCTATCGTTTCTCCATCTTTCATATATTCTTTAAACTCAATACGATATTGGTCATTAACTCTGACGGAAGATAGTTCGGCCTTGTCTCCTTTGAGCTTCTCGTATCTTAAAGAGTTATATTGGCGTAGTCCTGTTACATTATGCAATCGTTTCATAAGGTTGATTGTATCGATGTATTTACGAATGATATTGGGCTGATAACGATGCTTTTTATCATTACACTGTCCTGTTTGATAAATATCCCGTAAATAAGTTTTGTCGAAAACAATCTCCATCTGAACTGGTTTTTACGCAAGCAAAGATACGGATATAATTCGATTCTTCACAAAAAAAGTGAAGAATTTGTGTGATACATATATATTATAATTCGAAAAAGGCTACAGTCTTGAAGCTGAAACAGAGATTGCAGTCTTTTATTTTATTCGTTGACATTCTGACACTTTGTTTTTCAACCTCCTCAAATTTTGCCTGTACAGTACCGATGTAGGGAACCGTGACGAATATCGAAGAAAAAATCAGTATCTTGCAGAACTGTAGGTCGGTATCGAAATCTTTACAATAATTCTGGTGGAAAAACGTTGAGAAATATGAATAAAATGAAGGCTCCGGATGCTGGCAGCAAAGGCACAGCACGATGGCAACCAAAGCACAGCAGCTTCCGGGCAAAGGCTCAGCAGCTTTTTCACCAAAGCACGGCTGCTTTTTTGCTGTTGGGCGGCTCGTTTTTTACATGGGAAAGTGTAAAAAACGGGCCGTTTTCGCATACTTTTTCCCGTTTTTTAGTGTATAAAGCTTTTGGAAACACCTTTGTCGCTCTCTGTTTTCGGTTTCTTGTAAAATGGGAATGTTACGGAAAAGGCTTTATTGTGAGCATATTGTTAGTGATTGTTCGGATGTTGTAATTTTCTGCATAGAGCTAAATGGTTTTTATAGTTTTCAAATGAAAGAATGCAAAAGATTCTGTATGGAAAAACAGGTAATATAACCTTGAAAACACTTTACGATATTGTGGAGAAAGGATTGGGTGGTAAACTGAAAATAGAGGTACAGATATAAATGTAAAACAAATGAAGAAGGCGTGTTTGCTTTTGGCACGCCTTCTTCATTATAAACAGTAAAAGTCGGAAATGCTTTTTCTTATTAAGAGGCGGGGTTAAGTGTCAATCATTCGAAAGGATAAACCACTCCCCATTCTTTTCGCAGACTGTCCATTTGCCGGATTATTCGCAGCGTTTCCTCGTGCGGCATGTACGGTGATTCGAGCCAGCCCTTTTCAATCGCCTCCATGCAGGCCTGTACTTCATACTCGAAGCCGGTAATCTGTTCGGAGAGGAATTCATATTCAGCCACCGTTTTGTAGTTGGAATCTACTACCCTTATCTTTTCCGGGTTATTGATGTTTTCTACGATGATGTGTCCTTTGTCGCCCGAAATAACTCCCAGTCTGTCTGATTTCGCATAAACGCTCGATTGCAACGCAGCCATTTTTCCATCCTTATAAAAGAGGGTGATGCTCTCCTGCGCGTCGACTCCGGTGTCCATAAGCTGGCAGGCCGAGTGTGTGCTCTCTACGTCGCTTCCGAACGCCATGGCGGCAAAGTTCAGCGTATAGATGCCGATATCCAGAAGAGCGCCGCCGGCGAGTTCGGGCTGTCGGATACGGTCTTTCTGACTGATGGGGTAACTGAGATTGGCCGAGAGGGTAAAGGGAGTACCGATGATACCGCTGTCGAGCAATTGTCTTAGCTTGGCGGCAGACGGCATGTATCTGGTCCATATGGCTTCTGTGATGAAGGTATGGTTCTCTTCTGCCAGTCTGAAGAGTTCTTCTGCCTGTGATGCGTTGGGCATGAACGGTTTCTCGCACAATACGGGTTTCTTGTGCATGATGCAGAGACGGGCATTCTTGTAATGCTGTGAGTGGGGAGTGGCAATGTATATGAGGTCTGTGTTCTCGTCCTCAACCAGTTCCTCATAGCTCCCGTATGCTTTCTGGAAGTGCCATTCCTGTGCGAAAGCCTTCGCCTTGTCCAGACTTCTGGAGGCTACGGCATAACAGTTCACGCCTTTCATCCCGTTGAGTGTCTTTGCCATTCTGGCGGCTATAGTTCCGCAGCCTATGATACCGATGTTGTATACTTTCATATGAATAAGATGTTTGTTGTATGTATATATATGAATCTATGCAGATAATTTTCTAAATCTCCTTTATGAGTCCAGTCAGCCTTGCGGCAAAGGACTGCCAGCTGTTCTCGTCGAGAAAGTTCCTGTAGTCCGTCATCGATGCGCTTTCATTCCCGTGTGCGTCGATAATGGAGCGGATATCGCCGAATGTACGGAATGTGTATACTTTCAGCCTCTGTTCGTGTGCGTAGTCCTTGAACGAGCCGGTATCGGGACCTATCACCTTGGCTCCGAAAGAGAGGGAGTCCATCAGAATGCCTGAGCTGAGGATGGACGAAGAGTGATAGGGCACAAGTACAAAGCGGCATTGCTCCATATACTGGCGCAGCTCCTCGAAACTGGGCTTGCGGTAAATGAAGGTGAGGTCGTCGCTTTGGATGCTTTCGAGCTTGTGGCGCAACGTGTCGGACGAACAGCTGCCCACGATGCAGGTGCGCAGATGTTCTTCGGGATGTGCCTTTACGTATTCCATCCATTCGGTCACTCCCTTGTATTCGGTGATGTGTCCCCAGATAAGCAAATCGTAAACGGCTGTTGAGGCCGGTTGTTCCGGAAGCCGGATACGGTCTTTCGTGGGATGTTGCAGTACGTGTACCTTACCGAGTTTTCGGGGATACCGTTGGCGTATTACGTCCTGTCCGTCCGAAGCATGTGTGATAATCAGGTCGGCACAGCGAGCCACCAGTGAGGTGAGCAGATTCTTCAGTTTCCTTTTGCGCGGATTGTGCGGCTGCTTGTTGTGCAGAATCCAGACAATCTTCTTTCCGCGTGCTTTCAGGCAGAGCAGCCATACGATGGCGATGACCGACTGGAGTGTGCCGCGGTTGAAATCGGGGATGCTCTCAAACCAGTTCAGAATGAATACGTCGCCCTGATACTGTCTTTTCAGCAGACTGAGCAGCGGGTTGCGGTGAGGCGGATTGGCTATCTCGGTATCGGGCTGTGCAGCCAGCGCACGCACCATGTCCTGGATGTAAGGGTTGGGCCGTGTGGCCTCGTCCTGTATGAGGTGTGGAAAAACGGTAATTCTCATAGTTTCAGTTTTAATGTACTGAACGGTACGTTGTTTATCTTTGCGGCCACTTCGGAGAAGGAGCTGTATTGCGAGCCGAATATGCGGTGTGTGCGGCTCAGTGTATAGAAGTCTGCTACTGCCTCTTTCATACCTTCTATGCTGTTGCGTTCGGCCTTCTGGGCAGACGTGATGATACGTTTCCCGAAACGTCGTTTCAGAACCGACTTTTCTTCTTCCGAGTCAGAGGCTACGAAGAATACCGTGTCGGGAAATGCCTGTACTTCCTGTTCCATCGCTTCAACAAACAGTTCGATGGGGCTTTGGCGGATGGATTCTACATTGTCCGTGCGCCGTATGTGTATGCCTACGGTGTGCGCGGTAAATTGTGAAGTATACGGTGTGATGAGCTGCTCTATCTCGTCAGTGGGAACAAACAGCTCTTTGTATATCGTGTCGGGGGCGTCGAAAAACGGATAGCAGGTGGCTATGTAGACTTTCCGGTTTTCGGCGAGCCAGCGGTCATAGTCGAACACACGGTCAATGAACCGTTCCTTGTGCTCGTCATACAGGCGGTCGTCAAACAGGAGTCGCTGGAAATATTGCGGAATGCGCATGTTCCTTGGTCGCGGGCGGTCATACAGTATGCGGTCGGTCAGCGATGCTTCCTTCAGGCGGATATCGGGCAGATGCCATTTGTGGAACAGTTCGCTGAACGCACAGTTCAGTCCTGCATCCTTTATCCAGATGATGCGCAGGCGGCTGTTGTATTTTCTTGCCAGTGATACGCCCGATGCGATGGAACGCATGCGGTTGGCCAGGCCTCCCAGGGGTAATAAGGTAATCATAGGCATTTACCGGTAGTTTTATCGTTTGACAATTTTCTGTATGTACTGAATGGTTTCTTTAAGCATTACCGAACGGGCTGCATAAAGAATGGCTATATAGATTCCTGCCACCACAATGATTTTGCAGAGGATGCGCAGGTAGATGTTCGCAAGTGGAAGGGTGATGAGATATGCTGCCCCGATGGCTATGAGTGTGATGCACAGAAACGGCATTACATCGCGTACAAGTACCTCAATAAGTCGGACACCGGTGTATCTCTTCACGAAGTGGAACCAAACGAAGAACCATACGAAGCAGGTGATGACGTAGTTGATTACCATTTGGAATACACCCAGCGGGGCGGAGAAATAAATGACGAGCAACTGCACGACGTCGAGTGTTATCGTGCCGTACATGTAAATGTTTGACTTGCCGCGGCTGATGATGGTATTGGTGCAGATATTGTTGAGCGGTGTTACAATAGCCCACAGGCAGAATAGCTGCATGTAGGGAATACTGGGCAGCCATTTCGCGCCTACGGTGATGGCGATGAACTCTTCCGAAATGAAAGCCAGTCCGAGCATCGACGGGAAAGTGACGTAGGCCATGAAGCGTATCAGTTTGCGGAATACGTTCTGCTGGCGGTCGGCCGTGTCGGCAACCTGTGCCAGTACGGCCTGTGATACGTTGTTGGCCATGCCCCATACGGTGGAGTAGGCCATGTAACTCCATTTGCGGCCCTGTGCATAGAATCCGGCCTGCGCCTTTGAATAGCTGATTCCGAGTATCAGGGCAAAGATGTTGTCGTTGATTACGTTAAAGATGCCCGTGAGCAGCAGCTTGATACTGAAGGGGAACATCTTCTTCAGCGGAGCGGCGTTGAAACGGAACGATGGCCTCCACGGAGAGTAGTACCATCGCAGGCATACGTTGACAAAGCCCTGTACCACCATCTGTACAATCAGACTCCAGTAGGCCATGCCGCAAAGGGCCATGCCGAGCGCCACCACGCACGAAGCGAAAAAGGCGAGCAGGTCGGCCCGTGTCTTTTCTTTCATCATGAGCCGCTTGATAAGGATGGCGTTGTGAACCGTACCCGTACATCCGAACAGAAACCAAAGGAACAGCACGCGGGCAGCCGAGGTCAGTTCGGGGGCCTTGTAATATTGTGCGATATAAGGAGCAGCCAGAAAGAATATCACATACAGGCAGGCTCCCATGGAACAGCTGAACCAGAACACGGCATTGTAGTCTTCATCACTGGCATCTTTCTTGTTGATGAGTGCTGTGGTGAATCCGCTGTCCTGAAGAAGATTGGCAGCTGCCGTAAAGATAAGCAGCATGCTGAACAGACCGTAGTCGTGCGGGCTGAGCAGTCGTGCCAGCATAATGCCGAATGCCACTCCTACCAGTTGCTGAGTGGCATTGCTGAAGGCACCCCAGAAGAGTCCTTTTGCTGTCTGTTCTTTCAGTGTGGGTGCTGCCATTGTCCTTATGCTTTATGATGTCGGCTTTTCCACTCCCAGTATTGCTGGCGCATGCTGAACAGTGGACGTCCGATGTATTTTCGTTTCAAGTATTTGAACCGGCTTATTTCCTGACGGTGATTTTGCGGATTGGCGTCGGAGATGCGTGAGGCGATGAATGCCTGCGGTTCGTAAGGGTTGAGGTATTCAAAGTTTTCCCATCGCAAAGCCACAATATGGCGGTATCTGAACAGGCTTGTGCTCAGAATACACTGGTCGTGACGGTGCTCTATGAAGTAAGGAGCCTCGTCTTTCCGTTCGTCCTCGCTGACATCAGTCACCAGTTCGGGATGGGTATCCATCAGTTGCAGCCACGTGCTGATGCACTGCATGCTTTCGGCGGTCTTGCGTATGAGCAGGATACCGCCCGCAATCTGCTGGTATTCGCTCCAGTACTTTTCTTCGCGGGTTATGTAGTTGAGTGCGGAGCGTTTGGTATAGAACTTATTGCGGAATCCCAGTTTGAAAGCCAGGATGCTTTTCTTCTTTAAGATGTTGAAAAAGGTATTCCATTCCTCAGAGGGACGTATGCTGCATCCGGCATCAGCATAGACCAGTATGTCACCGTCGTTCATCTCCTGAAGGGCGGTAAGAATGACATAGGGTTTCCAGAACCAGTACCCTCCGCCCCGGCGGTACTGCATGAGCGGATGTTTCCTGATGCTGTCAGGAAGTTCCTCGGGCGAGAATATATGCGTCTTGTCGAAGAGCTGTGTGTGCAGCGCTTCGTCCGTCAGTCGTTGGGCCGACCGGGTATATGCCTTGTCGCCATAAGTAATGAAATATCTCATAATGTATTATTTGTTCATCATGCGGTGTTCTTCACTCAGTTCCTTGTGCAGCTCAATGGAGTTCCACTGGATATTGTTGGGTGTGAGTGAGGCCTTGAGCCATACGGGGGTAATGCCTGCAGCCTTGTATTGGGCCAGGAACTGATAGATATCATCGTTGCTGAATCCGCAGAATATCATCATCTCCTCACTGAATGTGACGGGAGATACGCTTTGCTGCCTGCGTGGGAAGCCGGGCATACCGGCAAGAGCGCCAATCAGTTCCATGTATTCGGATGGCTCTACATCACGGCAGGAGATATGCAGAGGGGAGCAGATACGCCGTATCTGCACCCCTTTGTCATTCTTCAAGTTATAAAGTAAGATTGTCTTTTCCATTTATTTTACTTCGCTACCCGGTTTTACTTCACGTTGGGGAGTGATTACCGAAAGACTTCCGTCAAAGTTCTCGGCACTCAGAATCATACCTTCCGAAACGATGCCTTTCAGCTTGCGCGGCGGCAGGTTGGCGATGAAGCATACCTGTTTGCCTACCAGTTCTTCGGGTTTGTAGTGCTGTGCGATACCTGATACGATGGTACGGTTCTCCAGTCCGTCGGCAATCTTGAACTGAAGCAGTTTATCAGCTTTGGGGACTTTCTGGCATTCAAGCACGGTTCCCACGCGGATATCGAGTTTCAGGAAGTCGTCAAACTCAATGTTTGCACGGATAGGGTTGGCTTTGTAGTTGGCCTCTTCGTTGGCTTTCTTGGTAGCGTGCAACTTTTCTACCTGTGCATTGATGACATCGTCTTCAATCTTTTCGAAGAGCAGTTCGGGCTTGTTCAACTGGTGGCCGGCAGTAAGCAGGTCAGTATGTCCCAGTTGGTTCCAGTCAAAGCTTTCCATGTTCAGCATCTTGCGCAGTTTCTCAGAACTGAACGGCAGGAACGGTTCGAAAGCGATGGCCAGATTGGCTACCAGCTGGAGTGCAATGTTCAGAATGGTTGCTACGCGCGGCATGTCAGTCTTGGCCAGTTTCCATGGCTCGGTGTCGGCCAGATATTTGTTACCGATACGTGCCAGATTCATGGCTTCTTTCTGCGCATCGCGGAATTTGAATACGTCGAGCAGTTTTTCTACCTGTGCCTTTACGTCGGCAAATTCTTTCAGGGTTTCCTTGTCGTAATCGTTCAGCTCACCGCATTCAGGAACTTTGCCTTCGAAATATTTCTGGGTGAGTACCAGAGCACGGTTTACGAAGTTTCCGTATACGGCTACCAGTTCGTTGTTATTGCGTGCCTGGAAATCTTTCCATGTAAAGTCGTTGTCCTTGGTTTCCGGAGCGTTGGCTGTCAGCACATAGCGGAGTACATCCTGTTTGCCGGGGAAATCTTTCAGATATTCGTGCAACCATACGGCCCAGTTGCGTGAGGTTGAAATCTTGTCGCCTTCGAGGTTCAGGAACTCATTGCTCGGCACATTGTCGGGCAGGATATATGAACCTTCGGCTTTCAGCATGGCCGGGAACACGATGCAGTGGAATACGATGTTGTCTTTACCGATAAAGTGTACCAGACGAGTTTCGGGGTCTTTCCACCATTTCTCCCATGAATCGGGCAGAAGCTCTTTGGTGTTTGATATATAACCGATGGGAGCATCGAACCATACGTAAAGTACTTTGCCTTCGGCACCTTCTACCGGTACGGGGATTCCCCAGTCGAGGTCACGGCTTACGGCACGGGGTTGCAGACCCATATCGAGCCAGCTCTTGCACTGTCCGTATACATTCGGACGCCATTCCTTGTGATCTTCCAGAATCCATTTGCGCAACCATGCTTCGTGCTTGTCGAGCGGCAGATACCAGTGCTTGGTTTCTTTCATTACAGGTTTGCTTCCGCTGATGGCACTCTTCGGGTTAATCAGTTCGGTAGGGCTCAGTGTGCTTCCGCACTTCTCGCACTGGTCACCGTATGCGCCTTCGGCATGACAGTGAGGACATTCGCCCGTGATATAGCGGTCGGCAAGGAAAGTCTTGGCTTCCTCGTCATAATACTGCATGCTGGTCTTTTCAATAAATTCACCCTTGTCGTAAAGCTTGCGGAAGAAATCGGAAGCTGTATCGTGGTGAGTCTTTGAACTGGTACGTGAGTAGATATCGAACGAGATTCCGAACTCCTTGAACGAGTCTTTAATCAGGGTATGATAGCGGTCTACTACGTCTTGCGGTGTACATCCTTCTTTACGGGCACGGATAGTGATGGGCACACCGTGTTCGTCAGAACCTCCGATAAAGAGCACGTCTTCTTTCTTCAGACGAAGATAGCGCACATAAATATCGGCAGGCACGTATACTCCGGCAAGGTGGCCGATATGTACAGGGCCGTTGGCATAGGGCAGGGCCGATGTGACGGTTGTTCTTTTAAATTTCTTTTCCATATTGTATTGTTTTGATTTTGTTCCATTAAAAAAGTGTTGCAAAGATAACAAATTCATATGCAAACTAGTAACGAATATGGGCAGAAATCTGCTTGCAGGCAGAGAAAGCCGGTGTGAGAATACTGATTTGGCGGTAGTATGTATATGAATAGAGACATTTCCCGGACTCACTCAGGGAAATGTCTTTTCATGATGAAGAAGAGAGAGTGTATACAGTTAGTATCGACTACTGAGTGTATGGTAGAGATTGATTACTCCCTGTATTTTATCAAAACGGTCTGATGCCAGATTCAGTTTTGCTTGCAAGAGTACTTGTCCTGTTGTCTGTTGGTGTTCTTATTTTCTTTTTCTGTTCTTACCCATGGTAGAGAAAGTTTCCTTTTGTTCGTCGGTCAGTACAGACTCGATTTTCTTGTTGAGCTCTTCCATTTTTTCCTTGCGGTTTTCGCGTGTGATTTCTTCTTTTGCATACTCTTCATAGAAGGCCAGAATCTGTTTCTCCTGTTCATCGGTGAGATTCAGCTTCTTGTCGAGTCGTTCAACACGTTGTTCCGGAGTCTGTTGCTTTCTGTTTTGCGGACGTTGTGCATCGGCAGTCTGCATGCCTGCCATGATAATCAGTGCGAGTAAAATAAATTTTTTCATAATCTTCATTGTTTTTGGTTCTACAATATGTGATAGTATCAAGTGCTGTGTATTGACAGTCTGTTTGTTAAGGCTTTGTCTGTATCGTGAAACACACCTGTGGAAAACCTTATCACAACAGCCTTTGTATATGGTTGATACCCAGTATAAAGTTTATCCTTAGCCTAGAGATACATATCCTTAGGCTAGGGATATGTATCTTCAGGCTAAGGATACATATCTTTAAGCTAAGGATAAACTTTCTGACGGGTGCTTTGCAAGTTTCTGTCGGGGATGTCTTTTGTTTCCCGGCTGCTCTGCATGCAAATTACCGTATGGTATAGACCAGACTGAGCATGAAATAAGGCTCAAGTACATTTGAGGTTACATAATCGTAATAGTTGCTTCCTACGTTGCGTGTGAAAGCCTGGTTCTGGCGGAGCAGGTCGAAGGCTTCCAGACGGATTTCGGCTGCGTTGTTCTTCAGGAACTTCTTTCCGATGGAGGCGTTCCAGAGGAAATAGTCTGAATTGTCGGTGTCGAGTCCGCTGTATTTGATATAGTTGAATGTACTGCGGAAAGTAAATCCTTTCCAGAAAGTCCATCCCAGTTTGGCGGCTGCTGTGTGCGTGGTATAGTCACTGCTGGTAGCATCCTGCAAGGAACTGAATGCCTTGTTGATGGCTGCCGCGTACGATACGGTAAAGTCGAGCTGGTCACTTATGTTGCTTCCGATAATTACTTTCGGGATGAGGCTCAGCTCTTTGGTGCTGCTTTTCACTCCGTTGAATATTGTAGGCTCATGGCTGTAGTTGGCCGCTATGCTCAGGTTGATGTTACTGCGGATAAGGTCGAGCGGAAATCCGTAGGTAAGCATGGACTGCAAACTGTAGTAACCGTCGAGATTGACAGGTTTGGTAAACTGTGAACCCTTGTTCAGCGTGATTTCGGGAGAGAGGCTGACATCTTCCGTAGCCACGTAGGTACTGTCGCCCACGTATCCCGTGCGGAAGGTTCCGCCCAGCATGGCGATAAAGGTCTGTCCTGACTTCGTGGTACGTATGTAGCGAAGGTTCAGTGTATGGTTTATCTGCTGGTCGAGGTCGGGGTTACCGCTCGACAGGAACAGCGGGTTGGTATTGTCAATCACATCCTGCAGGTCAGTCACAGACGGGGCCGAAGAACTGCTGCGGTAGCGCAGCTGGAACGAGTTGTTGCGGTCGAGCGAGTAGCGTGCTACCAGTGACGGCAATACTGAAAAATATGAATGCTTGATGTCTGTGCTGTAAGGATACGTCTGTTCACCGTCGAGCGAAGCCCATTGCAGGTCTACACCCAGCATGATGTTCAGACTGTTTTTCCGGAAACGCAGTCCCAGTCCGCCCGATTGGGTCAGATAGTCCGACTGATAGGTATTCGAAAGATCCTCGTTCAGCTGTTCATAAAGGTCGGTCACGGCATTGTGGTCGTAAGTCTTCCGGTCAGATTCCGTATTGGAGGTGTACAGACGGTAGTTGGCCTGCAGTTGCATGTAGTCGGTCAGCTTTTCCGTAAACATCAGGCTGCTTCGGAGTGAGTACTGCTGGTTGGATGTGTTCTTGTACTGGCTGTAGCTTTCGGTTTCAGCCGTACCGCTGAGCAGCTGCTTGATATAGTCGGTATACGAATCGCCGCTGGTGTTCGACAGTTGTCCGTTTATCATCCACGACAGTGTACGTCCTTCGGTAGGGAAGCGGTGACGGTATGTGATGTTGGCTCCCAGATTGTAGGCATCGGTCTTGCTGTCTGTATGGTTTTCCGTGCTGCCGGTGCTTTGTCCGTCAGTGAAGTTCTCTCCTTGCAAAAGACTCAGTGCATCGTTTTTCTGCAGACTGATGGTAGGTCTTATCTGCAAGGAGTTGCTTTCGTCTATTTGATAGTCGAACTTCATATTGAAGCGGTGATTCCAGTTCTTCATTTCCGATTCGTTGTATTCGTCATAAGTCATTCCGGGGAGCGATGCATCAAAGTATTCACGCTCGATGTCCTGTTGCGAGTTGTTGGTCGACTGATTGAAGAAGTAGCTTCCGGTGAATTTCATCTTTTCGTTCCACTGGTCTACGTAGTTCAGACCAAGTCCGTTGGTCGACGTAATACCTCCCAGTGAACCTACCATGAAGTTGTTTGCTGAGTTTCCGCTGCCTCCGCGTCCTCCTCCGGATGCGTTTCCTTCTCCGCCACCTTTTCCGCCTCTTCCACTTCGGCCTTTTCCTCCTTGTGAAGACATGACGCCTGCCAGGTCTTCCTGCGAGAAGTTCTGCTGGTTGATATTGTTGCTCATGCCGAGTACAGATATCCGCTGGTCATCATTGAAGAAGTTTACGTTTCCGCCCACGCGGTAGCGGTCTTCCGTACCGTATCCTCCGTACAGTTCACCGAAAGTACCTTCTCTGAATCCGGTTTTTGTCACGATATTGATGGTCTTGATTTCGTCGCCGTCGTCAAATCCGGTAAACTCCGCCTGTTCGCTTTTCTTGTCGAACACCTCGATGCTGGCGATAACATCTGACGGAATGTTCTTTACAGCCAGGTTTACGTCGCCTTCAAAAAATTCTTTTCCGTCGACGAGTACTTTTTTTACATCTTCACCCTGTGCCTGAATGGTTCCGCCTTCAACCACGATGCCCGGCATTTTAGCCAGCAGATCTTCGGCAGTGCTTCCCTGCATTACCTTGAACGCTTCGGCATTGTATATCAGGCTGTCGCCTTTCTGCTGTGCACGGGTTGCTCTTCCTTCTACGGATACGGTAGAGAGAAGTTGTGAGTTTTCCTCCAGCGCAATGTTGGCTGTAACGGTTTGTCCGGTGCTGGCCTTTACGCTTTTCTTTGCCGTTTTATATCCTACGTACGAAGCTTCCAGAGAATATTTCCCTTCGGATAGTCCGTTGAATGAATATCGTCCGTCGAGGTCGGTTATGACATGTTTTTTCGTTCCGTTCTCAGAAACGATGCTGACGGTTGCTGCCGGTAGTGGCTCGCTGTTCTTTTTGTCCGTAATGATACCGGTAATGACTGTATCGGCCATGATGGACAGTGGAAGTAACAGTGCGATGAGTGATAAGATGAGCTTGTTCATATTCTTGAGTTTTATTTGTTTTCTGTTGCAAAGGTAGGCAGTTGGCCGAACCATAAAATACCGTGCCTCCGATGTGAGGGTAAACGACAAAAAAGTAGTGATGAATGACTTTGGCATGACTTTCATATCCGGTCTAAAAAGCTTAATTTTGCCAGTGACAAATATTGAAAGAATATGACGAACAGGAACTTGCCCTTATTTATTGATTTGGCTTTCTGTCTGGTGCTGTTGCCTATAATGATAATGTTGCTTCCCATAGAGCGATGGCTTACCAGCAATATGGTTTTTGTGTGTATCCTGGTAGGGTGGTTATACATTGTATATATTACCAACCGTTGTCTGACGGTGCCTTTTATGTTTCGCCGGAAGAAATATCTTGTATGGTCACTGGTCATTCTGATACTGATGATAGTCATTACATGGCTCATTACCCAATATCAGTTGGATATGCCGCGGCATTTCCGTCGTCCTCCGGGCGGGCGTCCCCGTCCGAGTGCATCGAGTCTTCGTCTGCATCAGCAGGGAGTGTGGTTCCTGTTCCTTGTAGTCACGGTGTTCAGTCTGGCTATGGGACTGCTCACCGAACTGTTCAGGCAGATTATGGCCCGGCATGAGGTGGAGTTCGAAAAGAAGAAAGCCGAGCTGGCCCTGTATAAGGCACAGATTAATCCGCATTTCCTGTTCAATTCGCTGAATACGCTCTATGGCATGGTAGTGACCCAGTCGGAAAAGGCCGAGGCGGCTTTTATGCAGTTCATACAGCTGATGAAGTATATGTATTCCAACGCATCGAAAGACTTTATTCCCGTACAGACGGAGATTGAGTATATCAGGCAATACATCGAGATGCAGAAATACCGGATGAACGAATATACCCGCATTCATTTCTCCTATACCGACGACAAGGGTACTCCTGACGCGGTGATAGCTCCGATGCTGTTGATAACTTTTGTGGAGAATGCCATCAAGTATGGTGTGTCGTCATATAAGGAAAGCGATATCTATATAGCCGTGAAGATAGAGAACGGCGATTTGCTGTTTGCGGTCAGGAATCCGGTAATGACGGAACCGGCAGAGGGAAAGAAGGGAATAGGCATCAGCAACTGCCGTAAACGCATGGATTTGCTATATCCCAACAGGCATACATTGGAAATAAAGCAGGAGAATGGCATTTATTCGGTAACACTAACCCTAAAACTTAAATAGGATATGAAGTGCATAGCTATTGATGACGAACCGATGGCACTGAACATCATTGCCCAGTTCTGTAAGCGTATGGGAGATATGGAGCTTTCAACCTATACCAATCCGCTGGCCGGATGGGAACAGGTAAAGCGTACTCGCCCGGATATCGTATTTCTGGATATTGAAATGGGCGGTGTAAACGGTGTGGAGCTGGCCAGGGAATTGCCGGCCGGCGTATTTCTTATCTTTACTACGGCTTATGCTCAGTTTGCCGTCGACGGATTTGAACTGAATGCGGTGGATTTCCTGCATAAACCGTTCTCGTATATGCGTTTTGAAAAGGCTGTTCAGAAAGCCGTGCGTCTGCGCTCCTTGCTTAATATGGCAGAAACACCGGTCATGAACGAAGAGGAGATAACGGTGAAGGTGGAATACAAGAACGTAAAGATAAAGCTCTCGACAATTCTTTATATTGAGGCGGTCAACAATTACGTCCGCTTTCATATCGTAGATGCACGTCCCATACTGTCGCAGATGAGTATGAAGAGCATTATGGACCTGCTTCCGGCCGATAAGTTCATACGGGTTCACAAATCGTTTATCGTGCCCCGTCATCGCATAGCCAGCTATTCGCGTACGCAGGTGGTGTTATACAATCAGGATATAACCATTCCCGTAGGAAGAGCCTATGCCGATGCCCTCAGAGAGCAGTAAAGATACAGTCCGTCTGGCATGCATGTTATGGCATTACCAGACGGACAGCATATTCCTTGACTTCTTTCCGGCTGATTTTTCCGTTGCCCGTGAGCGGGAAGTGCGGAGTGTGTACGATGTGTTTCGGTCGCCAGTAAGGTGGAAGCAGCTTTTTGCACAAACTGTTTATTTCTTCCTGTGACTGACTGCCTGAGTAGAGGAGGGTCAGTGCTTCGCCCAGCCGTGCGTCGGGAATGGAAGTCACGGCAAATTCTCCCTGGATGGAGCCTGCGAGCAGCGCTTCCGCCTGTTCGGGCTGTATCTTGATTCCTCCGGAGTTGATGGTATTGTCGGCACGTCCCAAGATGCGGAACTGTCCGTGTTCGTTTATCTCGGCAATATCATTGGTGACGAGTATTTCCGGATTGACCAACGGGGCGCTGATGGTCAGCGTGCCGCGTTCAGACAGTTCAATCTTTACGTTGTCAAACGGAGTATACCATTCCGAGGCAGTCGGACCATTGAGGCGTCGCAGGGCAATGTGCGAAAGGGTTTCCGTCATTCCGTAGGTACTCCATACGGCATTCGGAAAGTTGCGCAGTGCCTTTTCCATATCCTTGTCAATGGCTCCTCCTCCGATGATGAGATGCTTGATTTGTTTCAACTTTTCGCATTCGTCGGGAATCTGCAGGGAATTGTATACCTGCATGGGCACCATGGCGGCGAATACCGGAATCTCGGTCAACCCTTCCAGCGGATGACCCGAAGGCTGCACCGCAATCAGTCTCAGGCCGCAGACAAGAGAGCGTACAACAACCATCTTTCCGGCGATGTATTGCAATGGCATGCAGAGCAAGGCACTGTCGCCCTGTTTCAATCCGAGAAAAGAGCAGGTGAGGCGTGCACTGTTTTCCATTCGCCGCTTTTCTACCTGCATCTGTTTGGGTGTTCCGGTGGAGCCCGATGTCTGTACCTGTACGGTAGCCTGTCCGTTGTGCCATTCGTCCATGAACGCTTTCAGAGCCGTATGGATGTTGGCTGTTTCTTTTATTTCTTTCTGAACCATAGTCTTTCTCCTTCCATTGAGAGCGGGCTTTCAACATTGTCGGTAAAGAGCAGGCCTGTACCCAGTCCCTGTGGCATGACAGGATGAAGGGTGGCACACCATTGCGCGATGGCATTCAGTCCAATATTGGATTCCAAAGCAGAAGTGACCCATGAGCCGATACCTCTTTCCCGGGCGAGTCTTATCCATTCCTCAGCTCCGCAGAGACTGCCGTGAAGCGATGGCTTCAGGATAATGTATTGCGGACGGATGGTATCGAGCATCCGGCATTTGCTCTCCGTATCGTTGATGCCTATCAGTTCTTCGTCGAGTGCTATGGGCAGAGGTGAGGATACACACAGACGGGCCATCTCCTGCCATTGTCCTGCGCGGATAGGCTGCTCAATGGAATGCAGATGAAATGCGGCCAGTCTTTCCAGCTTTGCGGGAGCTTCTTCGGGAGTGAATGCACCGTTGGCATCAACTCTCAGTTCTATCTGTTCCGGAGTGAAGTGTTGTCTGATAAAGCTGAGCAGACTTAGTTCCCTGTCAAAGTCGATGGCCCCGATTTTCAGCTTGATGCACCGGAATCCGGCACGCATCTTCTCTTCAATGCGCGCATACATTTCTTCGAACGAGCCCATCCAGATAAGTCCGTTGGTAGGTATTCCTTCTTCGCCTCGATAAAACGGAGAGTCAAAGAGTTGCCAGTTTCCTCCGGACCTGAGATTCTGCATGGCCGTTTCCAGTCCGAACAGTATCGAAGGATACGGGCGCAGGAATTCATAAGGGATAGTTCCATTTGTTTCGGTGAGCCGGCATGCCTGATGCAGTATCTGTTCATAGTCGGGCACGTCGTCGCAACTCAGTTTGGGAAGCGGAGCACACTCTCCCCATCCTGCCTGCGTGGTATCGTAGGCACATGAAGGAAGCTCCATATCGGTACACAGTGCTTCACTTTCAGTCTTCGTCATGCGCAGATACCATACCTTGCGGGTGGTATAGACTCCTCGTGAAGTGCCTGCCGGCTGCTTGAAGTGCAGCAGGTGCGGCAGGATATCTATTTTCAGTCTTTCCATAATCTTTGTTTATGGCATTTTGGGGAATTTGCTCCAGTCGGGTTTACGCTTTTCAAGGAATGCGCGTCCTCCTTCCTGTGCTTCTTCCGTCATGTAATACAGCATGGTAGCATCACCGGCCAGTTCCTGTATTCCGGCCTGTCCGTCGAGCTCGGCATTCAGTCCGGCCTTAATCATGCGGAGTGCCAGCGGACTGTGCTGCATCATGGTTTCGGCCCATTCTACCACTTCGTCTTCCAGTCTGTCCAGCGGAACCACTTTGTTTACCAGTCCCATATCGAGTGCTTCTTGTGCGGAGTACTGGCGGCAGAGGAACCAGATTTCGCGTGCTTTCTTCTGTCCTACGATACGTGCCAGGTAAGAAGAGCCGAATCCGGCATCAAAGCTTCCTACGCGTGGACCGGTTTGTCCGAATATAGCATTCTCCGAAGCAATGGTCAGGTCGCACACCACGTGCAATACGTGTCCGCCTCCGATGGCATATCCGTTGACCATGGCTATTACCGGCTTGGGGATTGAACGTATCTGTTTCTGTACGTCCAGTACGTTCAGACGGGGTACTCCGTCGGTTCCGATATATCCGCCATGTCCTTTTACATGCATGTCGCCTCCTGAACAGAAAGCCTTGTCGCCTGCGCCGGTCAGTACAACTACGTTGATATCCTGGCATTCGCGGCAGATAAGCAAGGCATCACTTATTTCACTGGTTGTAGTAGGAGTAAAGGCGTTACGGTAACGCGGACGGTTGATGGTAATCTTGGCGATTCCATTATAGAAATCGAACAGAATATCCTGATATTCCTTGATGGTTTTCCATTCTCTTTGTGCCATACTTTGAATTATTTTTTAGTGTTTATTTGAGTAATCTGTAATATTCTTTGAGTAGCCGGACGTCTGTACTCTTGTCGGTAAATACTTCCAGCATTACCGGACGTTGGGCTTCCGTATCGGTGAGCGCTGTGATTCCGGCTTTCAATTCTTCTTCGTTGTGTGCACTCCGGTATTCGAAGCCTCTTTCTCTGGCCCATCCTTCGGCCTGGGTATTATGAACGGCAGTAACAAACCGGTGCGTGTATTCAGACAGTTTCAAACCGGGCAGTGCATGGAATATCTCTCCGCCTTCGTTGTTCAGCAGAAGAATGCGCACGTTGTTACGGATATGCCCGTTCCACAGTGCGTTCATGTCATAGAAGAAACTCAGGTCGCCTATCACGATGTAGTTTGTTTGCGGAGAGGCCGAAGCATATCCTATCGCAGCAGATAAGGAACCTTCAATACCGTTGACACCCCGGTTGCAGCATACCGTTATGTTGCTGTTCAAAGGAAACAGTTGCGCATAGCGTACGGCAGAGCTGTTGGCCAGGTGTACTACCGGTGTGTTATAGCTTTCGTTTACTTCCTCAAAGAGCCGGCCGATAGCAGCCATTTCCGAATAGGCAAAGGTCGGGCAGGGAATGAGTGCGTCCTGCGTATGCCATAAGTTTATGTATGCTGCAATCTGTGGACACGATTGCCGTATGATAAGACTCAGCTCTTCAAAGAACTGATGAGGAGTACATTCGAAAACGATGTCCAGTGAGCCGAACAGGTCGGCTACAGAACCGTCGGGGCTGATATGCCAGTGGGCTTCCGGTCTGTTCTTGCGAAGGAATTGTTTCAGACGTTTGGATACGATGTGTCCGTTACAGGTAATGACGAGTTGTGGTGCCAGTTCCTGTTTGGTTTCTTCGGTAGCACGGTAGAGCACCGCATCAAAATGTTGCATGCTGTTTTCGCGTACGGCATTGTTCAGGTATTCGCTTAATATGACGAACTGTTCCTGTGCGGGGTATTTCGCCTGTTGAGGTGTACATTGCCCGTCAATAATCATTCGTTTGGGACATGTCTGCAACTTTTCAAGAATAATATCCTTTGCTTCGAGCGGACTGCGATAACGGCGTATCACCCGTTCGTCGGGAAGTTTTTCTACGGGGAAGTCAAAGAAAGGTTCGGATATGGGGATGTTTATGTGTACCGGTCCGCCAACGTGATGATTCAGTTCGAGCAAGGCTTCGTTGATAAGTCGGTTACAGAACCATTCGTCTTCCCGGGTATGAATGTCGGGCAGATTGACCGAACGGCGTACAAGCCCATTGAATACGTTGGGTTGAGGAAGAGTCTGTCCGTCCATTTGTCCGATCCATGCGGCAGGGCGGTCGGCAGACAATACCAGTAAAGGCACCTGCTGATAAAAAGCTTCGGCAACAGCCGGGTGGATATTGAGCAGTGCAGAACCTGATGTGCAGCATACCGCTGCCGGATGGCCGCTTTGCAGAGCCAGGCCGATGGCAAAGAATCCGGCACTACGTTCGTCGGTTACGGAGAAGCATTCAAAATCGGGACATTGGGAGAATGTCTGTGCCAGCGGGATGTTACGGCTTCCCGGTGTGATGACAATCTTCCGGATATTATGTGCCCTGAGTAGAGCCGTGAGTTGCAGAATGTTCTTTTTATCGGTGTACATAAGATTACAGTATATGTTCAATGGTTCCTAGTTTGTGTTGTGTTTCCTGCCATTCCGATTCCACTTCCGACGAGGAAAGAATTCCTCCTCCGGCATAAAGTACGGCTTTGTTTTCGCATACTTCCATGCATCGCAGGTTGACGTAGAGTTGCGTATCGCCTTCCGGACTCAGCCATCCGGTGAAGCCTGCATAATAGCGTCGGTCAATCTTTTCGTTCTGATGGATAAAAGCATATGATTCGGCTTTGGGAAGTCCGCATACGGCAGGTGTAGGATGCAGACTTTTCAACAGATTTCCCAGCCGTCGGGTTTCATGAAGGGGAAAGAAAAAGTCGGTTTTCAGATGAACAACCTCACCGGCCCGTGCCGTATAAGGCCCTTTCTCTTCAGGCTGGATGCCTTGTTCATGCAGTTGACGACGGATATACTCACTGACATAAGCCTGTTCTTTCCTGTTCTTTTCGCTCCATTCTTGTGGCTCAACATTGTTAATGACTGGCATTGTCCCGGCCAATGAAACCGTATGTCCTTTTCCGTTCTCTATAGAGAGGATAATTTCAGGAGTACATCCCAGCCATGTTCCGCTGAAAGGAGTATGACACAGGTAAATCATCACACGCGGATAACATGAGCAGGCATTCATATATATCTTTCCCAATGACGGGGTGCCGGTAAACTCATGAATATATTTGCGGGAAAGCACCAGCTTGTTGAATACACCTTGAGTCAAAGCTGTATGGAAACGTTCAAAAGCATTGGTATAACGTTCTTTGGAGTCTGTTTCTATCTTGGTATCGGTTCTTGCTGCTTTTTGTGCCAGTTGAGGCAGAATACGTTCCAGCTCTTTTACGATACATTCTTTTCCGTCAATACGGATGTCCGGTTGAATCAGAACGATGGGAGTTTCTTCTGTTTGCCGGAACGGTGTCATTACAAATCCCTCCTTATCATTCAGCTCGGTTATGTCTGTTAGGGTGACAGGCATCCCCTGTGTTTGCATGACGAGGTGTAATTCCTCTTGCCATGGCAACCGGTATATGGCAAAAGGAATATGTAATGCGAGAAGTCGGTCTATGCAGTCAGTCTGTTTGTTGTCAGTGTTCATACGGGAATATGTGCTATAAAATTCACTACACGTATGCTGGATATCAGTTTACCAGTGGTTTGTGATGTAATATTAACATCCCATATATGGGTAGAACGGCCGATGTGTACGGGAGTGGCTACTCCTTTTACCGTATCGCCCATATGGGCAACAGCTATATGGTTGGCACTTACCTGAATGCCGAATGCAGATGTATGTTCGGCATGCAGAATTCCATTTGAACCGTATCCGGCAAGTGTTTCGGCCATAGCCAGTGAAGCGCCGCCGTTCAATATGCCGGGAGGACGACAGGTACGTTTGTCCACGGGCATTGTAGCCACTACCTGTTCACCTTCGCTGGGCTGTAGCTTTATGCCAAGTACTCCGGCCAGTGACTCTTCCAGTTCTTTTCCTATTTTGTCTATTTCTTCCTGTGTATACATCTTTGCGTATTCTTTTATTTGCAAAAATACTCTTTTTATTGTGACTTTTGTCCTTTTATACATTCATTATCATGCGTTGCTGAGAGTCCGGTTGATTGAGATAAATAAGGAAAGATACCTGTATCATATCATAATGTAATTAAATGTATAAAAAAGCTTTAGGAAAAGCGTAAAGAATCCTAATATTTTATATGTTTGTTTATTATAACCAAAAACACAGGACTTATGAAGAAAGGATTGAAAATTACAGGTATTGTTATTGCCGTTATTTTGATACTTCTGTTGGTACTGCCTCTTGCCTTTAAAGGAAAAATAGAGACATTGGTAAAAACGGAAGGTAATAAGATGTTGAACGGACAATTCGATTTCCGTTCGTTAAACATCAGTTTGTTACGCCATTTCCCACAAGCTTCGCTTACACTGGAAGATTTCTGGTTGAAGGGTGAAGGCGATTTTGCTACCGATACCCTGGTAAAGGCAGGAGAACTGACAGCTACCGTCAACCTGTTTTCACTGATGGGAAGCAATTATGAGATTTCACGTATCTATGTAGAAGATACTTATCTGCACGCTATCGTGCTTGAAGACGGACGTGCCAACTGGGATGTGATGAAGACTGATTCTACGGCAACTGTTGAAGAAACAACAGAAGAATCTTCACCTTTTGCCATAAGTCTGAAGAAAGTGAAGTTTGACAACGTGAATCTGGTATATGACGACCGTCAAGGCAAGATGTATGCAGAGTTGCATGATTTGCAACTGACTTGTTCGGGCGATTTTGCATCTGAGCATTCTGCTGTTGAGTTGGAGGCTGAGACCGACGGAGTGACCTTCCAGATGAACGGAGTTCCTTTCCTGAGCAATGTCGAGATTGCTACCCGTATGAATGTGGATGCCGATTTTGCCAACGGAAAGTATACGCTTGAAGACAATATGTTCCGTCTGAATGCCATAGAGACCAATCTCGACGGATGGCTCGCCATGAAAGGTGAAGCGATGGATATGGATTTGAAACTGAACACCAACAGTGTAGGATTCAAAGAGTTGCTTTCACTTATTCCGGCTATTTATGCCAAAGACTTTGAAAAGCTGAAAACCGATGGCTCTGCTACCCTGTCGGCTTATGCCAAAGGAACTTTGCAGGGTGATACCGTGCCGCAGTTCAAAGCCGATTTGACTGTAGAGAATGCCATGTTCCGTTACCCTGATTTGCCGGCAGGAGTTGATAAGATAAATATCAAGGCTTCGGTAGAGAACCCGGGAGGAAACGTTGACGGCACCGTTGTTACGGTTGCACCATTGGAGTTCAATCTGGCAGGAAATCCATTTTCTCTGACTGCTGAAGTACGTACTCCGATAAGTGATCCTGATTTCCGCTTTGAAGCCAACGGAAAAATCGACTTAGGCATGATAAAACAGGTTTATCCACTCGAAGACATGCAGCTGAACGGAGTATTGCAGGCCAATATGAAAGCGGCTTCGAAACTGTCGTATATAGAAAAGGAACAGTATGACAAGGTGGAGGCTTCGGGTACTATCGGACTTTCAGGCATGGACTTGAAGATGAAAGATATGCCCGACGTGAATATTCAGCGTTCACTCTTTACGTTTACGCCGCAATATCTGCAGCTGAGCGAAACAACCGTTAATATCGGACAGAATGACATTACAGCCGACAGCAAGTTTGAAAACTATATGGGCTATGTACTGAAAGGCAGAACGCTGAAAGGTACATTGAATATCCGTTCGAACTATATGAATCTGAATGACTTTATGAGCGCCGATACCACTGCTGTGGCTGAGACTGCAGCGGCTTCTGATTCTACGGCAGCAGCGAGTGAAGGTTCCTTGCTGATAATTCCGAAGAACATTGATTTCCAGATGCAGACTGCCTTAAACAAGGTGCTCTTTAATAAAATGGAATTCAGCGATGTGAAAGGAAAGCTGATTGTGAAGAACGGTGAAGTAAACATGCAGAACCTGTCACTGAACACAATGGGTGGCAATGTGGTAATAAACGGAGGTTATTCGACTGCCGATGTGAAGAAGCCTGCATTTGATGCCGGACTGAAGATGACCAATCTGAGCTTTGCACAGACCTATAAAGAACTGGATATGGTACGTGGCATGGCTCCAATCTTTGAAAATCTGAAAGGAAACTTCTCGGGAAGCATGAATATCAAGACCGATCTTGACCAGACTATGAGTCCGTTGCTTGAAACAGCACAAGGTAATGGAAGCCTTTCTACAAAAGATTTGGTATTGAGTGGCGTATCGGCGATAGATAAGATTGCCGATGCTGTAAATAAACCGGAGCTGAAGGAATTGAAGGTAAAAGACCTGAACCTGGACTTTACCATTAAGGACGGAAGAGTGGAAACAAAACCTTTTGACATCAAGATGGGCGATTATAACCTGAACCTTTCGGGTACAACCGGACTTGACCAGACCATAGACTACAGTGGAAAAGTTAAGCTCCCGTCTTCTGCCGGAAGCATTGCCAGCCTGACAACATTCGACCTGAAGATTGGCGGAACCTTTACATCGCCTACGGTAAAAGTTGATGCCAAGAGTATGGCTAACCAGGCACTTCAGTCAGTAGGAGAGCAGGTGCTTGACAAACTGACCAACAAATCGGACACAGCATCCGGTAAAAAGGAAAATGTGGTAAATAAGGTACTGAACATATTCAAGAAGAAATAGTATAAAATGCACTTTAAATCTTAGACATTACCATAATGATATTTGATAAAAGTCTGTATTGAATTAACCGGTGTAGAAAGAAGGTCATCTCTGAACGAACTTAGAGGTGGCCTTTTTTCTTGTTTGTTACAGGAGCCCTTGTGTGATTATCAGAAAGAAATTGATGAGCTTTTATTCCTTCCTTACTTTTGTCTTATTGTTGCTTAATTAGCATGTGCTTCTTAACTTTGCAGACCCAAAGAACAGGCTCTTAATTGTTGAAATTCGGAGATAAGTGAGTAAGTATTTTTAGTAATAATAAAAAATCAAGGAAAGAAATGAAGAATGATTTGTTTAAGAAGTTTGTTGGCCTTTTAAGCCTTCTTGCAGTTTTGTTTGTAACCTCTTGCAGTGATGACGATGGCGAAGCTCAATTGGAAGTGAATATAGAGAGTGGTGATTATGTGGTTTATGCATCTAAGGGTGAATTGCAGATACCTTTAACTGTCAGTGGCTTGGCTAAGGAACCGTTGGCTTCTGATTTCAGTGCTACTATTTCTTCTTTTCAATGGGAAGAAGATTTGGATGCTTCTTCCAGTCTTGCATTACCCGAACTCAAAGTGAAAAGTATAGAGAAGAAAGCTGAAGGTGCCTACATATTGACCGTGAGCTATGACATAACCGGTTATACAGAGTGCAGCTATAGTGTTCAGATTGTTTATCGTAACAATACATTGGCAGGAGGTGTTGTAAAGGTCAACTGTTATCCGTATTCAAATTATACGATATAACTTCCGTTGCCGGAATTGACAATAGAAGAAAACAACAATAGCTTGAATGTTGATATCTATGATGCATGGGAATTGTTGGGAATACGAGTTCCGGGGTATAATGACCAGCATAAAGTTATGCTTTATGGAGGATTGGAAGGAGATGTCCTCACAAAGAATGTGATTAAGGCAGAAAACGGAAAGACGGTATTTCTTTTCCAACATTTCTTTCTTTCAACAGTAGAGCTGGACAGTGTTTCATTGAAACCGGCAAAAGAACTGACTAAAGGCGTTGCTTATGGAATTTTGGTTATTGTACCTACAGAAGATGGAAAGTCAGTAGGAGTATATCGTTCGTTCATTGTTAAGTAACTCAGATAAAAAGGCTTTTTTTATGGAAAGGGCAAGTCTAGACCTTATATGGTCAAGGCCTGCCCTTTCTACTGAAAGATACGGATAAACTGGATTGCAGAAAGGTTGCATCTGTTATGATTTTTATGGCAAACAAGTGCTTATAGAAAAGAAATACTGAATAGAATAGTACAATGTAGATGATTGTTCATATCATCGGGTTGCAATAGTTTATATTTTTATGAACTAGTAAATATTCTGTTCTATAATATGTTTGACAGACAATAAAAGTATTTATCTTTGTCCAGAGGTATATGATAGATTAAAAATTCCCTTTTTTAGCTGATTTTTAATATTTATAGGCCAGAAACTTCTATATGGGAATAATAAGAAAAATGGTATACATATAAAAGAGAATATTATGATAAAAAAATTATTTTTTGGTTTGGTTTGTTTGTTTCCTTGCCTTTCTATAAAGGCACAAACAGAGTCCTTTGATTATTATGAGAATGGGAAATGGGGATGTATATTTCAGTATTATGATTTTCAGGCAAAGGAATATTGTTCATTCAGTGTATTTCCCCAATATGACGCAACTTGTTTCGTTTGGTATAATGAAAAGAATGGTGGATACTTTATGGCAAAGAAAAACGGTAAATGGGCTTTGATGAATGAATATAATATACCTGTCACCGACTTTGTTTTTGAAGATATTAATTCTGCATTTGATGAAACTAGTGAGTCATACAAGGGAGAAATCGTAGTAAATAAGCGTACGGATAATACAGGTTATGCAGAAAATTTGAAGTTAATGCTCTCGTTTGGCACAAAAGATCCTTTTACGGAAAAGAAAGAAGTTGTCTTTGATACGAAGCATAGAAACGTGCAGGATAAATTTATTTTTTTGAATAAATCCAGTTGGGTTGCAGTGAAGAAAGATGGAAAATGGGGATATCTTCAGTTGGATGGAACGTGGGCGATTGAACCTGTATTTGAAGAAGCCTATGCTTTTGTTATGAAAACTAAAGGTTTTGGCGCTAAAGGAACCCAATATGCCATAGCCAATGTGAAGAAAGACGGTTTATGGGGAGTTATTGATCCGACGGGTAAAGTTATCACTAAGTTTAAGGCAAAGAAAAGTATGAAATACAATAAGTTGGAAAAACTTTGCGAGAAACTTGTGAAAAAGGAAAAGCTCGAAGGCTTTTCTGTGCCAAGACCTAAATTTTCTCCTTATGTCTGTACCAGTGAAAAAGAAGTTGGTATCATTAAGACATCGGGTAATATGTTGCAACTGGTAGATGCCGAAACAAAAGAACCTGTAACACCTTTTTTGTATCAGCGGGTAGAACTTGTTAATCAGGATGTGTTGAAAGTGGAAAGAAATAATAAATGGGGTATAGTGAATCTGAATTCGGGTGAAGTTATTCCTTGTATATTTGATTCTATTGGTGAATTTGACGGGAATGGTTTTGCTGAGGCGGAGACTGATGGAAGAAGAATTGGTGTTAATATGAGAGGATGGGCTTCAATTGTTCCGGATGATATTCAATCCATGTTAAAGCAGGCAGACAAGTATTCCAGAAAAAATGATTATGCTAGTGCTGCCCGTTTGCTTGCTTATGCCAAGACCGTAACCGGTGCAAAAGAAGACGATATGTTCCGTTTGAAATTTGGTTCGAGCATTGCTAAAAAGTATTATTGGGCCGAAAAGTATCGTACAGGTGAAGCGGTAAGACAGCCGGAGGCTAGTGGATGGGAATTGCTTGGTGAGATTTTTACTACCGGTCAGGAACTGTATCAGACATTTAGTGGCAAAGCTGAGGGAACGTATGAATCGTTGACCGGCGATAGCAGTGTAGGAACAGGTATTAATACAAACTCTTCATTGCAATCGCAATATGCACAGTGGGAACGTAGAGCTATTGCCAACTACAATTCGCTTACTAATACAGGTTCCAGAGTGAAAAAGAACGGTAATGATGTGAAAGGTACTAATGGACAAAGTCTTAATTCCGGAAATTATGTAATGCAGAAAAAAGCTTTGCGTCAGGCACAGGATGAAATGAGAAAGATTAGAAGTAAGGCAAGTAAACAAGGTATCAGTATTCCACAATCACGTTACGAAACAGTTACCGTATCATATTAATCTTGAGCGTTAAATATATTTCTTGAGAGCCTAATAAAATATTTAGAGCAATAACTGATGTGGCAGGTCTAGACTGTATATGGTCAAGGCCTGCCTTTTTTCTTTTAAGACTCCTCTTTAAAAATTGGCAAAGACTCCGTGAAAAGTTTATCTCTAGTCTGGGGATACATATCCTTAGCCTAAGGATACATATCTCTAGGCTAAGGATACGTATCCTTAACCTGAGGATAAACTTTTTCTGCGGGAGAGAACAGTTTTTCCTCTTTGTAAATTCTGATAGTATAAAGCTTGAAAATAGAATTTTGTCAGGGAGGCAAGTTTATCGCACCCAGTTGTCACGGTCGAGATTACGGTAACTGATAGCCTCGGCTATGTGAGCGCTCTGGATGTGTTCGCATCCTTCAAGGTCGGCGATAGTGCGCGATACTTTCAGTATGCGGTCGTATGCGCGTGCCGACAAGTTAAGACGTGTCATGGCTTGGCGCAACAGGTTCAGACTTCGTTCGTCGGGTTGTGCATAACGGGCAAGCATGGCCGATGTCATTTGGGCATTGCAATGAATCTGTGGAAAGTCCTTATAACGTTCCTGCTGAATCTGGCGTGCCTTGATAACCCGTGCGCGGATAGTGGCACTCGACTCTTCCCGGCGGGTACTGCTCATTTCTTCGAAAGGTACCGGAACTATCTCTACCTGAATGTCTATACGGTCCATGAGAGGTCCTGAAATCTTGTTCAGATAACGGATAACTTGTGTTTGCGAGCAGACGCAGGCACGGGTAGGGTGGTTGTAGTAGCCGCAAGGACAAGGATTCATGGAAGCAACAAACATGAAGTTGCACGGAAACTCTACGCTGTATTTCGCACGCGCGATGGTTATCTTGCGGTCTTCAAGTGGTTGGCGCAGTACCTCGAGCACATTGCGGTTAAATTCCGGCAGCTCGTCGGCAAAGAGTACTCCGTTATGTGCCAGACTGATTTCTCCCGGTTGAGGGTTCTGGCCACCGCCGATAAGGGCTACCGACGAAATGGAATGATGTGGGGCCCTGAACGGCCGTTGGGCAATGAGTGACGACTGGCTGCCCAGCTTTCCGGCAACGGAGTGAATCTTTGTTGTTTCGAGACTCTCCGAAAGGCTCAGTGGCGGTAGAATGGAGGGCAGACGTTTGGCCATCATGGATTTGCCGCTTCCCGGAGGGCCTATCATGATGAGATTGTGTCCGCCAGCAGCAGCCACTTCGAGGGCACGCTTTACATTTTCCTGTCCTTTCACGTCGGCAAAGTCGAATTCAAAACTGTTTTGGTTCTGGTAAAACTCTTCGCGCGTATTAACTATGGTAGGTTCAAGCGTAAGTTCGTCGTTCAGAAAGCCTATCACGTCGCGTATATTGTCTACTCCATACACGTCGAGATTGTTTACAACGGCTGCTTCACGTGCGTTCTGCCTGGGGACAATGAGGCCTTTGAACCCTTTTTCACGTGCCTTGATGGCAATGGGCAATGCTCCTTTTATGGGTTGCAGACTGCCGTCAAGACTCAGCTCACCCATGAGCAGATAGTGGGCAAGCTTGTCACTTTTGATGTTCTCATTGGATGCCAGTATGCCGATGGCTATAGGGAGGTCGTATGCAGAACCTTCTTTTCGGATGTCGGCAGGTGCCATGTTGATGATAATCTGTCGTGCAGGAAACTTATAGTCGTTAACTTGCAGGGCCGACATGATTCTTTCGTGGCTTTCCTTTACGGCCGAATCGGGGAGTCCCAC
Source organism: uncultured Phocaeicola sp. (assembly GCA_944320885.1). Classification (GTDB taxonomy): domain Bacteria; phylum Bacteroidota; class Bacteroidia; order Bacteroidales; family Bacteroidaceae; genus Phocaeicola_A. Next base: position 103,306 of record CALUJE010000007.1, read on the forward strand.
CAAAAAGAACTTGATACCTCTCGAACTGTTGACCTCGATGGTAACAATGGTGGCTTCAATACCCTGTACGGCAGCTCCGAATAGTTTTACAAGCATACTTTAACGGTGTAATTCTTTGGCTTATTTTTTGTTTTTCTTGTCATTTTCGAGCAAAGAGTCGAGCTTTGCTATAATGGGTTCTAACCTGTTTTCACGGGCAACCACTTTGCGCTGTTTGTTTAGCAGAATGATTTGAGGAATGGAGTTCACCCCAAATTGTTCTACCAACCGGCTTTTCCAGCCCATGAGGTCACAAGTTTGTTCAGCAGGCAGGGAGTCGTTTTTCATCAATTCGTTCCATGTCTTCTTGTCGGTATCCATTGCAATGTTCAGAAAAACGGTCTTTTCTCTTTTCTTGTCTTTCTTTGCTTCGGCTATTTCTTTCTGAAGTTTCATTCCGTCGGGTAGCCAGCTGGCCCAGAATGTAACTACGATATACTGGTTGTTATACTGATAGGCGCTGATATATTTGTTGTCTTTGTTCTTTGTCCGGAAGTTGGATATATATCGTCCGGTATCTGCCATGGCACTGTATTTGAGCCTCTCTTCGATATCTCTGATAAGAAAGTCGTCTTGCAGCTTACCGCTCATAAGCTTGATAAGTTCCTGTATGGTCTTGGCATCGGGATTGGGGGTCTGGACATAGTATTTATCGAGCAAATACACGCTTACCGGCGAGAATGGATTCTGGGCGATGAATGCTTTTACGGAATCACGTGCTTGCTCTGCATTAACCTTGCGGTATCTGTCCATGAGCGGATAAAGAATATCATTGTATGTGCCGCCTTTTACCTGCAGACTGTTCCAGTGAGCAGTGTCACCGCTTATTTCGGTTTGCGTATTTTTATCGGCAAAGATGTCATATTGTGTTCCGTTCTTGAACATCAGCGTAAGCAGTACGGTTGTGTCGGTCTGCAGCTGGTATTCAAATTTCTCATCTTTGATGCTGACAGTATCAATACGGCTGAAGGCCGTGTCGGGGATTATGACCCATGCTATGCTGTCATTGATTCCCTTGATTGTTCCAGAAAGAGTGAATGTATTTCTGCTTTTGCCGCATCCCGCCAATAGCAGAATGGTTGCAAGGAGATAAAACGTTTTCATTTTTGATATATATTTGTCACAAAGGTAATTCTTTTACTATTGAAAACAACCAAAAAATATCCTTTTTCTTTGATTTACCTATCTTATAATTTTATTTTTGTTCTGAAAAACAGTTGGTAACGGGCTTTCTTATTTCTATTTTTATTAATTTTGCACGTTTTTTGAAGGAGAAAACAAAAACTGAAAAAAATAAATATCTAAACTGAAGCTATGGAAATAAACGAGGGCTTTTTGGAAGCAAATTCCACATTAATGGGACGTAAGGTTGATTTATTGCTGCGCACCGGACAAATACTTGTAGAAAGTGCGGCCGATACAAACCGTATTGTTCGTAACATGAAAAGAGTTGCAGCCTATTTGGGAATCCCGGAAGAAATGTTGCATATAGATGTGAGCTATACGATGTTGCAGGTCAATGTCAGTGATGACCGTTTTTCATATACCAAATTCCAGAAATGTGAGAAGCATGGTATTAATATGTCGGCCATTTCGGAAATAAGCAAGCTCTCATGGCGTGCTATTGAAAATGACTATACACTTGACCGTTACGAACAGGAGTTGGAAAGTATAGCCAAGAAGCCTCGCAACTATAAACCATATCTGGTAGCAGTATGTGCCGGTTTTGCCTGCGGAGGATTCTGTAAGCTTTTTGGTTGTGACTGGATAGCCTTTTTGTTTGCTTCTATCTGTGCTTTTGCCGGCTTTAGAGTACGTGCACGCTGTATAGAGGCAGGAGTTAACGTGTATATGAGTATAGGTATTGCGGCATTTGTTTCTACTTGTTTGGCTTATGCAACTTCATTTTTCGGATGGTCTTCAACACCGTATCACCCTCTTTTGGCCTGTGCCCTGTTCATTGTGCCGGGAGTTCCGTTGATAAACTTTGTAGATGACATGATAGACAATTACCTGTTAGTAGGTATTACGCGTGCGGCCAATACGGTAATGATGATGGCGGCCATGGCTTTTGGTATTGCCTTTGCCATGCGTTTGCTGGTTATGGAAGATGTAACCATCAGTGATAAGTTTAGCGAACTGAGTATGACTCCGCATGATTCTTATTACGTATATGCCATTGCTGCGGCGATAGCTGCTATGGGCTTCTCTACCATATTTAATGTGCAACGCAGATTGTTATGGGTTGTTGCCATAGGAGGTATGATTTCTGTATGTACACGTAATTTCGTAAACTTTGAGTTGGGATACGGACCGGTAATTGGTTCGTTTATGGGAGCGTTGGTTGTGAGCTTGATTGCGTTGAAAGCTGTTCACTGGTTTCATGTTCCTAATCACGTCTTGACTATTCCGTCTGTTATTCCGATGATTCCTGGAGTATTGATGTATCGCGGTTTGTTGGGATTTATAAATATGCACGGAGTGATAGGTGAGGTAACCAACGCGATGGTTAATGGCATTAATTCAGCTTTGATCATATTATGTATCTCTTTGGGAGTTGCCATTCCGAATATCTTCTTGCGTAAGTATATTGCCAAATCTAAGAGTGAACGTTTACGTAAGATGCTGAGTGAACGTAAGCAACGTGGCGTTATTGTCTGACAGAACATAACAATATATATAATCTTGTAAAGCATCCTCTCTGTATGAAGTGGGGATGCTTTTTTTGTTGTACAGGAAACGGCGAATGAATAATGATTATGTGACAGAAGTTTATAATATTTCCCAAAAACAGTTGCTACAGCTTTGATTTCTTGTTTTTATCGTTATTTTTGCGATTTAACATTAAAGTTTTATTGCATATGAAAATTAAAGTTTTGTTGGTTGCCGTGTGTCTTGTGGCAGGAATATCTGCTACGTGTGCACAGAACAGTCAGCCGGTTAGAGTAACAGTGAAAGGAGTTCCGGTATTGCTTAGTGGCGCATTGCCAGCTATAGGAGAGCAAGCCCCTGATTTCATTGGGGTAAACAGTTCGATGAATGATATATCTTTGGGCAGTTTTCGAGGTAAAAAAGTTATTTTGAATATTTTCCCAAGTCTGGATACTCCAACTTGTGCGATGTCTGTACGTCATTTCAATCAGATGGCCGCTTCACTTCCCAATACTGTAGTGCTGGCCATATCCATGGATTTGCCTTTTGCACAAAAACGCTTCTGCAGCACGGAGGGCATTGAGAATGTAATACCTCTTTCAGTATTCCGTAATCCGGAGTTTGCAAAAGCTTACGGTATCTTGCAGACAGAAGGTAACGGACGCGGTCTGCTGGCACGTGCTGTAGTCGTGATAGATGAAACAGGCAAGATTATGTATACCCAGCTTGTGAATGAGGTTTCGGAAGAACCGGACTACCAGGATGTAATGGATGCCTTGAAATGATAAGGTTATGGATAAAAAATTAAGAGGTTATTTCTACTGAAATAACCTCTTAATGTACTCGGAGCGGGACTAAGAAAAATACATCCATTATCCATTTACTATATTTATATATAGCTTTATATCAGCTATTTATATTTATTTAAAAGACAATGCAAATGTAATAAAATATAATAAACAC